>DASZVJ010000022.1:0-6203 GCA_035547155.1 Vicinamibacterales bacterium
CGCGCTCCGTCCGCAGCGACAGCTGGCGGACGTCGCGATCGCGCAGCACGACCGACGTCGCCCACTGCCGCAGCCGCGTGTCCGCGCGCGAAGTCAGCTGCTGCCGTCGCGCGATGGCGCGATCGACGACCGCACGCAGCCGGTGCTCGGCCTGATCGATGCGTGCGCAGAAGTGGTCGAAGCGATCGACGACGATCTCCGCGGCGTTCGACGGCGTCGCTGCGCGGACGTCCGCGACGAAGTCCGCGATCGTGAAGTCGACCTCGTGTCCGACCGCTGAAATCACCGGCACCGGCGACGCCGCAATCGCGCGCGCGAGCCGCTCGTCGTTGAAGGCCCAGAGATCTTCGGCCGATCCGCCGCCGCGACCGATGATGACGACGTCCACGTCCGGCGCTGCGGCGACCGCGTTGAGCGCGCGCACCAGGTCCTCGGCCGCACCTTCGCCCTGCACGCGCGCCGCGCGAATCAGCACGCGCGCATTCGCGTGGCGCGTCGTCAGCACGCGCAGGATGTCGCGAATGGCTGCGCCGTCGAGCGAGGTGACGACGCCGATCCGCCGCGGCAGCACGGGCAGCGGCCGTTTGCGTGCGGCGTCGAACAGGCCGTCGGCGTGCAGACGCCGCTTCAATTGCTCGAACGCCGCCTGCAGTGCGCCGAGCCCGTTCGGCTCGAGCGTGTCGCAGATGATTTGATATTCGCCCTTGGCGTCGTACACGCTGAGCCGCCCGCGCGCGACGACGCGCATGCCGTCCTCGGGCGTGAAGCGCAGCGTGCGAACCGTCGTCCGGAAGACGACGCCGCGCAGCTGCGCGCGATCGTCCTTCAGCGTGAAGTAGATGTGGCCGGAGCTCCAGCGCCGGCAGTTCGAGATCTCGCCTTCGACGAGCACGGACGCGAATGCGGTCTCGATCAGCTCGCGGATGCCGCTCGTCAGCTCGCTGACCGAGAGCGGACGCGTCTCGATCGGCGCGGGCTCGTCGTCGAAGGGCAGCTCGAGCCAGTCGGCCATCGGGCTAGCGCGCGGCGACGGGCTGCGCGACGAGCGCCTCGATGTCCTGCGCCGAGAGGCTGAGGCGATCGATGCTGATTGCGCGGCCGGTCGTCTCGTCGGCGGCGACCAGTACCGCGTTGAGGCGCGGATTTTCCGTCGAAGTCTCGAAGCGCTGCGGCAGCCCCGTCAGGAAGCGCGCAAGGATCGCGCGGCGATCCACGCCGATGACGGAGTCGTGCGGGCCGGTCATCCCGACGTCGGTGATGTACGCCGTGCCATTCGGCAGGATGCGCTCGTCGGCCGTCTGTACGTGCGTGTGCGTGCCGACGACGACCGTCGCGCGGCCGTCGAGATGCCAGCCCATGGCGACTTTTTCGGACGTCGCTTCCGCGTGAAAGTCGACGAACGTCAGGCGTGCATCGCCGCGCACGGCCGCGAGCTCGTCGAGCACGACCTTGAACGGATCGTCGATCGCCGTCATGAACACGCGGCCCATGACATTGATGACGGCCACGCGCACGCCGTTGGCGGCCTCGACGACGGCGCGTCCATGGCCGGGCGCGCCGGCGGGGAAGTTGGCCGGCCGCAGCAGCCGCGGATGATCCGCGATGTAGCCGATGATCTCCTTCTTGTCCCACGAGTGATTGCCGCCCGTGATGACGTGCGCGCCGTAGGCGAACAGATCGTCGGCCAGATCGGGCGTAATGCCGAAGCCAGCCGCGGCATTTTCCCCGTTGATGATCACGAGATCGACGTGATGATGCGCGACGAGCGCCGCCAGCCCGCGGCGCACGAGCTCGCGGCCCGGCTTGCCGACGATGTCACCGATGAAGAGGAGGCGCGTCATGCCTCGCGTTCCACCGGGATCTGCATCACGCGGCCACGGCGATCTTCGAGGCGCGGCAGGATGATGCGCAGCTGGCCGGCGCGCACGAGCGCGCGCGCCCGTGCGGCGTCGAAGGCGCCGTCGAGGCGCACCGCACGCGCGAAGCGGCCATAGCTGCGCTCGGCGAGATGAAAGCGGGCGCTCGGATCGGCCGGCGTTGCGAGCTTCGCGCCGACGACCAGGAGCGTGCTGCGGCGCACGGCGACGCGCAGGGAATCGGCGGGCACGCCGGGGACGTCGATGATGACCTCCAGCGCCGTGGCGGTCTCGAGCACGTCGAGCGGCGGCCGGCAGTCGGCCGTCACGGCCGCGGCGCCGGGGACTTCGCGATCGATTTCGGTCAGCAGGCGACGGGCGTCCTCAGCCAGGTCGGCTGCGCCTTGATAGAAGGACTCCGTCATGCGCCCCATCATAGCAGTGCAAAAACGTGGCGAAGGAGAGTAACGGGCCGCAATATATGAGTGTATATTACTAATAAAATATGCTTTGACAATAGGCAGTAGAGCGCCTAGACTCGATCCAGTTACGCGCGCAACAAGAGTTGTCGCGGACATCGCACTGTGGAGGGATTGAGCCATGACATTGACCCGTTGGAGCCCTGTGACTGGTTTGGCCGCGCTGGAGATCGATCGTCTGAACCGCATGTTCGACGCGGCGTTCAGCGGTGAGCCGCTCTCGTCCGGCACCTGGGTGCCCCCGGTCGACATCGTCGAAACGCCGGAGCACGACATCCTCGTGAAAGCCGAGCTGCCCGAGATGAAGCGGGAGGACATCAAGGTCTCGTTCGAGAACAACGTCCTCACCATCGAAGGAGAGCGGAAGTTCGAAACGCGCGAGGACAAGGACAAGTACCATCGCGTCGAGCGCGGCTACGGCGCGTTCCGCCGTACCTTTACGATGCCGGCGTCAGTCGACGCGGCAGGCGTCTCGGCGGACTATCGCGACGGCGTCCTGACCGTGAAGCTCCCGCGCCGCGAAGAGACACGGCCGAGGCAGATTCAGATCGGATAGTCGGTCGGCTTAACGTGTCCGCCGTAGCCTTGGCGAAGGCGGACGGTTTACGGCATCGCATGACCGAGCGCTCTCTTCGAGGGCGCTCGGTTTTTTGTCAGCGAGCACTTTTCGACGTTCAAAGTTCGAAGATCGAGGTTTGCAGCTAAAGTGACGTCCATGCACGTCACCATCAAAGACATGCTGGCATATCGGCTCGCGGCCATCCGTCACATCGGACCGTACATGCAGATCGGCGACGCGTTCGCGCGGCTTGGTGCGATCGCCGGGCCGGCGGGGCTGTTCGGGCCTGGTGCGATCATGCTGGGGATCTACTACGACGACCCGGACACGACGCCCGCGGCTGAGCTGCGCGCGGATGCCGGATTGACGATCGCCGAAGGCATCACGATTCCGAGTGGCTTGACGGAGGCACATCTTCCCGCCGGTCCGTACGCGATGACGACGCATATTGGATCGTACGAAGGCCTCAGCGTCGTCTGGGCGCAGCTCAAGCACGAATGGCTCCCCGCCAGCGGGCGAACGATGCCGGGTGGCGCGAGCTACGAGATCTACCGCAACACGCCGATGGATGTGCCGAAGGAACAGCTCGTGACGGAGCTGTACATGCCGCTAGCGAGATGATGCGTGCGGCGCGGTGCCGAAGGCGCCGCGTGCGTGCTCGTACGCGTCCGCGATTCGCAGCAGCGTGCGTTCGTCCCACGCACGCCCCGTGAGCTGAAGGCCGATCGGCAACCGATCCCGAGTGAGGCCGCACGGGACGCTCAACGCGGGCAGCCCCGCGAGCGGCGCGCTCACCGTGAAGATGTCCTCGAGATACATCTGCATCGGATCGCTCGTCTTCTCGCCCAGCTTGAACGCTGCGGTCGGCGTGGTCGGCAGCGCGATCGCGTCGGCGCTCGTGAAGGCCCCTTCGAAGTCGCGGCGGATGAGCGTGCGGACCTGCTGCGCCTTCAAGTAGTACGCGTCGTAATAGCCCGCGCTCAGGACGTACGTGCCGAGCATGATGCGGCGCTTCACTTCGGCGCCGAAACCGGCATTGCGCGTGCGATCGTACATCTCGCCCAGTGTCGCGGCATCCTTCACGCGCATGCCGTAACGCACGCCGTCATAGCGTGCCAGGTTCGAGCTCGCCTCGGCCGTGGCGACGAGGTAATAGGTCGGGATTGCCGCGGCCGTGTGCGGCAGCGCGACGTCGACGATCGTCGCGCCCAGTCCTTCGAGCGCACGCACACTCTCGTTGAACGCGGCGAGCACGTCCGCGTCGACGCCTGACTCGAGCAGCGCGCGTGGAACCCCGATGCGCAGACCGCGGACATCGCCCGTGAGCGCCGACGTGAACGACGGCACTGGAGTCGAGGCCGCCGTCGAGTCGTGTGGATCGGCGCCGCTGATCGTTTCGAGGCAAAGCGCGACGTCCGCGGCCGATCGCGCGAGCGGACCGATCTGATCGAGTGAAGACGCGAACGCGATCAGCCCGTAGCGTGACACGCGGCCGTACGTCGGTTTCAGACCGACAATCCCGCAGAACGCCGCAGGCTGACGAATCGATCCGCCGGTATCCGATCCGAGCGCGAGCGGCGTCATCTGCGCGGCGACGGCGACCGCGGATCCGCCGCTCGATCCACCAGGCGCGCGATCGATCGCCCACGGGTTCTTCGCCGGTCCGAACGCACAGTTCTCGGTGGACGACCCCATCGAGAACTCGTCGCATACGGTCTTGCCGACGATCACCGCGCCGGCGGCTTCGAGCTTCTCGGCGACGGTCGCGTCGTACGGCGGACGGTAGTGCTCGAGGACTTTCGATCCGGACGTCGTGATCGTGCCGCGCACGACCATGTTGTCCTTGAGCGCGATCGGGACGCCATGCAGCGGGCCGCGCGCGCCAGACTGCCGATCGAGCGCGCGGGCGCGCTCGATCGCGCGGTCTTCTTCGACGGTGTGAAAGGCGTGCAGCGTGTCGTTGGTCGACGCGATGCACGTGAGCGCATCGCGGCACGCCTCTTCAGCCGAGAGGCGGCCGGCGACAATCGCATCGCGCAGGGCGGTGGCAGTCAGAGCGTCAGCTCCCACGCGTCAGAGCACCTTCGGCACTTTGAATAGACCGGCCCGGATCGACGCCTCTGGCGCCTGTTCCAGCACGACGTCGCGCGCGAGCGACGGCCGCGGCTCGTCTTCGCGCCACACCATCGTGCCCGCGAGCGGATGCGACGTGGGCGGCACGCCAGTCGTGTCGATCTGCTGCACCTGTTCGGCGTACGCCAGGATGTCGCGCAACTGACGCGAGAACACGTCCACTTCGTCGTCGGTCAGCTCGAGGCGGGCGAGCGCGGCAATTTTGCGGACGTCGAGATCGGGCGGCGTCGAGGCCATGAACATCGGAATGCTAGCATGGCGATCGGGAATGGACGTCTATCTCGTGCCTGTCGGCGACGACCGCGACGAGCTCTATTGCGAGCGGATGGAGCGTGCGGACGCCGGCGACGACGAGGCGCCGGCGACCGGATGGCGGCGCGTGACGGCCATCTTCCATCGCGCGCTCGCGGAAGGCGAGCGCGCGCAGCACGCGCCCGACAGCGACGCGCCGCACGGCCGCGTGCGGCGCTGGTTCACCCGCAAGCTGGCCGAGGCCGTCGCCGAGCAGCGTCTGCTCTGGCATCTGCGGCACGAGACGCACGTGCGTCTCGTGCACGCCGACGATCTGACGGCGCAGATGGCGATCGATCGCAGCCGCCGCAGCCTCGGCGCCGATCGCGACAAACATTTTCGCTGGGCGATCATCGACGCCGTGCTCGCGTTGCTGTGCGCGCCGATCGCGCTGCTGCCAGGCCCCAACGTCTTCGCGTACTACTTCATCTTTCGCAGCGTCGGACATTACCTGTCGTGGCGCGGCGCAGGCCAGGGTCTGACGGCCATTACCTGGCAGCCGGAGCCGTCGCCGCATCTCACCGCGCTTCGGCAAGCGCTGCATCTCGCTGACGACGTCCGCGGCCAGCGCCTCGACGAGATCGCGGCGGCGCTGGGCCTCGATCGGCTCGCGTCGTTTGTGGATGGGGGATAGGGACGGCGGGGACCAGGGGACGAAGGGACCAGGGGACGAAGGGGCCGTCCGGCGGCATTCGTCGCCCGCGGACCGTCGCCTGTAGCCCCAAGCCCGTTATACTCACGCCGCTGTGACGCTTGCGGAACTGGCTCAACAGATTGGATGCACGGTCGACGGTGACGGCACGATCGAGGTGCGGCGCGTCGCCGGTCTCGACGACGCGCAGCCGGGCGACGTCACGTTCCTGCACAACCCGAAATACGCGTCGA
>DASZVJ010000023.1:0-1632 GCA_035547155.1 Vicinamibacterales bacterium
TGCGGATAGTGCGACGCGCCGCACGCGGCGCAGCCGTCCGGGTCGGACTCGCCAATGACGATCGGCGTCCGCGCGTACATCGGAAAGTCCTTGATGACGAGGAAATGGCGATCGATGCTGCGCAGCTGATTCGCGACGCCCATGCGGACGCGGTCGTCGACGAAGCTCGGACTGCCCTTCGCGTGAAACGTGATCAGATCGAGCGGCGTGCCGGTCTGCCCCGTCGCGTAGTTGGTGCCGGCCGACGTGTGCTGCAGGAACCCGCGCAGCATCTCCTGCGCGCCGCCGGTGACTTCAGGTCCGCCGATGCGCGCGGTCGGCAGCGCGCGGCGCACGCCGGCGACCGTGAAGTCATACAGCTTGTTGTACTCGTCGCGCCGCGTCTGCGCCTTCGCCGCCGCGTCCGGATCGCCGCCGCGTGAGGGTCCGACCGATCCGCTCCAGTAGCCGATGTCCGGCTCGTTCCAGAGCTCGAACCACCAGCCGTTCACCGCGTCACGGCCGTATCGCTGCGTGAGATGCGTCGCGACCTGATAGCAGAGCTCCTCCCACTTCGCGTAATCCTTCGGCGCGTAGGTCCAGCCCGTGTAGATGTCGTTGTAGGGATCGCCCGGCTTCCAGAAATGCCGGTACGGCACGGATGCGGGCGCCGATGACAGCGCCTGCGGCATGAAGCCGAGCTGCACGATTGGCTTCATCTTTCGCGCGATGTACGTGTCGATGATCCGATCGAACACGCGCCAGTCGTACACCGGCCGCCCCGCGGCGTCCTCCGTATAGACGTTCGTCGATCCCCACTTCAACGCCGGTTCACCATCGCCCGTCGTCAGCAGGTTGTGCACGCGCATGAACACCGGCACGGGACTGAGCGCCTGCAACTCGGACAAGAGCTTCGTCCCGTCCGCGCTGTAGGTGTAGTTCGGTTCGTCGTGTCCGAACCACGCCCAAATCGGCGACATCGGGCCTTTGACCACGCGCGTGTCGACGTGGATGTCGGCCTGCGCGACCGGCGGCGTTTGACGAGCCGCCACGCTTGCGACGACACACAACGTCACAACTACCCAACGAGTCCTCATGAGCGGCCTCTCGTTCCTCGTTCGTTCACCATCGACCGGCACGCGCCCGCCGATCGCGGCCAACGCGTATACTGTGCCCTTCGCGAGGACTACCATGACACGGCGTGAGTTGCTGAGACACGCCGGCTGCGGCGCCGTGGCGGCGCTCGCCGGTGCCATGCCGCTCGATGCCGCCGCACGAGCCATCGGCCTCCAACGGCCCGCGCGCGCCGCGGCGGCGCGCCTGATGCCCGTCGCGCTCAGCGACGTCCGTCTGCTCGACGGCCCGTTTCTCGACGCGCAGCGACGCGACCTCGCCTACCTGTTGTCGCTGCAGCCGGACCGCATGCTGCACAACTTCCGCGTGAATGCCGGTCTCGCTCCGAAAGCGCCGGTGTACGGCGGATGGGAATCGGAAGAGCCGTGGGTCGGCATCCGCTGCCACGGTCATACGCTCGGACACTATCTGACCGCGGCGTCGCTGATGTACGCCTCGACCGGCGATGTGCGCATGAAACAACGCGTCGACTACATCGCCGAGGAGCTGCACGCGTGCCAGCAGGCGTCGGGCGTGGGC
>DASZVJ010000024.1:0-5182 GCA_035547155.1 Vicinamibacterales bacterium
TCCTTCTCCGCGTGCGGCTTCCAGAACGACGTGCGATCGAGCTCGTCGTAGAGCGCCTTCGCCTTGCGCTCGTTGACCTTGGCGATCGCCGGCAGACCGCCGTTCGCGATCAGCCACTTGATCACGAGCCCGAGGATGTAGATGCCGAAGCAGGCGGGCGTGTTGTACATCGACCCGTTGTCTGCCTGGATCTTGTAGTTCAACATGCTCGGCAGCGTGTCGGACGAGCGCGCCAGCAGATCTTCGCGGATGATGACGAGGGTCACGCCAGACGGCCCGAGGTTCTTCTGCGCACCCGCGTAGATCACCCCGAACTTCGAGACGTCGATCGGCCCGGAGAAGATGTCGGACGATGCGTCGTTGACGAGCGGCGCGCCGGTCGTCTCGGGCACGTCGCGCCACTCCGTGCCGGCGATCGTGTTGTTCGACGTCATGTGCACGTAGGCCGCGCCTGGCGTGTACTTGATCTCGCCCGCCTTCGGGATGCTCTTGAATCCGCCGGCCTCCGCGGACGCGGCGATGTTCGTCGCGCCGACTTTCTTGGCTTCCTTCAACGCTTTCTTCGACCAGTCGCCCGTGATGACGTAGTCCGCGACGCTGCCCGGCGTGAGCAGGTTCATCGGCACCATCGAGAACTGCAGGCTCGCGCCGCCCTGCAGGAACAGCACTTTGTAGTTGTCGGGCACGCCGGCGAGCGAGCGGATGTTCGCCTCGGCGGTCTGGATGATCGCTTCGAAGGTTTTCGATCGGTGGCTGATCTCCATCACGGACATGCCGACGCCCGGCAGGGCGAGGAGATCACGCTGCGCTTCTTCGAGAACCGGCACCGGCAGAATCGCGGGACCGGCGGAAAAGTTGTAGATGCGGTGGACAGCCATAGGTGATGTATCGATGGAAGCAGATTCAGATGAACGATGACGGATGTTCGCTTGATCTTAGTGGCTCGAGACCGCGATCTCAAATCGTGTGGACAATCAGCCCGTCACGCAGCTTCGGCTCGAACCACGTCGACTTGGGCGGCATGGTGCCGCCGGCGTCCGCGATGCTCATGAGATCGCCGATGCCCACCGGATACATCGAGAACGCAATCGCGGCCTTCCCCGACGACACGAGCGTCTCGAGCTCCGCCGTGCCGCGGATGCCGCCGACGAAATCGATGCGCTTGTCCGTGCGCGGGTCGCCGACGTTCAGGAGCGGCTGCAGCACGCGCTGCTGCAGCACTTCGACGTCGAGGCTGTCAGCGTGCGAAGCGCCCGGATCCGGCGGCGGCAGTTGCAGCGTGTGCCACGCGCCGCCGACAAGGACAGAAACCTCGCCCGGCCGCTCGGGCGTCGCGCTGCCGCGCCGCACAGGTCCGACCTCTCGCAATGCCGTAAGAAGCGCCGCCGGCGTGTGGCCGGCCAGATCCTTCACGACGCGGTTGTACGGCAGGATCTGCATCTCCGCGTCCGGAAACGCGACCGCGACGAACTGCTGCGCGTCAGCGCTCGCGTCGCCGGCCGTTCGCAACGTCTGCGCCGCACGCGACGCGCTGGCCGCGCGATGATGGCCGTCCGCGATGTACAGCGCGTCCAGCGCGGCAAAGGCCGCCACGAGCGCATCGCGATCCGCGCCCGTCACACGCCACACGGTGTGGACGACGCCGTCAGGTGCCGTGAAATCGTAGAGCGGCGCGCCGGCCTTCACGCGACGCGTGATCGCGTCGACGGCCTGGCTCGCGCGATACGTCAGGAACACGAGCCCCGTCTGCGCGCGGAGCGTCGTGATGTGCCGCGTGCGATCGTCCTCTTTGTCCTTTCGCGTCTTCTCGTGCTTCTTGATCAGACCGCGATCGTACTCGTCGATCGAAAAGCAGCCGGCGAGCCCGGTCTGCTCGTGCGCGCCCATCTGCAGCCGATAGCAGTACAGCGACGGCTCGTCATCGACGACGAGCGGCGCGGCGGTCTTCAGACGCGCGAAGTTCGCCACGGCGCGCTCGTAGACCGAAGCGTCGTACGGGTTCGTCTCCGCCGGCAGATCGATCTCGGATCGCGTGACGTGCAGAAAGCTCAGCGGATTGCCCGCCGCCAACGCCCGCGCTTCCTCGGTGTTGACGACGTCGTAAGGAACGGAGGCGACGCGGGACGCGACGCCAGGATCAGGGCGCAAGGCCCGAAACGGAAAGAGTGCAGACATCGTGAATGAACGTTCGAATCAATGAGACGAAATCGGCGACGACTCGGACGAATCGGGGGATGAGGCATCGAGCGACGCGCCGAGCCGGTCGCGCATCTCCGCCAGCGCCTTGTCGCGCTGCTGCATGAACGCATCGAGCGCGTCGGCCGACAGCGGCTCGCCCGCAGCCGTCCGGCTGAACGCCGTGAGCGGATTCAGGTACGTGCCGTTCTTCGCGACGCGATAGTCGAGATGCGGCCCAGTCGCCGCGCCGGTCATGCCGACATAGCCGATGACCTGTCCCTGCTCGACACGCGTGCCTGCATGAACGCCAGGACCGAAACCGGACAGATGCAGGTAGGACGTCTCGTAGCCGCTCGCGTGCTTGATGCGCACCATCCGCCCGGCTTCACCGGACCACGCGGCTACTTCGACGACGCCACTGGCAACGGCGAAGACGCGCGTGCCCGTCGGCGCACCGAAGTCGACGCCGTAGTGCGGCCGGCGGATGCCGAGCAGCGGGTGGAAGCGGCTGGCGGAAAAGCCCGAGGTCACGCGCGGATCGAACGGCAACGGCGACTTGAGGAACGGCCGCCGCAGCGAACGCCCCTGCGCGTCGTACCACGCGGCCTTGCCGTCTGCGCCGGCGAAACGGAACGCGGAGAGCCGCCGTCCGCCGGTCTCGAGCACCGCGGCTTCGATGTCTCCGTACCCGACGACGTCGCCGTCGCGCACGGCGCGCTCGAACAGCACGTCGACGCGATCGCCCAGATGCAGGTCGGAATTGAAGTCGACATCGCCGGCAAACACTTCGGCGAGCTGTCCGGGCAGCAGCACGTTCTCGCCCGTCGCGTGAAACGCGCCGAAGAGCGACGGCGTGGATCGCGAGATCGTCGCCGTCACGGCGTCGAGCTGGTATTCCTTCGGCAGCGTCACGACTTCCGCGTCGAACGCGGCCGCGGTGTCGCCTGGCTGATCGCGGAACCCGACGCGCAGGAGCGTGTCGGGGTTGATCTGGTACCGGAACTCGCGGAACAGCCCGTCGATCGTGCGGGAAATCCAGTAGGTCCGCTGCGCGCGCAGGTCGCGCGGATTGAACACGCCACGCACCGCGTCGATGAGCGACGCCGTCATGTCGGCAGGCACCTGCTGCTGCCGCAACAGACTTTCGAGCGTCGCGTTCGGCGGCACGAGAGCACTGATCGTCGTGCTGTCAGCCGAGAGCCGGATGTCTTCTCGTACAGCCGACGTCTGCTCGTCTGGCGACGGCTGGCAGGAGACCAGGAAGGTCACCGCCACGAGGAGCAGATGGCGGGCACGCAGCATGCGACACGACGCTCCGGCGTCCGGAGCAAGCGGTTGAGTCTAACACGAAGGAAATGTGGGAGTTGGCGGAAATGACAACGGCGGGAGCCGGAGCCCCCGCCGTTCGTGTATCTGCCCGCTTTCGCGCTCGGTGCCGTGGGCAGAGCGCTGCGGCCAGGCAAGCGTCCGCTACTTCTTGGCGCCGAGCGGAATGGCGACGCCGAACGTGTAGCGCTGACCGTTCACGCTGCCGCCGTCGAAGCGGACGTTGCGGAAGTCGATCTGCACGCGCACGTCGAGCGTCGGGCTGACCACGAAGTCCACACCCGCGCCCGGCTGGAGCGCGAAGTCGGTCTCGCCGCCCGCGTGCTCCGCACCGAGGACGAACTGGGCGAACGGCTTGACCTTCGCGTTGCCCGGGATGGCGACGCGCACGCCGCCGAGGTACGAGGTGACCGTGCCACCGTCGAACTTGTTCAAACCGAAATCACCCACGAAGCCGAACGTCGCTTTGTCCGTCGCGGGCTTGACCGACGCGTAGTCGATCGTGAAGCCAGTTGCCGTGGCTCCATCGTCGTGCAGGAATGAAAGACCAGCACCAACGGTGCCCTGTGCGAACACAGGAGCCGCCGTGGCCAGGAGAAATGCCGAACCGATGAGAACGCTCTTCACACTGCCAATACGCACGTAACGAACCTCCAAACGAACCAGACACGTTTGTCTGGTTCCTGTCTGAGCATACGACGTTTTGGTCGCTGAAATGGTTCGTCCGTTTGTCGCGCGCGCGAATTATTTGTATCGAATCCGCGCGTGCAATCTGGTAAGTGCGCGTACGTTTTTCGACGACGAGGCGGATCGCGAGGGCACTCGATCGACCTTACGGTACTCCTCCATCGCTTCTGGTAATCGCGATCGTCGTGCATGCACCATCGTCGAGCGACACGCGTCGGACGGCGTGATTGTTCGTGTCCGCGACGTACAGCGCGTCGGACGTCGCCGAGAGGCCGCCCGGCTCGTGAAAGCGCGCAACAGCCGCCGCGCCGTCCTCACGCCCCTCGATGCCGACGCCCGCGAACGCGCGCACGTCGCCCGTCGCGGGATTCACCGTGCGAATGCGATGGTTGTACGTGTCGGCAACGAACAACACGCCGCGTGCGGCGGTGATGCCGAGCGGATGTTGAAAGCGTGCGGTGTCGCCACGGCCGTCGCGATCGCCGAACTCGAAGAGATCGCCGCCGGCGATCGTGCGCACGTGATTGACCGGCGGCAGCTCGATCGCGCGAATGATGTTGGACTCGCTGTCGGCGACGTACAATGCGTTGTCGGCCATCGCGAGGCCCGACGGCTGCGCGAACGCCGCATCGTCGACCGCGCCGTCGATGCGCGCCTCGCGGCCGGATCCGGCATACGGGAACGCGAGCTGGCGCGCGAGATCGACCATCCAGATCTGATGCGAGCCGGCCATGGCCACGAACAGCAGACCGCCGCGCAGATGGACGTCCCACGGCGAGTTGAACGGCGTCATCGTCGCCGCGCCGCCGACCGTGCCGTAGCCCGCCTGCATCCCCGTGCCGGCGATCGTCGTCACGCGCCGGCCCGTGAGGCTTGCCGCGCGAATCTTGTGGTTCTCGGTGTCAGCGACGTAGAGGATGTCGCCGTCGAGCGCGAGGCCCTGCGGCCGATAGAACCGCGCCGATTCGAACGGCCCGTCTTCGTCGCCGAC
>DASZVJ010000025.1:0-6942 GCA_035547155.1 Vicinamibacterales bacterium
CAGCGGCGTGATGCCCGGCAGCGGCGTGATGAGGATGTGTCCCGTCTCGGTCTGCCACCACGTGTCGACGATCGGGCAGCGCTCGCGGCCGATGTGCTGGTAGTACCACATCCACGCTTCGGGATTGATCGGCTCGCCGACGGAACCGAGCAATCGCAGCGAGCTGAGGTCGCGCTTCGCCGGCCACTCCGTGCCCCAGCGCATGAACGCGCGAATCGCCGTCGGCGCCGTGTAGAGAATCGTCGCGCCGTGCTCTTCGATGAGCTGCCAGAAGCGATCGCGCTGCGGCCAGTCCGGCGCGCCTTCGTACATCAATACCGTCGCACCGTTGGCGAGCGGCCCGTACACGACGTAGCTGTGTCCCGTGATCCATCCGATGTCCGCCGTGCACCAATACACGTCGTCGTCGCGCAGATCGAAGACCCATTGCGTCGTCGCGTACGCGCCGACGAGATAGCCGCCGGTCGTGTGGACGATGCCCTTCGGCTTGCCGGTCGTGCCGGACGTGTAGAGGATGAACAGCACGTCCTCCGCGTCCATCGGCTCCGGCGGGCAGGTCGCGTCGGCGTCCTGCATCAGCCGGTGATACCAGTGATCGCGGCCTTCCTTGACGTGGATCGGGAACGACTCCCCCGCCTGCCGCTGCACGATGACGACGTGCCGGATTGACGGCGTGTCCTTCAGCGCCTCGTCGGCCATCTGCTTCAGCGGGACGATCTGTCCGCGCCGATAGCCGCCATCGGCGGTGATGAGCACGCTGCACTGCGCGTCGTTGATGCGATCGCGCAGCGCGTCCGAGCTGAAGCCGCCGAAGACGACGCTGTGGATCGCGCCGATGCGCGCGCACGCGAGCATCGCGATCGCGGCTTCGGGAATCAGCGGCAGATAGATCGCGACGCGATCGCCCTTCTTCACGCCGAGCGATTTGAGGACGTTCGCGAAGCGCGAGACTTCGCGATAGAGATCGAAGTACGTCAGCGTGCGGCGATCGCCGGGCTCGCCTTCCCAGATGATCGCGGCCTTGTTGCGATGCGCGGACCGCGCGTGGCGATCGACGCAGTTGGCGCTCACGTTCAGCTTGCCGCCGACGAACCACTTCGCGTGCGGCGGCTGCCAGTCGAGCACCTGCCGCCACGGCTCCATCCACTCGAGCGCGATCGCGAAGCGCGACCAGAAGCCCTCGGGATCGGCGGCGGCGCGCGCGTAGATCTCGGGATCGGTGACGCGCGCGTGCGTCTGCCAGTCGGCGGGTGGTGGAAAGACGCGATCCTCGTCGAGGAGCGCGTTGATCTCTGGCGTCTGCGGCTTGGACATCGTCGAACCTCGGGCGAGCGATGCCTGAGCGGCGGCTCAGACCTGCGGCGGCGGCGCCGGCTTGCGGCGGAACAGCGCGAGGCCGAGCAGCGCGCCCAGCATGCTGAAGACGGCGTACATCGGAATCGTGATCATCGCGTAGAACACGCCAATCAGCACGGGCGCGTTCGGCCGCTCGAGCACGGTCTCGACGCGATCGCGCAGCTCCGGCGGCAGCTGGCTGTTCTGATCGAGCGCGACGCGGATCTGCTCGTCGAAGCGCGCGCCGGACAATGCGACGATCAGGCCGGTGATGACGACGTAGATGATCGCGCCGACGAGGCCCGCGATCAAACCGCCGAGCACGGCTTCGGCGGCTTCGAGCGCGTCAGGATGCGCCTGGCGCTGCAGGTAGACCGTGAGCAGCCCGCCGAGCACGACCCACAGACAGCAGCAGAAGTTCGCCGCGCCGACGAACGGCAGCGCCGAGACAATGCCGATGAACAGGCCGCCGAGCAGCGCGGGCTGGAAGCGGCGCATCAGTCGTAGTATTCGCGCCCCAGATGCGTGATGAGCTCCTCACCGCGCATGTAGCGCAGCGTGTTCTTGAGCTTCATCAGCTGGATGAACAGATCGTGCTCGGGGTACAGCCCCGGCGCGTGCATCGGGCTCTTGAAGTAGAACGACAGCCACTCCTGGATGCCGGAGAAGCCCGATCGCTTCGCGAGATCCATGAACAGCGCCACGTCGAGGACGATCGGCGCGGCGAGGATGCTGTCGCGGCAGAGGAAGTTGATCTTGAGCTGCATCGGATAGCCGAGCCAGCCGACGAGATCGATGTTGTCCCAGCCCTCTTTCGCATCGCCGCGCGGCTTGTAGTAGTTGATGCGCACGACGTGGTGCAGCTCGGCGTAGAGGTCGGGATACAGACTCGACTGGAAGATGTAGTCGAGCACCGACTTCTTGCTCTCTTCCTTCGTCTTGAACGAGTCGGGATCGTCGAGCACTTCGCCGTCACGATTGCCGAGGATGTTCGTCGAGTACCAGCCTTCGACGCCGAGCAATCGCGCCTTCAAGCCCGGCGCGATGATCGTCTTGATCAGCGTCTGTCCGGTCTTCAGATCCTTGCCGGCGAGCGGCGAGCCCGTCTTCTGCGCGAGCTCCATCAACGCGGGCACGTCGGCGCTCAGGTTCGGCGCCGCGTTCGCGTACGGAATTCCCTCGTGAATCGCCGCGTACGCGTAGATCATGCTCGACGGGATCGATGGATCGTTGGCCTCGAGCGCCTTCTCGAACGCGGCCAGCGACTGATGCGCGGCCGTTTCGGTGAGGAACACTTCCGTGCTGCCGCACCACACGAGCACGAGGCGATCGAGCTTGTGCTCCGATTTGAACCGGCGGATGTCGGCAATGAGCTGCTCGGCGAGATCCTTCTTGTTCTTGCCCTTCTTGACGTTCGGACCGTCGAGCCGCTTCACGTACTGACGATCGAAGACGGCGGACATCGGCGTGACCGCCGACAACTCGTCCTTGATCGAATCGAGCAGCGAATTCTCGAGCACGCCGGCGGTCTTCGCGGCCTCGTAGCAGTTGTCTTCGAAGATGTCCCAGCCGCCGAACACGATCTGATCGAGATTCGACAGCGGCACGAATTCTTTGATCGCTGGCGAGCGCGATTCGGTGCGCTTGCCGAGACGGACCGTGCCCATCTGCGTGAGCGATCCGATCGGCTTCGCAAGGCCTTTGCGAACGGCCATGACACCGGCGATCGTGGTGGTGCTGACGGCCCCAAGGCCGACGAGGAGAATGCCGAGCTTGCCCTCGGCAGGGGCGATAGAAAGTCCTTGAGTCACGGGCGAAAACTATATCATCGACCCTCATGCTGAAGTGGTTCCGCCGCGGCCCGTCGCCGCATCAGACGGCGCTCGCGATGATCGGCGCACGACCCGGCGATCGCGTGGTTTTTGCCGGATCGCCAGCGCCGGCGCTCGCCGCGGAAGTCGCGCGCATCACCGGCCTCAACGGCCGCACGCTCATCGTCAGCGCGACGCCAGAGACCGACGCCGCACTGCAGGCCGCCGCCGACGACGCCGGCGCGCTGATCGATCTCGCGCGGACGCTCCCTGCAGGCGAATCGGCCAACGACGTGGCCGTGCTGGCGATATCGACCGGTGAGGTGCCGCAAGCGGCGCTGGTCGAGGCCTACGGGACGCTGCGCTCGGGCGGACGATTGATCCTGATCACCGGCACGCGCCGGGCCGGTGTGTTCGCGGGCAAGACGGACGTGCCGCCGCCGAACGCCGACGCGACCGTCCAGTCGCTGATCGACGCCGGCGGCCGCGCCGCCAGGCGACTCGCGACGGCCGAAGGCGTGTCGTACTACGAGGCGCGCAAGTAGGGCTCTTTCTCGAAGTTCGAAGTTCTGGCCGCGTGAGCGGCCAGCATCCTGTCCGCGCCAGGCGACGCCCGCCAGACGCACGACAGCGGCCCACGACGGGCCTTTGGGACAGGGGCTTGGCACCTCCTTTGCTCTGGCGTAGCATCAGCACCAGCCTGCCAGCAAGGCCAAACCTCCATGCGGAAGATCGTGCTCGTCGGTGTCGCGCTCCTCGCCCTGCTGGCCGGAGCTCTGCCCGCCTCGGCGCAGATCTCCGATCGCGATCTCGGCGAGAAGGTCGCCGAGTCCGTCCGCACCTACTCGAAGTTCAGCATCTTCGACGACGTGAACATCGGCATCGACAATCGGAACGTCGTGCTGACCGGCAAGGTCACGACGCCGAACAAGAAGGACGAGCTCGGCAAGCGCGTGGCGAAGATCGACGGCATCCGCACGCTGAGCAACGAGATCGACGTGCTGCCCGTCTCCGACGTCGACGCGAAGATCCGCGTGATCGCCGCCGGCCGCATCTACAACCATCCCACGTTCTGGCGCTACGCCGAGCTGCCGATGCCGCCCATCCACATCATCGTCGAGCACCAGCGCATCACGCTGACGGGCTTCGTGGACTCGCAGGGCGACAAGATTCTTGCGACGTCGCTCGCGTCGTTCAACGGCGTGCTGAGCGTGGACAACAAGCTGCGCGTCGGCCGATAGCCGGCGGCGAGCGTCGAAACTTCTCGTCACGCGCCATCGTCTCCTCATCACCCCATGTCCCTTGCCCTCCGACGCCTCGCCGTCTCCACCGCGATCGTGGCGATGGCCTGTGCGGGTCTGGTCGCGCAAGGCGGAGGCGGTGGACGGGCGGGCGGGCCGGGGCCTGGCCTCGGAGGCCAGCGTGGCGGCGGGCCAGGGCGCGCGGGATTCCCGCGCGACAACACGTCGGCGGTCGCCACCGGCACTGGCGCGATCAGCGGGACCGTCGTCCGCGACGGCACCGGCTCGCCGGTCAAACGCGCGCGCGTCACGCTGAACGGCGCCGAGCTGCGCGGCGGACGCTCGGTCCTCACCGACGATCAGGGCCGATTCGTGTTTCAAGCGCTGCCCGCCGGACGCTTCACGATGACGGCGTCCAAGCCCGGCTTCGTCACGGGGACGTACGGCGCGAAGCGGCCGGGGCGGCCGGGCACGCCCATCCAGCTCGCCGACGGACAAATCCTCGAGCGCGCGACAATCGTCATGCCGCACGGCAGCGTCATCACCGGACTCGTCGTCGACGAGGCTGGCGAGCCCGCGGCGGGGACGACGATCCGCGCACTGCGCTTCGTGCTGCAAACGGGCGAACGGACGCTGCAGCCGGCCGGACAGGCCGTCGCCGACGATCGCGGCATCTATCGCATCTATCAGCTGCAGCCGGGTGACTACATCGTCAACGCCGTGCCGCGCAATCTGACGACCAACGACTTGCGCGAGGCGCTCGCGAGCCAGGTGCAGGCGGTCCTGCAACAGGCGCAAGGCGGCGCCGGCAGCGTGTCGATCAACATCGGGAATCTCACGACGCTCGCCAATCAGGGCGCCGGCACGGAGGTCATGGCGCGCGTGCTGCAGTTGCAGGAGCAGCTCCAGCAGAGCGAACAGCAGCCGTCCGAAGCGTACGCGCCCGTCTACTATCCAGGCACCACGTCGCTCTCGAGCGCGACGACGGTAACGCTGGATGTGGGCGAAGAGCGCGCGGGCGTCGACTTCCAGCTGCAGCTCGTCCCGACCTGGCGCGTCAGCGGCATCGTCGCGATGCCGAGCGGCGCGCTGCCGCAGGGCACGCAGGTCGCGCTCGTGCCGTCGGAGCGCGCGTCGCTGCCCAACGTCAACGTCTTCGGCACCGATCAGACGCGCGTGAGCGCCGACGGCCGCTTCACGTTCGACAACGTCACGCCTGGACAGTACAGCCTGCAGGCGCGTGCGATCGTTCGCGATCCCGCGGCAGCGCAGAACGGCGCTGGCGGACGCGGCGGTCCCGTCTTTTTCGGCCGCGGCGGCATCGGCGGGCCGGGATCGATCGCGCAAGTGCTGTGGGCCGCGGCGGACGTCTCGGTCGGAGGCCAGCACATCTCGAACCTCGTGCTGACCCTGCAGCCGGGCATGACCATGAAAGGCCGCGTCGATTTCGAGAGCGGATCGCAGCAGCCGCCCGATCCGACGCGAATCCTGATCACGCTCTCGCCGCGTGGCGCACAGACGCTCGAGATGGGCGTCACGCCGCCGGGCGAAGTCGACGCGTCGGGGCATTTCTCGATTCCTGGCGTCGCACCAGGACGCTACACAATCAACGCGAGCGTGCTGCCGTACTCGCCATCGGACGATCCGACAGGCCGAGGCGGACGCGGCGGCCGTGGTTTCGTCACGCCGGGACAGACGGCCGGCGGGTGGCGGCTGAAATCCGCGATGATCGACGGCCGCGACGTTCTCGACTTTCCGCTCGATGTCGGTCCGAATCAGGATCTCTCGAACGCCGTCCTGACGTTCACCGACAAGACGCAAGAATTGTCGGGGACGATCCAGGACACGTCGGGACGTCCGACGTCGGACTACACGATCATCCTGTTCCCGAGCGACAACCGTTACTGGACTCCGCAGTCGCGTCGCATCGCGTCCGCGCGGCCGGGCACCGACGGCCGATTCACCTTCCGCGGCATTCCCGCTGGCGAGTACCGGCTGACGGCCGTGACGGACGTCGAGCCCGGCGAGTGGTACGACCCGGCGTTTCTCGGCCAGGTGCAACAGGCCTCGATCGCGATCAGCCTCGCCGAGGGCGCCACGAAAGTGCAGGACATCAGGCTGGCGGGCGGGAGGTAGGTAAAACGAACTTCGAACTCTGAACTTTGAACTTCGAAATTCGGAGTGACTACTCAGGCGCTCGGCCGGAGCGAGCGCGGACGCGCGGGTTTGGATCTTGCTATACACCCGCTGCCTTGAACCTGCGCATCTGCACCGCCGCCGTCGCCATGGCCTGCCTGATCGCCTGCGGCAGCGACAAGAAATCGCCCACGGATCCGACGGATCCACCGCAAGACTCGACGTCGGCCGCGCCGGGCGCGGACGCATCGCCAAAGGGTCCGGCGCCGACCCCTGAGCCGAATCCCGACCCCGCTCCGGATCCGAATCCCAATCCTGATCCGAGCCCGACGAATCCGTCACCGGATCCGTCCCCGAACCCGACACCAGACCCGACGCCAACGCCGACACCCAATCCGACGCCCGCTCCAGACCCGCCG
>DASZVJ010000026.1:0-26976 GCA_035547155.1 Vicinamibacterales bacterium
GGCGCGCTCGTGGCGGCCGTATCCGGCGCACCGACGCGCGCGAGGATCCTGTAGCGGCCAGGGGGCACGCTGGCGTAGCGGAACCGGCCGTCCGACGTCGGCGCCTGGACGAGCACGGGATGACTCGACGCGGCGAACGTCCGTAGCCCGTCGATGACGAGCGAGAGCTGCACGCGCTCGGGCGAATAGCCGTCGGGCACGACGATGGTCCCGTCGATCGTGCCCGTGTGCACGGCGGCGACGACGAAGTCGAGACCGAGGCGTTCGTCGCCGGGCCCAAGCGCGATCGGCGTCGCATCGCTGAACGCGACCGTGCCCGGAAAATACGTCGGCGCGTAGCTGACCGTGATCGGCGGTGCAACGTCGACGCGCCCATCGGCCGCCACGCCCGGCCGCGACGTCGTCAGCGCGCTCATCAACGCGTCCATGTCCGCGTCGCTTCGACGGCCCATCGCGCCGTCGCCGACGACGGTCATCGTCGCGGCGAGGACGTATCGTCCCGGAGCCAGGCCGAAGAATCGATAGACGCCGCGATCGTCGGTTGTCGCCGTGTGCTGTCCGCTCGATTCCAACATGCCGATGCCACCTGGATTCGCGGCGTCGAGCGCGTAGACCGGCATGTTCGACAGCGGCGCGCCGGTCTCGTCGCGCAGCGTGCCTTCGAGCACAGCGCCGCGCGTCAGGCGAATCGAGAGCGAGACCTGCTGATCGTGACCGAGCTGAATCGCGATGCCCGGCCGTCCCGGCCGCGTGGCGCCGTACGCGGACGGCAGATACGCGGCCTTCGTCGCGACCGCCGTATAGCGGCCTTCCGGCAATCCCGGAAACGCGAAGCGGCCGTCGTCGTCGGTGACGACGCTGCGCGTCGGCGGCGTGCCGGAGCCAACCAGCGTGACGACGGCGCGGCGGATGCGTGAGTCCGGCGCATCGCCGACGACAACGCCCGAGATCGACGCCGTGCCTGCAACCGGACGCGTCTGTCGTCCCGTGTCGCGCACTTGCGCCGCGAGCGGCGTCGCCATCAGCGCGCAGAGTGCGGCGATTGTCAGCAACCAACGCGTGCAAGCGGCGAATCGCCTGCGCCGCGTCATTGCGCGTCCACCTTCAGATTCGCTGTGCGCGTCTCGCCCCAGCCGACGGACACGCGCGGCGCACCGGCCGCTGCGGCAAAGAACTCGGGATCGCGCCAGCGATCCCGCCACGCACTCGGCACGATGGCGACGAGATAGTCGCCCGCCGGCAATGACAATCGATACGTGCCATCGCGCGACGTTGTCGCCGACACCATGTCCGGCGGCGAGAAGCCGAAGTCGGTCCAACGCGTCGAGTCCGCAGGAAATGCGGCAATGCGCGCACCGGCGGCCGCCGCGCCGTTCGCCGTTGTGACCGTGCCGGCGATCGTCGCGCGCGCCTGCGTAAGCGTAACGACGATGCCGTCGACGTGTTGTCCGGCGGAAATGTCGAATGGTTGTGACGTGCGATCACGGCCTTCGTACGCGACCGACTTCACCATCCATCCTTGGGGACCGATCGCCCGTACGAGGTACTGGCCGGGCTCCAGATGGGTCAGCGTGAAACGCGCTGGCGCGTCGTTGCGGTTGACGGAAACCGATTGCTGCCCGCGCGTCACGCTGGCGTCGGCCGGATCGGCCGCGAGCATCGCGCCGCTCCACATCCGCGCGGGCGTCGCCGCGTTCGGCGGCGCGGCTGCGGGTGCGGCGTTCTCGAACTCCACGCGGCCGGCGATCGATCCCGCAGCGGTGAGACGCACGACGACCGTCGATGTGGCGCCTGCGCCGACCGTCACGTTCTGATGCGCCGAGAGCGCGGCGGCATTGTCCGTCGTGACGGAAAGCGTGCCTCCGGCAAGCGACGCACCGCCCGACGACAGCGACGCGAACGTCGCCCCCGCAGGGCCGCCTGAGATCCGGTTGAACATCCCGTTGAACGTTCCGACGCCAGGCGGCCACGGCAGCGACGATGCCAGGCCGCCGAGCGTGAGCGATCCGGGTTGCCATGTCTGGATCGCGTTGAGGCGCGCCTGGATTTCGAGCGTGTACGATCCGGCCGGCACGTTCGCGAGGCGGAATCGGCCTGCCGTATCGGTGCGGGCCGTGGCCGTTTCGAAGCCCAATCCGAGATCCGGCGCAGCGAGCAACCGGACGAACAGGTTCGCGATCTGACCGGGGCCTTCGACGAGCCCTGTCAGCGCACCCACGGGCGCAGGTTGGATCTGAATGTCGATCGCCGTTCGATCTTCGCCGAACTTCAGATCGATTGCCGTGGCCTGCGTCGGATCCGTGGCCACCGGATAGAACGTGAGTGGATAACTGAACGCCTGGCCGTTCGACGGTGGAGGCGGAATGGGGTAGCGGCCGATGGCGATGCGCGTGTCACCGCCGGCTTCGATCGTCGGCACGATCGCGGGCGCGCGCGACGTGCCCTGCGCGGCTGCGTAGCGATCGTCGGACATGCCGGTCAGATCCGCCTGCGTCGCGAACGGTGAAATCGATGACTGCACGCTCGGGACGGCGATCAGATAGCGTCCCGGCGGCAGATTCGGGATGCGATACGCGCCGCGATCGTCGGTGAGCGCGACGGGACCGCTCGCGAGACGATCGCGTCCTGCAAATCGCAGGACGCTGATCGCCGCGACCTGCACGCCGACGACGGGCTCGCCGCGCTCATCGCGAAGGACGCCGCTGATCGCGCCCGGCTTCCACAACACGACGCGCGCGTCCGTGACGCGTTGCCCATCGGTCAACGCGATCGTCTGTGACGAGGCGCCCGGGACGTCCTCCCGGCTGTAACCACCGGTGAGATAGCCGGCATGACTCGCGTTGATCGCCCATCCCGCGGACGCAGGGACGTTGACGAACGCGAAACGGCCTTGCGAGTCGGTGACTTGGCGCGTTCGAAATGGCGGTGCCGTCTCAACCGTCGCTATGAATCCCGCGTCTGCGGATATCGCTTGCGACGGCGCGCTGCGGAAATTCGTAAATCCGCCAATCGCCGGTTCACCCGTCGCCTCCGCCGGACTCAGCGCGACGACGGCGCCGGGAATCGCGCGTCCGGTCAGCGCGTCGACGACAACGCCGGCGATGACGCCCGTGGGCGGGGAAGCGTTGTCTGCGTTCTGCCGCGCGATGGTCGCGCGCGTCATGAGGCCGACGAGAACCACGAGCAGTACCCGCGACGCGCGTCGCATCGTCATCTTGTGAGGTACGCCGAACCTGAAGGTTCGGCGCTCCGAAAAGCGTGCCGTCCGCTAATACACGTCCCGCTTGTATCGCTTCGTCTTCCGCAGATTCTCGACGTACTCGGCGGCGTGTTCGGGCGTTTTGCCGCCGATGGTCTCGGCGATACGGTGCAGCTCGCGATCGACGTCGGCGGCCATGTGCTCTTTGTCACCGCAGACGAAGAGCTCCGCGCCGTTCTCCAGCCAGTCCCAAATGTCGTGCGCCTGTTCGCGCATGCGATGTTGAACGTAGATCTTGTCGGCCTGATCGCGCGAGAACGCCGTGTCGAGACGGAGCAGGCCGTCGCGCGCGTACGTGGTGAGCTCGTTCTCGTAGAAGAAATCGCTCGCGCGGCGCTGCTCGCCGAAGAACAGCCAGTTGCGGCCGCGCGCGCCGGTGACGATCCGCTCTTCGATGAACGATCGGAACGGCGCGAGGCCCGTGCCTGGTCCGACCATGATCATCGGCGCCGACGGATCGGCCGGCATCGCGAAGTGCTTCTGCTGATCCTGCAGATAGAGATCGGCGGACTCGCCGGTCGGCCAGCGATCGTTCAGCCACGTCGACGCGACGCCGAAGCGCTCGCGTCCGCGCAGCGTGTACGTGACCGACACGACGAGCGCGTGTACCTCGTCCGAATGCGCCTTCACGCTCGACGCGACGGAGTAGAGCCGCGGCAGGAGCGACCGCAGCGTCGACACGAGTTCGGCCGGCTCGACGCGCACGTCCGGATGCGCTTCGAGCACGTCGAGCACGTCGTGGCTGTCGGGACCGCTGAGATACTGCTTGAGCAGCGCGGTGTTCGCCGGTCCGAGCAGCGGCGCGAGCGACGAGGCGCCGCGCGACGCCATCAACTCGATCAGCTTGCGGCTCGGCGCGGCCAGCGAATGCGTCTTCAGCGCGTCGGCGAGCGTCGTCTCGCCGCGAGCCGTCGTGACGATTTCGCAGCCCGTCGCGCCAAGCCGATCGATGACGCGCGCGACGAGCACCGGGTCGTTGATCGGATGCACGCCCAGCGCATCGCCGGGGCGGTACGCGATCGGTGCGCCCTCGAGCGAGATCGCATGATGGAGCGTGCGCTTGCCGGAGCCCGCGCCGGTGAGGACGATGCTGGCGATGTGCCGCCCGCGAAACGCCTGTTTGGAGTCCCGAGGTGACGTCTCCACTCGGGCCTCAGTCTGTTCAGTCACGGGGCGCTAGTGTAGCAAGAAGGCGCACCGGTTCCGCCTCAACCTTGCGCGGGCGGAACGATGGGCATCTGGCTGAACTGCTGGAAATATTTCAGGATGTGATCGCGCCAGAGCGCGGCGTCCGTCACCTGAATCTGCAGCCGCTCGGCGACCTCGCGATGCCGCTGCGCATCGATGCGTCCCGCAAGCGATTGCCACGTCGCCTGCATCTTCGCCACATCGGCCGTGCCTTTGTAATAGTGCGTGACGAGGCCGTCCCACAGCGTCTGTCCATTCTTCAGCTTGTAGGTCCACGGCAGCCGATGGAACCAGAGCAGGTACTTCTCCGGGCACGTCTCGAGGCTGTCGAACATGTCGCGGACCGGCGGGAAGTACTGCGCGACGGCCTGATCGCCCTTCATCGTGCGATCGAAGCCGATGCCCTCGGGCGACGCCTGGTGATAGTAGACCGCCGTCCAATCCTTGCGCGGGCCGCCGGCGTTCTCCGGCATCGGCGCGTAGTGGTTGCCGCCGATCATGTGGTGCAGGCCGAGCGGCATCGTGTAGTTCACGTACGTCTCGCGCGAGCCCATCATCAGCGCCGTGATCGTCGCGAGCGTCTGCGCGTCGTTCGTGAACGTCATGCGCGTCCACTCGTCGGCGACCTGCGCGGCGGTCAGCTGCGGGTTCCAGGCGAGGCGGCCCGACGCGTACCAGTTCGACTGCGAGAAGTGATGGCCGCACCAGTTGCGATCGCTGCCGGGATTGGCGACCGACACGAAGCCGGTGACGCTGTACGGCTCGATCGCGCCTTCGATCGCCTTGGCGACCGTCGATCCCTGGCCCTTCGCGTACGTGTCCGACTCGAGGAACTCTTCCCACATCGTGCCGAGATACACGAGGTGTTTGGCCTGGCCGAGATATTCCTGCGTCGCCTGGATCTCGGCGAGCACCGGCGTCTGCTTCATCGCGCCGAAGAGCGGGTGGAACGGCTCGCGCGGCTGGAAGTCGATCGCGCCGTTCTTCACCTGGATGAGCACGTTCGGCTTGAACTGGCCGTCGAGCTTCGTGAACTCGATGTACGCGCGCTTCGCCCGATCCGGATCGACGTCATCGTCGTAGACGAACGCACGCCAGATGACGCTGCCGCCGTGCGGCGCGAGCGCGTCGGCCATGACGTTGGCGCCTTCCGCGTGCGTGCGCTTGTAGTCCTTCGGCCCTGGCTGGCCCTCGGAGTTCGCCTTGACGAGGAAGCCGCCGAAGTCGGGGATGGCCGCGTAGATCTCGTCCGCCTTCGCTTTCCACCACGCGGCGACGGTCGCGTCGAGCGGATCGGCCGTCGTGAGCTTGCCGAGCGTGACCGGCGCGGCGAAGTTGACCGAGAGATACAGTCGCACGCCGTACGGCCGCCACACGTTGGCGAGCGCCGCTTCCTTCGCGATGAACGCGGGCGTCAGGAAGTCGATCTGCGCGTTGACGTTGTTGACGACCGCGCCGTTGAGGCCGATCGACGCCATCGTGCGCGCGTAGTCCGTGTAGCGCGGATCGATCGTGCCCGGCAGATCGTTCCACTGCCACAACGAGCGCCCTGCGTAGCCACGCTCGATCGTGCCGTTCAGGTTGTCCCAGTGGTTGATCATCCGGAGCTTCACTTTCGGCTGCTCCGTGACGTTCAGGCGATCGATCGGCTGCGCGGTTTGCAGCAGACGCAGAAAGTGGAACGTGCCGTAGAGCGTGCCGAGCTCGCCGGACGATGCGATCGCAATCACGTTGCGTCCGTTCATCGTCGCGTGCCGGATGATGAAGCCGTCCGATCCGGCCGCCGTGAGCTCCTTGGCCCAGCCGAGCGATCGAATCGCCGGCGACGACTCGGGCGTGCCGACGACGACGGCGTTGGCGGCAATGGCCGACGTGCTCGCGGGCACGGCCGCGCCGAGCATCGACGCGAGCGCGTCGCTCAATTCTTTGCGCACGATGGCCGCGGTCGGCGACGTGCCTTGCACGACGATCTGACGAATCGTTTGTTTGTATTGCGACGCGATCGCTCCGGGCGGCGCGTAACGGAGCCACAGCTTGTAGCCGTCTTCGTCGGCGGGTGCGCCTTGCCACAGCGCCCGCGCGTCGAGCGTCCGTCCCGCATACAACCCGGCCACGCCGGCCACACTCGTCGTCACGAACTCGCGTCGATTCAAAGGCACGGACGATGTCTCCTCTCGGTCTGCGATCGGGCGGCCCGCCCACGGTGATTCCGCCCGTGGTCTCGGGCGGCCACAAGGGCCGCCCCTACGACTAATCCATCCTCGGCTCGGGCGGCCACGGGGGAGGCGCCCCTACGACGTAGCCCGTGGTCTGTGGCCCGTAGCTCGCGTAGGGGCCGCCCTTGTGGCGGCCCGTTCATTACACGGTCCTGAACGTATACCCCAATGTCTCGAGATACGCCTTGCTGATGCGCGCGGTCTCGAGCGGCGGCATGATCATCGGCCGGCCTTCGGACGGATCGAGCTCGACCATGATCATGATGTCGTTGCCGGACTTCTCCAGCAGATCGACGACCGCCGGCACGTTGACGCGGCCGCGGCCGAGCGGGCAGTAGCCGAGAAAGTCGGGACCGCCGTCGTAGTCCTTCAAATGCACGTGATGGACGATCGACTGGAAGTCCTTCACGACCTGCACGGGATCCGAGCCGCCCTTCTGCAGCTGGCCGACGTCCGGTCCGAACTTCACGTAGCGCGTGTTGACGGCTTCCATCACCGCGTAGGTCTCGTCGCGCGACTCGACGCACGTGCCCGTGTGCTGGTGCAGCACGCCGGTCACTCCCGTGCCGTCGAGCGCCTGACCCATCTCGTTCAGCGCCGCGATGATATCCGCCTTGTGCGCGGCGAAGTCGTAGGTCTGCCGCGGCACGCCGTTGGGGCCGAGCACGGCGATCGATCCGCCGCACTTCTTGATGAGCTGCGCCCACCGCACGAGCTTCGCGACTTCGTCCTTGCGCTTGGTGGGATCGGTCAGATTGAGCGGGCAGTAGGCCGAGCGCAGCGGCAGATGCGCGGCGTCGAGGATCTGATTGAGCCCGCCCTTCGCCTCCCAGCTCTCGAGCACGTTGCCGAACGACTCGTAGCCGTAATAGCCGAGGCTCGCGACGTCTTTGATCGCCTGTTCGGCGTTCGGCGGCGCAAAGCCCCACGTGATGCCGGTGTGGCCGACTTTGAGGCGACGCGCGGTACTCTGCGCGAGTACGCCAGGCGCGGCCGCGACCGTCAGACCAAGCGCGAGCGTCTTGGAGAACTCTCTCCGCGTCATCGACTCCGTCATGGATGGCTCCCGCCGAGATCCTAGTCCAACTCGGCGCGGATTGCGCTGGATGTCCGACAGGTTTTCCAGTACAACTGCGGGCGCTGCGATCGCATATGTCTGGCGTCCGTGCGGGGCCGCCACGAGGGCGGCCCCTACGGAAGCAGTCGTAGGGGCGGCCCTTGTGGCCGCCCGGCGGATTGACAGATGTCGACCGCGGTCAATCAGTTGTAGGGGCGGCTCCCCGTGGCCGCCCGTTGAGGGGATGTCGGAACATGCGCACACGATCGGGATCGCGACGAATAGCGGTGACGTTCGTCGCCGGGATGGCCGTGCTCGCGGGCAGTGCGGCGATGTTGACGTCGGCGCGCGCGGATCTCGACTGGCCGACCTTCGGCGGCACGCCGGACAACTCCCGCTACATCACGGCGGAGCAGATCACGAAGGACAACGTCGCGCAGCTCGCCGTCGCGTGGAGCTATCCCTTCGCCGACACCAGCTTCAATCCCACCGTCGTCCACGGCATCATGTACGGCCGCGGCCGCAACGGATCGCTCGTCGCGCTCGACGCCAAGACCGGCAAGGAGCTCTGGATCCACGAGAGCCTGCAGGGCATGACGACGCGCGGGCTGAACTATTGGGAAAGCAAAGACGGCCGCGATCGGCGCTTGATCTTCAGCGTCGCCGACTATCTGCAGGAAGTCGACGCGCGGACCGGCAAGTCGATCATGACGTTCGGTCCGAATGGCGCCGTCGATCTGCGCGAAGGCCTGGGTCGCGAGAACGTCACGCGCATCCAGTCCGGCACGCCCGGCGAGATCTTCGAGAACCTGATCGTCCTCGGCTCGGCCACGGGCGAGGGCTACATGTCGCCGCCTGGCGATATCCGCGCCTTCGACGTCGTCACCGGCAAGCTCGTGTGGCAGTTCCACACGGTGCCGCATCCGGGCGAGCTCGGCTACGACACGTGGCCGAAGGACGCGTACAAGTACGTCGGCGGCACCAACGCGTGGGGCGAGATCACGATCGACGCCAAGCGCGGCATCGTCTTCGTGCCGACCGGTTCGCCGACGTACGACTACTACGGCGCGGATCGCGTCGGCGCGAATCTGTTCTCGGATTGTCTGCTCGCGCTCGACGTGCACACCGGCAAGCGGCTCTGGCACTTCCAGACGGTCCACCACGATCTGTGGGACTTCGACAACAACGCCGCGCCTCAGCTGACGACGATCCGCAAGGACGGCACGCGCATCGACGTCGTCGCGATGGCGAGCAAGAACGGATTCCTCTACGTCTTCAATCGCGACACCGGCGAGCCGGTCTGGCCGATTGAAGAACGGCCGGTCCCGAAGAGCGAGATGCCCGGCGAGCACAGCTGGCCGACGCAGCCGTTCCCGACGGTCGTGCCGCCGTTCGCGAAGCAGTCGTTCACGCTCGATGACATCAATCCGTATCCGTCGATGACCGACGAGCAGCGCGAGGCCTTCAAGGCGCGCGTCGCCAAGGCGCGCAACTTCGGGTTGTTCACGCCGATCGATTTCGTCGACACGCTGCACATTCCCGGCAACAACGGCGGCGCGCTGTTCGGTTCCACCGCGTCCGAGCCGAACGGCATCGTCTACGTGATCACGCAGGACAATCCGGCGCTGCTGCATCTGCTGCGGCCGGGCGAGGCGCGCGCCGGCGGCGCGGGCGCGGCGACGACGCTGCCGGGACAGCCGATCTATCAGCGCGAGTGCGCGCAGTGCCACGGCGGCGATCGTGCGGGCACGGCCGACGGCCCGTCGCTCCTGCCATCGTCCGGCGCGCACATCGATCCCGTCACGATTCGCACGAACGTCACGAACGGCTACGGCCGCATGGATCCGGTCGCGCACATCACGCCGGACGAGCTCGATCTCGTCATCGCGTATCTCAACGCGCAGCCGCAAGCGCCGCCGGCCGCCTTCGGGCGCGCGACGGGACCGCGCGGCGCCGGACCGAACGTGCCGCCGGGATTGATCGTCGCGACGGGACCGTCAGTCGCGCGGCCGCCCGTGGGACGCGGACGTCTCGCGGCGCCGCCGTATCCCGAAGGCGTGCCCGACACGCCGCGCTACGTGATCAATGAGTACGGGACGATCGGCGTCCGCATGAAGCCGCCGTTCACCACGCTTGTGAAGTACGACTTGAACGTGCCGGCGATCAAATGGCGCGTCGGCGTCGGCGACGATCCGGTGCTCGCGGCGTACGGCATCACGGGCACGGGCGAGACGCAGATGCGGACGACGCCGATCGTCACGGAGACGGGGCTGATCTTCATCCCCGGCGAGGACAACAAAGTGCGCGCATACGACGCGGACACGGGGAAGGTGCTGTGGACCGGCCGCTTCGGCGGCTCGCTCATCAAGGCCGCGCCGTCGATGTACGAAGTCGACGGCCGCCAGTACCTCGTCGTGCCCGCGGCCGGCCAGGCGCCGCCGCCAGTGAAGGCCCCGATCGCGGACGGCCCACAGCCCGAGCCGATCACCGGTCCGCTGGGCTACGTCGCGTACGCGTTGCCGGTGAAGTAGGTAATCGACGGCATCTCGTCGTTCAACACCGCCGTCAATTGCTGGGGGATGACGTTGCGGAGTTTGCTCTTCGAAGGTCCGCCCCTCCAACGAACGTCGCGAACGCGGCAACGTGTCCCGTTCTCGAAGACACGTGGACGGCGTCTTGTCTAGTCGTTCAACACCGTCGTCAGTTGCTGCGTGACGACGCGTCGCAGCGGCGTGAGCGCGGAGAGCGTCACGGCTACCAGTACGCATAATGTCGTCGCCGCGATGTTGCCGGCGTGCAGGTGAAGCGGCAGTCCTGTCGCCGTCCAGGCCCAGCGCATCAACAGCGCTCCGGAGAGAAGGCCGGCGGCGATGCCGCCGGCCGTGACGATGAGCGTGGAGCCGAGCATGCGCCGGCCGATCTGAGGCACGCCGGCGCCGAGCGCCATTCTGATGGCCATCTCGCGCGCACGGTCGCTGGCGATCTGCGAGATCGCGCCGTAGAGACCCGCCACGCAGAGCAACACGGCGAAGCCCGCGCCAACAACGATCAACCCAAACGCCACACGCGTCGGGTACAGCAGCAAGTCCGTGTCGTTCTTCAACGCCTGCGCGTGCGACACGTTCACCGACGCGTCCACTTGGAGCACGCTCGCCGCGACCATCGCCGCGAGTCGCGAGAGCGACGTGACGCTGCGATCGCCGCGCACGAGCAGCGTCGTGATGTACGGGACCGGCTGCTGCTGCAACGGCACGTAGAGAAACGGAAGTGGCTCGCTCGCGAGTCCAGGCGAGGAGACGTCGCCGGCGATCCCGATGACTTCCAGCCATTGGCTCGGCAGCGCATCGTTCTGCGGCGTATACGCGATGTATCGGCCCACCGCGTTCTCGCCCGGCCAGAGAAGATCCGCAAGCCGCTTGGAGACGATCGCGACCGGAGGCGACGTCTTGGTGTCGCCACGTCCGAATGGACGGCCGATGATGCCAATCCCCGCGACGTCGAAATAGTCGTCGGTCGTCCAGGCTTCGTTGACGGTCCACGAGCGCCTCGCCGCCGCACCTTCCCGTGTGACGATGAATGTCGACAACGGGAACGTGGGAAGACTGTTCGTGAGCGCGACGCCTGAGACGCCGGGAACTGCACGCGCCGCTCGCGAGACGGCGTCGTCGAGACGTTCACGTGCGCTCGTGTATTCGTTGACGTCCTCGCCGGTCTTGCGCTGCGGTACCTCGAAGTTGACGTACGCGAGGTGATCCAGCGCATACCCTGGCGTCGCAAGCTCGCGCGGAACGGCTTCGACGCCTACGGCGATGGCCACGACGATCAGCGTCGCGGTGCCGGCCACTTGCGGCAGGAGCACGAGCTGTTGCACGCCTCGCGTCAGCCGGCTGCCCGCCGCAGACGTCGTCCAGCGGCGCGGCCGCCGCGCGATCTGCGTCATCGACACGACGTAAGCGCTCGACACCAGCGCCGCCGTGATCGTCGTCACGCCGATGGCGAAGGCGACGACGCGCCAGTCGATCGGCACGGACGGGCTCCAGAGGAACTGCGCGTACCGGCCTCCGCCGAGCTCGGTCGGAATCGACGTCGCGATGACGCGGACGAGCGCGAGGGCCACGCCGGTGCCAGCGATGCCGGCAATCGTGGTGATGAAGACGACCTCGACGATGAGCTCGCGGCACACGCGCGCGACGCTCGCGCCGAGCATGCTGCGGACGATCATGTCGCCGCGCCGCAGCCAGAATTGCGCGCGAAGATAGCCGAACGCGTTGGCGATGGCGGTCGCGAGCACGAGACCGACGACGAGCAGGAGCACGCGCGAGAGATCGGCGGCCGCATCGATCCGTCCGCCGAGCAGGCCTGGCAATCTGAGCTCCGGTCGCGTGTCCGCGACCAGGTTTCCCCAATCCCGCGCTCTCGCGTTCCAGCCGCGTCGCGCAGATTGCGTCCCGCAAGCGCCACCGCGGCGTCCAGCCGGGCCGCCGCATCATCGTCTTGCTGCAGCCGCGCGAGACCGCGGAAGCGAAGCCGCGCCGCGGTGTCGGGCCTGTCCGGATCGGGCGTCGTTCGCGCGGGAATCCAATAGTCGGTGCGCTGCCAGATGCCGCGCGTGCCGGCGAGATCGTCGCGCGCCACGCCGACGACGGTGTAGTCGTCGCTGCGGTCGTCGTAGACGCCGCCGTACCCGGGCGATCGCAGGCGCACGCGTTGGCCGATCGCCTGTGACGCGTCGTCGAACACGCGTCTCGCCAGCCGACCACTCAAGACGATGACGCCTTCCGTCTCTGAGGCGTCGAAGAATCTTCCGGCGAGTGGCGCGTCGCCGAGCGTCGTGAAGTAGTCGCCGAGCACGGCCTCGCCTGGCGCCGTCACCGCAAAGGCCGGCGATCGCACGACGGCGATTTCCTCACGCGTCGCCGCGAGGCTTCGGACCGGCAGATCCATCCCTTGCAGATAGTGAAATTCGTCGAGGGTCAGTCGCGGCTGGATGCCTTCGGGCCGGTGCCACTGAATGAAGCGAAGGCTCTCCGGATGCGGCACGCTGACCGGCCGAAGGACGAATACATCGACGACGGCGAACAGCGCGGCGCTGATGCCGATGCCACCGCCGAGCACAGCGACGACGGTGGCCGTCGACGCCCATCTGCGACGAAGGAGGATTCGCAGCAGCGACCGCATGGTGAGGATGCGGGAACTATAGCCGAATTGGACGCCCTCCGAAGGGCTTCGGCGCGGGGCGCGACGCGCGGTTACTCGTCGGCGGTCATGCGCCGGACGGAGATGCGCGCTTCGGCGAAGTGCTTCGCCATCAGGCGGCGCGCTTCGCGCGCGCGGCCGGCTTCGATCGCATCGACGATCCGGCCGTGTGTGCGGATGACGCGCTGCAGCTCGGCGCGCGATCGGCGTCCCGCGAGGCTCACGCGGATCGACTCGCCCATCGAATAGCGCAGCGCGCTGACGACGACGCTGAACATCGGGTTGTTGGTGGCGCGGCCGATGATCTCGTGGAACCGCAAATCGGCCTTGATGTAGGCGTCCGTCTTGACGACGGGCGTCACGGCCGTGCGAAGCGCGGCGACGGCCGCGCGCAGCTCCTTCACGTCCTCGGCCGTGCGATGGCGCGCCGCCAGCTCCGCCGCGTACTCTTCGATCGGTCCGCGCAGCTCGAGGATTTGCGCGGCGGACGCCTGCCGCGTCGACAGTGCGTGCTGCACGAGCTGGATCAGCGAACGGTTAGTGATCTGGCCGACGCGCGGCGAGCGGCCGTTGGCGATCTCGACCAGGCCCGCGCTGCTGAGCGAGCGATACGCCTCGCGCACGACGGAGCGGCTGACACGCAGCTGCGAGCTCGTCTGCAATTCGGACGGCAGGCTCGCGCCAGCGGGCAGACGGTGACGGCGAATGTGATCGACGAGGACCGACACGACGCGATCGGCGGTCGTCCCTTTGGTCGACATCGCGCGGACCGCAATCTTGCGCGGCGCGCGCGGCCGCACGGCGGTGACGGAGGCTGAGGGGCGTGGCGTCATCGGGTCCTTCACAGGCTATCGAGAATATCAGGCCGCCGCGGCGGTCACAGAAATTTCACAGGCGCGATAGAATCGCTCGTTTTCGATCCACAGGAGTCAGTTCGCTAATGAGCACATTCGCAATTGCCGTACTGGCCGGAGACGGGATTGGCCCGGAAGTGATGGACGTCGCGCTGAAGGTCGTCGATGCGGCCGGCGCCACGTTCGGGTTTCGCGCGGAGTATCGTCCGGCCGACGTCGGCGGGATCGCGATCGATCGCCACGGCCACGCGCTGCCGCCGCACACGCTGAAGATCTGCGAGGACAGCCAGGCGATTCTGTTCGGATCGGTGGGCGGGCCGAAGTGGGAGTCGCTGCCGCCCGATCAGCAGCCGGAGCGCGCGGCGCTGCTGCCGCTGCGCAAGCACTTCGATCTCTACTGCAACTTCCGGCCCGGCAAGGTCTACAAAGCGCTCGTGCCCTCGTGCCCGCTCCGCGCGGACATCGTCGGCGACGGCTTCGACATCCTCGTCGTGCGCGAGCTGACCGGCGGCGCGTACTTCGCGCAGCGGCCCGCGGCGAAGGGACGCGAGGGCAGCGGTCCCACCGAGCACGCGTGGGACACGAAGGAGTACTCGCGCAAGCAGATCGAGCGCATCGCGCACAAGGCGTTTCAGGCGGCGCGCACGCGGCAGAAGCGGCTGACGTCGATCGACAAGGCGAACGTGCTGACGAGCATGGTGTTCTGGCGCGAGGTCGTGACCGCGGTCGGGAAGGCGTATCCCGACGTCGCGCTGTCGCACATGTACGTCGACAACGCCGCGATGCAGCTCGTGAAGAACCCGCGGCAGTTCGACGTGATGCTGTGCGGCAACATGTTCGGCGACATTCTTTCCGACGAGTGCGCGATGCTGACCGGATCGATGGGATTGCTGCCGTCGGCAAGCCTGGCGGAAGGCACGTTCGGCATGTACGAGCCGGCGGGCGGCACGGCGCCGGACATCGCGGGCAAGGGCATCGCGAACCCGATTGCGCAGATTCTCTCGGCCGCGCTGATGCTGCGCTACTCGTTCGCGCAGCACGACGCCGCGACCGCCATCGAGCGCGCCGTCGCGGCGACGATCGAGTCCGGCATCCGCACGGGCGACATCGCGTCGCCGGGCACGAAGACGGTGGGGACGAAGGAGATGGGGGACGCGATCGTCGCGAAGCTCGCGAAGTAGACGCGAGAGACCTAGACACGGGAAAAGTTAGACGTTACAAGCCAGAAGCCAGGACGGAAGACACGAGAGATGATGGGGCGCGCGCCCGCACGATGTGTGACATCCGCTCCGAAGATGGCTCATCCCTGCGAGATGCCACTAGATGAGCCGGGTACGGGCTACGGGCTACGGGCCGCGATGGGTCGCGGGCCGTGTCGTGAACGGGAGTGCGATCGGTTCTGGTAGAGTCTGCCCGGGAGCGCATCCGACAGATGGCCGTGGGTGACGAGGGACCGGCGGAGGCCACGCTGCAATTTCACGAGCAGGCCGACGGCCGGAAGGTCGCGCGACTGGGCGGGGGTAAGGTCGTGCTCGTGCACTGGGACGACGTGGCCCGCGTCCGAGATGGCGAATGGTGGAACGTCAAACTCGAGCATCGTGAGACGTACTCGATCGCGAAACCCATCGAGCGCGCGCGTCCCGAGCTGTTGAATCCAGTCATCCCGGCGTCGCTCGCCGCGTCGTTGGGCAAGCCGGACGCGCGGGTCGAGATGCCGGCCATCGAGACGAAGGCGCCGTCGTCGCGCGTGCCGCCGGTGCCCGCGGAGACGGGACGGCCGGAGCGGAAGGATGCGGGGACGTCCGACACGCGGCCCCTCGCGATCCTGCCGTCGCGCGTCGTCGGCATGAACGATCGCGTGGCGATGTTCGTCGACGGCGCGAACATGGATCTCGCGGCGCGCATGGCCGGTTACTTCGTCGACTATCGCAAGGCCCGGAACTTCTTCCTCGCGCACGGGCTCTTCTACGCCGCGTATTACTACATCGCGGATTACACGGCGTCGGATCCGATGCAGCAGCGCTATCTCGACTTCCTGGCCCATTCGGACTTCATCGTCCGCCGCAAGGCCGTGAAGGCGATACGCGATCAGGAGACGGGCGAGCGCGTGCTCAAGGCGAACGTCGACACCGAGCTGATTCTCGACTTGATCAACACGGCGGACAACTACGACCTAGCGTTCTTGTTCTCCGGCGACAGCGACTTCGAGCGCGCCGTCGATCTGCTGCGATCGCGCGGAAAGCGCGTCTACGTCGTCACGTCCCGTCAAGTCATCAGTCGAGAGCTGGCGTACGTGGCCGATAAGCCCGTCTTCTTCCTCGAGGAGTTCAGGAACCAGCTCGAGCGGGACGCAAGGCCCGACAGCGTCCGCGAGCCATAACGTCTGCGCCGTGGCGGCCGTGATGAGTCGGTCTCGAGGTCCCGGGCCGCAATCGTCGATGTCCCGATGTCCCGAGGATTCGGTAGTCCTAGTCCCTTCGTCCCCCTCAGAGCCCTCGCAGAATCCCCGCCGGATCCGCGTTCGCCGCGCGGCGTGCGGGCAGATAGCAGGCGGCGAGGACGACGAGGGCGACGAGCGCGGGCACCACGATCAGCACGAGCCAATCGAAGCGCGGGACTTCGCCGACGAGATTCGCGGTGACGCGCAAGGCGACGAGCGCGAGCGGCAGGCCGAGCGCGGCGCCGACGAGCGTGACGCGCGCGCCTTCGCGCAGGACCAGCGCGAAGACGTCGCGGCGATCGGCGCCGACGGTCATGCGGATCGCGATCTCGCGCAGGCGCTGCGCGACCGCCTGCGAGACGATGCCGTAGAGGCCAACCGCGGCGAGCAGCAGGCCGATCACGCCGGACACCGTGAGGATGCTCGCGGCGGCGCGGCGCGGGTAGAGCATGTCGTCGACGATCTGTCCGATCGTCCGCATGCGATAGACGACGCCCGTCGGATCGGCGTCCGCGACGGCCGCGCGCAGACTTCCGAGTTGCGACGGCGAGCCGGATCTCACGATCAGGTTCGATGTCTGCGGCCGCCACTGCTGTGACAACGGCACGTAGATCTCCGGCGTCGGCACGTTCGGTCTCAAGACGGGCGTCGTGCCGCCGACGACGCCCACGACCGTGAGCCAATCGATTCGTTCCGGCGGCCGCGCGGGATCGTATTGCGCGATCTGCCGTCCGAGCGGCGAGCGTCCCGGCCACAGCCGATTCGCCACGGTCTCGCTGACGATCGCCACGCGCGTCGTCTCGCGTACATCGCGCATATCGAAATCGCGGCCCTGCCGTAGCGGAATGCCGAGCGTCCTGAAATAGCCCGCGGAGACCTGCGAGGTGAACGCACCCGTCGTCTCGCCCGTGCCGCTGGCGATCGCGTCTCGAGACGTCGTGAACGACGGCTGGCCGCCTTGGTCGGATGTCGGAAGGTTGCTCGCCAGCGTGACATCCGCGCTGTTCGGAAGCCCGTCGATCCGATTCGTCAACTCGCGGAGAAATCGACGCGCGCGTTCCGCGCGTTCGGCCTCGCGCGCGGCGGACGGGGGCTCCGGACGCGACGGCAGGGGCTCCGTATAGCCAGTCGAGAGCACCGTGAGATCGTCGAGGTCATAGCCGGGATGCGCCGTCTCGAGCGGCGCCAGAGTGCGGACGTGCATGCCGGCGACGAGCAGGAGTAGCAATGCGGCCGCGATTTGCGGGACGACGATGCCGTGGCGCAGCCAGCGCCGTGCGCGTGCCGTCGGGCCGCTCGTGCCAGTGAGCATCGCCACGACGTTGACTCGCAGTGTCTGCAGCGCTGGCGCAATGCTGACAAGCGAGCCCACGATCACGCAGAGGCCGAGCACGAACAATAGGACGTGCGTGTCGAACGCCGCCGCGACGACATAGCGCTGCGGCGTGTAGGCGCGATAGAGCCGGAGCAGCCATGACGCCAGTGCCAAACCGACGGCGCCGCCGGCGAGGGCGAGACCGAGACCCTCGGTGGCGAGTTGCCGGACGAGCCGCACGCCGCTTGCCCCGAGCGCGCGGCGTACGGCTACATCCTGCGATCGGGCCATGCCTCGAGCACTCAGCAAGCCGGCGATGTTCATCGCGGCGACGAGCAGCACGAGCGCGACGACCGTTGCCACCGACGCCGCCAGTCGCATCGGCACGATCTCGTCGTCGGGAGACGCGGGTGTCCGCACGTCGACGACCGGAAGCAACACCATCGGATTGGGGCCTCGGTGCTCGGTCGCGCCGAGCGATCTCCGAAGACTGCTCGACAATCTCGCCAGGCTCTCTCGCCACAGCTGTTCGTTCTGGACGGCGAGCGCCGCACGGGCCTGATCGAGTGTTGCGCTAGGCTGCAGCCGTCCGACGATGCCGGTGCCGAACCGCCGGTACGCGTCGCCGTAGATTTGCGCGGCCGTTACCCAGCAGTCGGTGGGAGCCCAGGGATCCGAAAGGCCGTGGAATCCTGGCGGCATGACGCCGACGACCGTGAACGGCTGGCCTTCGATGCGCACGACCGCGCCGAGCGCGTCAGACGCACGCGCGAACCGGCGGGCCCAGAGGTCATCGCTGATCACGATCGCGCGCTGCGTCGTCGACAGGTCGTCTTCCGCCGGACTGAACGTGCGCCCATACGCCGTCTTCACGCCAAGGACATCGAAGTAGTTGGCCGTGACGATCTCGCCCGGAGCCATCGTCGGCTCGTCGCCGATCGTGAGTGACAGCTGTCGGGCCCAGTGTGCCGTCAGCCCGCTGAAGACATCGTTGTGCTCGCGAAAGAACTCCAGGTCTCTGTAACTGGTGGTGACAGTCTGACGACTCGGCAGAAACTGATAGACGTAGACGAGCTCCTCCGGCCGCTCGACGGGAATGGGCGCGAAGAAGGCGGCGTTGACGAGGCTGAAGATCGCGGTGTTGACGCCGATGCCGAGGCCGAGCACCAGCACGGCCATCGTCGCGAACGCTGGCGCGCGGCGGAGCGTGGAGAGGCTGAAGCGGACGTCCTGCCAGATCGAGTCGAGCCAGGTCGCGCGGACGTCGCGTACGGCCTCGCGCGTCGCGAGCGCGCTGCCGAGATCGCGCCGCGCCTGACGCCGCGCCTCGGCAGGGGAGAGGCCGGTCTCGATGCCGCGCTGCGTCTCCATCTCGAGATGGAACGCGATCTCGTCCTGCGATTCGGCGTCGATCCGGCGCCGGCCGATCAGCTTGCGGAACCATCTGCGCATCTCAGCCTCGTAGGGGGCCCTTGTCGCGGCCCGGACCGGGCGCCCACAAGGGCCGCCCCTACAGAACGTCGAGAGCCTACGACTCGCCCTCTCGCAGGTCAAGAGGAAATCCTCTTGACCTCCGAGAGGTCAGCGCACATACTGCGACGCACGCGCTCGTGTCGCGCGTGAGGACCGCATGCCGAAGAACGATCTGCTGCAGGGCACGCTCGACCTGCTCATCCTGAGAATCCTGGCCCTCGGGCCGAACCACGGGTGGGGCGTGTCGATGCGCATCCGCCAGATGTCGCGCGAGGGCCTCAACGCGAGTCAGGGCTCGCTCTATCCCGCGCTGCACCGGCTGGAACTGAACGGCGATCTGAAGTCCGAGATGGTCCCGTCGGAGAACAACCGCCGCGCGCGCGTCTACACGATCACCGCCGCCGGACGCCGCCGCCTGCAGGCCGAGACGAAGAGCTGGGAGCAGTTCGCGCTCTCGATGCGGCGCGTGCTGACGTCGGAGTAGCACGTCGCGCCGTTCTTACACGCTCCCGCGTGTAGTTCCTGCCAGGCGTTGCATCGTGCGGCCGGGATTTCGGCCAATTTCCAGACTCGGCGCACTTTGGCGTACGGCGTATCTTTTGCGATACGCCCGGGCATGGCTCAGCCTCGCGTGCATTCCGGCGCGGCCGTGTCTTTGGACCGGCGGGCGCAACGTCTTTTCTCGGCCCTCGACGGCCGCGATCTCCAGATCAACGGCGAGTCCTGGCACCTCGAGGTCTACGGAATTCTCGAAGACGCGGGGAAACGCTGGGTCCAACTCGCCATCGACGGTCCGACGCACCAGATGCTGACGCTGGCCCTCGCCGCGCGCTCCAGCGTCGAACAGGTCATTCGCGCGTTGTCGAACTGGCTGGAAGATCCGGCGGAAACGCAGCCCGTCGTCAAGATCGCGTAGGAGAATGGGCCGCCACAAGGGCGGCCGGCCCCTACGCAGCTGCTGGCCGCGTAGGGGCAGGGGCGGCCCTTGTGGCCGCCCGGGCCTCAGTACCTCCCCAACACCCACAACCGATTGCCCGTCGCCACCAGTAATTGCTGGCGGCCGTCGATGAGGTACGTCTGCGGCGCGTTGGTGACGCCGCCGATGTGCGTGTGCCAGAGCGGCGCGCCGGTCTTCGCGTCGTAGGCGACGAGGTTGTCGCCGGCATCGCCCGTGAAGACGAGCCCGCCGGCCGTCGTGAGAATCCCGCCTCCGCCGCCGTTGCCGTTGCCGACGTACGGCCGCCGCCAGGCGATGTGGCCGTTGCGGGGATCGATGGCCGTGAGGAAGTTGCCGCCCGATCCGACGCCGACTTCGATCTTGCCGCCCAGCCCCATCGATCCGCGCGGGTCCGGATCGGTCAGATAGAACATCGAATAGCCGTTGTGCTCCGAGACGTAGAACAAGCCCGTGTCGGGCGAGTACGCGGGCGGCTCCCAGTTGATCGTGCCGCCGGCCGGCGGCGAAACCAGTGAGCCGGGGACGGTCGGATCCTTGCCGGGATCGCGCCGCAGCGATCCGTCCGGCGCGACGTTCTTCACCCAGTTGGTCGCCGATCCGTAGCGGCTCGTGACGAGATGCTCGCCCGTCACGCGATCGACGGTGAAGAAGTAGCCGTTGCGCGCCGCGGTCGACACGAGCTTGCGACGCTTCCCGTTGATCGTCGCGTCGAAGAGGATCGGCGTCTGCGCCGAGTCCCAGTCGTGCATGTCGTGCGGTGACGTCTGGAAATGCCAGGCCATCTTGCCCGTGTCGACGTTGATGGCGACGAGCGAGCAGGTGAACAGGTTGTCGCCCTCGCCGCGGCCCTGCGTGTACGCGGGCGTCGGATTGCCCGTCCCGATGATGTAGAGGTGCGTCTCCGGATCGTACGCGCCAGGCAACCACGGTTGCGCGCCGCCGTGCCGCGCGGCCTCGAGGCTTGCCCACGTGTCGAGGCCGGGATCGCCCGGGTTCATCGGCACGAGATACAACCGCCATTGCAGCGTGCCGGTTTCTGGATCGAACGACTGCAGGAAGCCCGGCGAGTCGAGATCGTTGCCGGTGCCGACGATCACGTGATTGCCGATGACGACTGGAGCCGTCGTCGAGAAGTACTGCTGATTGAAATCCGCGAGCGGCGTGTGCCAGCGCTCGCGGCCGGTCTTGGCGTCGAGCGAGACGAGGTAGTCGTCGGGCGTCTCCATGAAGAGATACCCGTTCCACATGCCGAGCCCGCGGTTCGCGATGTGCGTGCCGCCGCGCGTCTTCCAGAAGTAGTGCCAGAGCACGCGCCCGTCACGCGCGTCGAGCGCCCACGCGTTGTCTGGCGCGGACACGTAGAGCGTGTCGTCGACCATCAGCGGCGTGCCTTTGATCGTCACGCCGGAGGACGGATAGTCGTCCGTGCCTTCGCCGCCGACGATCGCGCCGCGTGTGTTGTCGTCGAGCTCGGCGCTCCACAGGAGCGTGAGCTGCGTGACGGTCTTCCGCGTGATCTGCTTCAGCGCGCTGTAGCGGCGACCGGAGTAGTCGCCCGAATACGTCGGCCACGAGTCCGAGAGCGGCCTGAGCAGCGCGTCTGGCGCGACGCCTTGTCCTTGCCCGGCGATCAGGACTGGCGTGACGACGAGCGCGGCAACGACGGCGAGACGTGAGAATGTACGCATATCAGTAGAGAAGATACGGACGCGTGAGCGCGCGCCAGCGCGCGTCGGCGTCGGTCCATGACGCCGCGAGTGTGTCGGGATCGGCGCTGGCTTTCAACTGCGACAGGCCGTCCGCCGATCCGAAGAGCGTCGCGGCCTTGTCGACGTCGAGTTTGCCTGGATAAAGCGATTCGATCGCCGAGGCGATCTCGACGCCGACGCGCACGGGACGCAGCGTGTCGCGATCGGTGACGAGCATGAAGACGCCGTGACAGCGCTCGTTGGCGAACGTGCTGGCCGTGGGCGTGAAGGTCTCGGGATAGAAGCGGACGCCGGGAATGTGCCGCGCGTTGAGCCGCGCGGCGAGCGCGGTCGCGTCGATCCACGGCGCGCCGACGTGCTCGAACGGCGTGTCCGTGCCGCGGCCGACGGAGAGATTCGTCCGCTCGAACGCGCCGATGCCGGGATAGAGCGCCGCGGCGTACAACGTACGCATGTTGGGCGACGGGCTGATCCACGCGAGGCCCGTCTCGTCGAACCACGCATCGCGCCGCCACCCGGTCATGGCGACGACGGTCAGATCCGCACCGATCTTCCGTTCGCCGTTGAACAGCCGCGCGAGCTCGCCGATCGTGAGCCCGTGCCGGATCGGCATCTCGCGCATGTAGCCGACGATGCCCGGCGCAGACGGATCGAGCGGCGGGCCTTCGATCTCGACGCCGCCGATCGGATTCGGCCGGTCGAGCACGATCACCTTCAGATGTTTTGCCGCCGCCCCTTCCATCACCCACGCCATCGTCGCCGCATACGAATAGAAACGCGCGCCGACGTCCTGCAGGTCGACGACGATCGCGTCGAGGCCGTCGAGCATCTCAGGCGTCGGACGCTGCGTCGCGCCGTAGAGCGAGCGGATCGGCAGTCCCGTCTTCTCGTCCATCGTCGACGGCACCGACGCGTCAAGCACGCCGCGGATGCCGTGCTCGGGGCTGAAGAGCGACACGAGCGTCACGCCCGGCGCGGACGCGAGCAGATCGATCGTCGTCGCGCCGTCACGCGCGACGCCCGTGTGGTTCGTCAGCAGGCCGACGCGCAGGCCTTTGAGCAACGCAAACCCCTGCGCGCGGAGCACGTCGATGCCGGCGGCGACGTCGAGCGTCGCGCGTGCCGGTGCGGACGTCGACGCGGCCGCGGGCGGTGCGGGGCGAGGCCACGCGAGGTTGGCCGTCGTGCGCGCCGGAAGATCGGTCACGGCGGAGGCAACCACGGTTGCCACCTTCGCGCGCAGCGGTGTGACATTGCCGCCGCCGTCGGGATGGACGCGGTTGGAGAGCAAGACGACGAAGACGCGCGTCGCCGGATCGATCCAGATCGATCCGCCGGTGAAGCCCGTGTGGCCGTAGGAGCCGAGCGGGAACAGGTCGCCGCGGTTGGCGGAGTAGGACGAGTCCAGGTCCCAGCCGAGGCCGCGCACGTTGGGCTCGTCAACGGGAGTTGCCGGCGACGTCATCCGGGAGACCGCAAGCGGCGAGAGCACGCGTGCGGGGCCGAGCGCGCCGCCGTGCAGCATCATGCGGCAGAAGCGCGCGAGGTCGTCGGCGGTGCCGAACAGCCCAGCCTGTCCCGCGACGCCGCCCATCCGTCTCGCCGTGGGATCGTGCACCACGCCGCGTGCGATCGCCGCGGTCGTCGGTGCGATGCGCGCGCGCAGCGAGGCCGGCGGCAGGAACATCGTGTCGCGCATGCCGAGCGGCGTCAGGATGTGGCGCGCGACGTATGTCTCGAACGCCTCGCCGCTGACGCGCGCGACGATGTCTGCGAGCAGCAGGAAGTTGACGTCGCTGTAGATGAACCGCTGGCCGCGCGGCGCCTGCGGCGTCTCGTCGGCCGCGCGGCGAATCGCCTCGCCGTGCCCGGACCACGTCGTCGTCAAATCGAGATCCGGCGGCAGCCCCGACATGTGCGTGAGCAGATCGAGGATCGTGATCCGTTCTTTGCCGTGCGCGCCGAACTCGGGAATGTAGGTGACGACGGGATCGCTGAGACGCAGGCGTCCCTGTTCGACGAGCTGCATGACCGCCGGCGCGGTGGCGAGGACTTTCGTCAGCGACGCGAGATCGAAGATCGTGTCGAGCGTCATCGGCTCGGAGGCGGGCGTCACCGCGCGGCGTCCGTACGCCTTGCGCCAGACGATCGTGTCGCCGCGGCCGACGACGAGCACGGCGCCGGGGAGTTGGTGCGCGCCGATGGCGTCGGCGACGAGGCGATCGACGGTCGCGAGACGCGCGGCGTCGAAGCCGGCGCGCGCGACGGCGGACGATGGCGGCGTCGCCGGGCTCTGCGCGATGACGATCGTCGTCAGCGCGGCGAGGGCGAGGGCGAGCGCGAGCGACAGCGCGATCCGGTGGCGCTCGTCGCGGCGCGTAGCTGGCATCGTGGGATTATGCGTATACTCCGGGACTTATGAAACCCCCTACCGTCTTCCTCGGCGAGATGACGAACCCCGAGGTCGAGGCGTTTCTCCAGACGCATCAGACGATCCTCGTGCCGACGGGCGCCACCGAGCAGCACGGGCCGCATGCGCCGCTGCTCACCGACGTGCTGATCCCGCAGGAGGTCGCGCGCCGGGCGGCACCGCGTCTCGGCGCGCTCGTCGCGCCGCCGATCAATTACGCGCTGTCGTATCCGCACGTCGGGTTTCCCGGGCTCGTGCACATCCGCATTCCGACGTTCATGGCGCTGATCGAAGATCTGTGCGCGTCGTTCGCGAAGATCGGGTTTCGGCGCATCATCTTCCTGAACGGGCACTACGACAACACGTACGCCATCGCGTATGCGTGCGCGAACGCGGCCGAGCGGCTGCCGGCGGGCACGCGCGCGTTTCCGTTGAATTACTGGGACGGCATGACGCCGGAGGAGACGGCCGAGTTCTTCGACATGAAGACGGGCCTGCACGCGAATGCGGCGGAGACGTCGGCCGTGCTGGCGATCAATCCGTCGCTCGTCGACATGGCGCGTGCGAACGCCGAGTTTCCGCCGTTCCCGGAATTCACCGTGAACGCCGCGCCGGTGCACACGGCATTTTTCTTTTCGTCGCCGGGCTCGGTGCACCGTGCGACGCGATCGGGCACGTGGGGCGACGCGCGCGGCTCGACGCCGGAGATCGGTGAGCGCTTCATCGAGATCGGCGTGAAGTCGACGATCGCGGCGCTGGAGAATATCGAGCGGACGTTTCAAGCGATGCCTTAGGGGACCAAGGGACCAAGGGACCAAGGGACCAAGGGGACGAAGGGACGAAGGCCCATCGTAGGGGCGGCCCTTGTGGCCGCCGAGGTCGACGAAGAGAGAATCCATATGCGCACACTGACGTTGATCGTGCTGGGAGTGGCGGTGACAATGACGACCATGTCCGCGCAGAATCGGCCGCTGAATCAGCCCCCGCCAGGATTTACCAGTCTGTTCAACGGCAAGGACCTGTCCGGATGGCGCGGGCGGCAGCCGAACTACAGTCCGTACGAACAGGCGAAGCTCACGCCCGAAGAGCTTGCGACGAAGCAGGCGGCGTGGAACGCCGAGCGCGACCAACACTGGCGCGTCGACGTCGCGAAGGGCGAGATCGTCTCCGACGGCAACAGCCCGCATCTCGCGACGATGAAGGACTACGGCGACTTCGAGCTGTACGTCGACTGGCTGATGGTCAGCCCGAACGGCGACTCGGGCATTTATCTCCGCAGCTATCCGCAGGTCCAGATCTGGGATCCCAGCAACCCGCGCGAGGTGCGCAATGGCGCCCCGAAGGGATCGGGCGCGCTCTGGAACAACAACGACGACAATCCCGGCAAGTGGCCGCTCGTGAAGGCGGACAGACCGGTCGGCGAGTGGAACACGTTCCACATCCGCATGGTCGGACAGAAAGTCTGGGTGTGGTTCAACGACCAGCTGACGGTCGACGGCCAAGTGCTCGACAACTACTTCGATCGCACGAAGCCGGTCCTGCCGACGGGGCCGATCGAGCTGCAGACGCACGGATCGGAGATCCGTTTTCGAAACATCTTCATCAAGGAATTGTGATCGTCCGGGCGGCCACGGGGGGCCGCCCCTACACGGGCGCGCGGACTGTCGCCTGATGTTCTGTTGTAGGGGCGGGCCCCCGTGCCCGCCCGAACGATCGCCCCCGAGCCTGCCCGTTCAAAACGCCTTCCCAACCCGCACGTACGTCCGCCAGCCGTCGGCGACGAGACCGCTGCCGTCGTGGCCCCACGCGGCGCCGGTGGCGAACGTGAGTGGCAGCGCGTAGCCGAGCACGACGTCGGCCGACAGCTCGGCGCCGGCGGCGTACTTCAGATCTCGACGCGAGAATTGCTCCGTCCAGATCTGTCCCGCGTCGGCGATCACCGACGCGTGCACGGTGTGCAGGAATACTGGCAGTGGGCCGATCCCACGCTCGGGCCGCCACAGGGGCAGACGATAGTCCGCGTTCGCGATCGCGACGTGCGTGCCGGCGAACGAGTCGACGGCGAAGCCGCGCAGCAGGCTGAACGCCTCCGAGCTGAAATTGCCCGGACCAGGCGCCGCGAAGCCGCCGCCGAGCAGGAACACGCGTTGGGCATTGCCGTCACCGCGCGACGCGCCGCCCGCGATCCGCAGCGCCACGACGTGATGCCGCGCGAGACCGGGCACGTACGCGCGCACATCTCCCGTCACATTCGTCGCGTCATCGTCGGCACCGAGCGCGCGGCGCACGGCTTCGGCGGTGACGCCGGCCAGGACGCCGCGCTCAGGGCTGATCGAGTAGCCGAACATCTTGGCCGTTCCGATCGTCCACGACCCACGCATTGCGGATCGATTGACCGTCGCGGTCCCGTCGGGCAACAGAATGTCCGCGATCGTGCGGATGTACGACAGGCGCACGGCCTGCGACTGATGGACGTGCACGCGCGGCAGGAGCAGGCCGGTTTCGATCTGCCGCTCGCGCAGCGTCGCGGTCGCGGGCACGTCGCCGGCGGCCGGCAGGACGCCGAAGAACGACGTCGAGCGCGACACGGCGACCCACGGCTGCAGCGTCCATCGCGTGTACGAGTACGACGCGCCGAAGTCCGGCGACGCCGCACCGACGGATGGCGTGCCAGCCGGTTGCGAGACGAGCCACGCCAGCGCCGCGGCATACGCGTGATAGCCGAGCACGTCGCTGCCGGCGACGGACACACCCGCACGCGACGCGCGGCCCGACTGCTCGAGCATCGGCGTCCACGACGTCGGCGCCAGCGTGGACCAGGGCGAGTAGGGGCGCGAGGTGACGCCGGCGGCGTCATTCGAATCCTCGTAGCCGGCGGGCTTTAGCCCGCCGGGGGACCGC
>DASZVJ010000027.1:0-17895 GCA_035547155.1 Vicinamibacterales bacterium
CCGGCGGCTTCGCGGATGAACGACATCGCGGTCTCGTCGTAGTCGACGCCCTCGATGCGAATCTCGGTCGAGCGCAGTACGCGCGAGATCAGCGATGAGACGATGATGCCGGCGATGAACCACGTCGCGATCTTGAGGCCTTCCGGGCGCTCGACCATGTTGACGATCGTCGTGTACACGAAGATGCCGGTGATCAGCACGAACCGCCGCCGCCGGTTCCGGACGGCGATGGTCACGGCGATGGCGGCCGACGTCATCAGCACGAGGACGCCCGTCGCGTAGGCTCCACCCTGCGCGTCGACGTCCGCATCGAAGACGAGCGTGACGACCAGGCCGATGGCCGTGATCAGCAGCACGAGCGGACGGGTGGCCGCGGCCCAATCCGGCGCCATGCCGTAGCGGGGCAGGTACTTCGGGACGAGGTTGAGGAGACCCGCCATCGCCGACGCGCCCGCGAACCAGAGAATCGCGATCGTCGTGAGGTCGTACACCGTGCCGAACCACGCGCCGAAGTCGCGATGCGCGAGGTACGCCAGCGCGCGGCCGTTCGCCGGCCCATCGCCGAGCAGCGCCTCCGCCGGAATGCGCGTGGCCGTCACGACCGAGCTGCCGAGCAGCAGCACGCTCATGAGCAACGCGGCCAGCATCAGCATCTTGCGCGTGTTCGCGACGCGCGACTGCAGCCGATCGGCGTCGGTTTCTCCGCTCCCGGCCACGAGCGGCATGACCGCGACGCCCGTCTCGAACCCCGACAGACCCAGCGCGAGCTTCGGAAAATAGAGCAGCGCCAGACCAGCAATCAACAGAGGGTTCGATTGTTGCGTGTGGACGTGCGCGAGCCAGTCGCGCAGCACCGCCGGATCTCGAATGACCGCGACGAGCTCTCCGGCGATGACCACGACATTCAACGCCAGATAGGCGCCGACGAGCACGACCGCGATGCCGATCGCCTCACGGAAGCCCTTGAGGAACACGGCACCCAGCGCGGCGACGAGCACCAGCGTCACGATGAGCTGATGATCGAGCCACGCCGGCACCAGCGGGTTCTCGACGATGTGCGCCGTCGCGTCTGCAGCCGAGAGGGTGATCGTGATCACGAAGTCCGTCGCGGCGAAACCCAGCAGGCAGAGCACGAAGGCCTTGCCGCGCCAGCGCGGCAGCCGCTCTTCGAGCACGGACAGGCTGCCCTGGCCGTGCGGGCTCAGCGCGGCGATGCGCCCGTAGACCGGCAGCGCGCCGAACAGCGTGAGCAGGATGAGCACCAGCGTCGCGAACGGCGACAGAAATCCGGCGGCCACGAACGCGATGCTCGGCTGGTAGCCGAGCGTCGAGAAGTAGTCGACGCCGGTGAGACACATGACGCGCCACCAGGCAGAGGCGTGCGCGTGCTCGTGTGCGGTGCTCGAATGATCGCGAAACAACCAGGCGCGCAGCGGCGACCCGGCCCGAACGGCAGATGCAGACACGAATGGCTCCCAAAGCCGACGGAGTTAGCTGACGGGCTCGAGGTGGGTAGTCCTCGTCGGGGCCTGAAAAGCATTTTCAAACTTCGAACTTCGAACTTTGAACTTCGAAATGCGTCCAGGTTCCCGATTCGCCCCTGCGGCGGAATATCGCCGCGCTGGGTCCCCCGCGGGTCGCCATGCGACCGCTTAGGCTGACTCGATCTTAGCCTGAACGGTCCGCCGCCCGCCGCCCGCCGCCCGCAGACCGCGGACCGCGGACGGCCGCCCGCCTATCCGACGTGGATCCGCGGACGACGTTCGGGCATGGGCTCGGCCTGGCGCAGGACTTCGCGGCAGACGGGCGCGGTGTCGCCTTCGCCGAACGCGAGGAACTTGAGCAGATAGGCAATCGGATTGCCTTCGGTCCAGCCGAAGTAGGCGTGCGGGATGCTGTACGTGCGATCGCGGAGGTCGAGCAGCAGGCCGGCGATCGCGTTGGGGATCGCGGGACTGACGCAGCGCAGGATGTGATGGCCGTCGACGTCGACGCCCTTGACGTGGAGCACGTCGGAGAACGCCGACGCGTCGCCGGGGCGAACCTCGAGAAAGAGCACGAAGTCGCCGGAGCGCAGATGGTGCGTCTGCCGCGCGTTCTGCAGCTTGCGCGCGTACTCTTCACGGCTGCCGGTGTTGGGCCGGCTGGCAATGATGCGCAGCTGGCGCCGGCCGGCGGCTTCGCGGATGAACGACATCGCCGTCTCGTCGTAGTCGACGCCTTCGATGCGGATCTCGGTCGAGCGCAGTACTCGCGAGATCAGCGACGAGGCGATCGTGCCGACGATGAACCACGCGGCGATCTTGATGCCTTCGGGCTGACGGATGATGGTGACGAGCGTCGTGTAGACGAAGACCGCAGCGATCGTCCCGTAGCGCCAGCGATGGGACGGCAAGGCCACAGCAACCGCGACGGCCGCCGACGTCATGAGCGTCAGGACGCCCGTGGCATACGCGCCGCTCTGCGCTTCGACCGACGCGCTGAACGAGATCGTCACGACGAAGCCGATTGCCGTGAACAGCACCGCCAGCGGCCGAGTCGCGCGCGCCCAGTCCGGCGCCATCCCGTAGCGCGGCAGGTATTGCGGCACGAGGTTGAGCAGGCCGGCCATCGCCGACGCGCCCGCGAACCACAACGTGCCAATCGTCGCCAGGTCGTAAATCGTGCCGAACACGGCACCGAAATCGCGATGGGCGAGATAGGCCAGCGCGCGGCCATCCGCCGCGCCGCCGGCCGCCAGCGCTTCGGGCGGAATCCGCATCGCGGTCACGAGCGAGCTGCCGATGAGCAGCACGCTCATGATGCTCGCCGCGGTCGTCAGCATCTTGCGGGTGTTGGCGATGCGCGAGTGCAGGCGCTCGGCGTCGGTCTCGCCGTGGCCCGACACGAGCGGCATGACCGCCACGCCGGTCTCGAAGCCGGACAGGCCGAGCGCGAGCTTCGGGAAGTACAGGACGGCGAGCACCGCGATCATCGCCGGATTGCTCTGCTGCCGGAACACGTGCTCGCGCCACGCCGCGATGGCCACCGGATCGTGCGCCAGCGCGAACAGCTCGCCGCCGATGACGATCGCGTTCACGGCCAGGTACGACACGACGAGCAGCACCGCCAGCCAGATCGCTTCCGTGAAGCCGCGCATGAACACGGCGCCGAGGCCCGCCACGAGCAGCAACGTCAGCGCCAGGCGGTGATCCATCCACGCGGGCACGAACGGGTTCTCGATGATGTGCGCCGTGGCGTCGGCGGCCGAGAGCGTGATCGTGATGATGAAGCTCGTCGCCGCGAATCCCAGCAGACACAGCACGAGGGCCTTGCCGCGCCAGCGGGGCAGCCGTTCCTCGAGGACGGACAGGCTGCCCTGGCCGCGCGGGCTGAGCGCCGCCATGGACCGATAGACGGGCAAGGCGCCGAGGAGCGTCAGGGCGACGAGGACGAGCGTCGCGAATGGCGACAGGAAGCCGGCCGCGAGAAACGCGATGCCGGGCTGGTAGCCGAGCGTCGAGAAATAGTCGACGCCGGTGAGACACATCACGCGCCACCACGCGGAGGTATGCGGTTGGTGTTCGGCGGACTGTCGTGTGTGCCCGCGGAGGAGCCACGCCTGCAGCGTCGACCCGATCCGTGCCGCTCGGGAGAACAAGGGAGCGACAGTGTACCGTGGCATCGCACTATCGCGCTAGCTCGCTATCGCACTATCTACCATCGGGCTATCTCGCTATCTGCCTTCAAAAGCGCCTGTCTGCCATCAAGAGACCTCGCGTCGGGACTCTCCGTCGCGGAGGCAGATAGTCAGATAGCGCGATCCCCAGATAGTGCGATAGCGCGCTAGTGAGCTAGCGCGATACGACCGACAGGTCCGTGTCCATCTGCCCCACGATTCGCCAGCGGCCGCCGATGTCGCGATGCCAGACTCGGACCCAGGTGCCGATGGTCGCGCGCGGCGCAGTGAGGGTGTAGCGGCCCCAGGCGACGCCGAGATCGTCCGAGCTGGCGACGTCGGCCGTCGCGTCGCTGAACCGTGCGCCGAGCCAGCCACTCGCCGCCCACGTGAGCACGGCCGCACGGCCGGCGATCGGCGGGTGCCCGGCAGATAGCTCGCGCACGCCGTCCGCGAGACGATCGCGCCACGCATCGCGGCCGTTGACGATCGCGCGTTCGACATCGGCCAGCGACTCGTCCGGCGTTCCTGCGGTGCCGGCGTCCGGCGGAGGCATCGCCATGAACGGCGCCGCGTCCTTCCATAGATCCGGCAACGGCACGTCGTCGATCAGCGATACCTTCCACGAGCCATCGTCCTGCCGCTTCCAGATGTGCAGGAACGCGCCTTGATTCGCGAGGCTCTGCAGCGGCAGGGCGAGCGCGGCGCGTCCGCCGATGATCCAGCCGAACGTGCCGTCGCTCGAGACCTGACCGATCGCAGGCTCCCAGATCTCGCGCAGCGCGACGGGCAACTTCGTCAGAGGGAGATCGCGGATCAGCGTGCGCGCGTCGGTGCTCTGCGGCGATCCCGCCGGCGCGCGGCGAACGACGATCGCATCTGGTGCGACGAAGGCCAGCGCCGCATCGCGCCAGCCCTGCTCGGCCGCGGCCGCCGCAAACGCGCGCTCCGCGGCTGCCATTCGCTGGATGGCCTGCGGATCCTCACGCGCCTGCGCGCCGATCGCGAGGACGGCGGCCGACACGACCGCGGCGACGCGGGGCAGAGCCCGAATGGCTCGGCAGGCAGATAGCAAGATGGTCCGATAGCCAGATCCCAGATAGCGCGTTAGTGAGCTGGTGCGATAGCGCGATACGAGGGTCTTCACTGTCCGTCCGCGATCGCCGCGCCATCGCTGACGTCCGCGAGATGTCCGACGATCACGCGATCGCCGGGCGCGATTCCGTCGACGATCTGCGTGAGCGCCTGCGTCACGAGACCCGTAAGGACGGTGCGGCGATGCGCGCGCCGGTCGTCGCCGGCGATCATCACGTACGTCCCGAGATCGTCGTGCGCCACGGCGCTCGTCGGCACGGTGAGCGCATTCGTACGCTGGTCGATCAGGATCTCGATGTTCACCGGTGCGTCGATGGCGAGCGTCACCGGCTGCGTGAACGTGAGACGCACCTCGCCGGTGACCGCCGCCGGCGCCATCGTGCCGATGACGTTCGTCACCGTCGCCGGCGCGGGCTCCGCATCCGACATGACCGTCGCGGTCTGGCCCGGCGTCACGCGCGCGAGCGGAGCAATGGGCAACTGCGCGCTGACCTGAACTTTGGTTGGATCGGTCACGCGAATGATCGGATCGTCGGGCGTCGGTTGGACCGTATCGCCGACGGCGTGCCACACGCGCACGACCTTGCCGGGAAACCGCGCGCGAACGGTCGCACGTTCCTGATTGCCTTGCACCGCGTCGAATTGCGCCTTCGCCTGCGTCGCGGCGCTCTCGGCAGACGCGACGTCGAGACGGCTGGCCTCGAGGGTGTTGCGCGGCGTCAGGCCGCGCGCGTCGAGCGATTCCTGCCGCGCCAGCTCGGCCTTCGCACGATCGAGCCGCGCGGTCGCGCTCTGAAGCGCCTGCTGCATCGTCGCGGTCTCCTGCGTGAGCGATGCGATCTCGAAGCGCACCAGCACGTCGCCGGCCTGGACGTCATCCTGTTCCTTCTTCGGAAGCTCGACGATTTGCGCCGCTTCCGGCGCGTACACCGTCAGGTCGGCGGCCGCCGACGGCACGACGATGCCGGGGCCGGAGACGACGTCGCGAAGCGTCTGGAGGCGCGCGGCGGCCGTCGTGACGGCAATGGGTGCCGGCTCGCTGGCCTCAGGCGCGCTGCGGCGGCACGCCGTGGCCATCGTCAGCGCCGCCACCACACCCGCGACTGCGAGAAAAGGACGTCGATGCATCTTCGTCTTATGATGATGCCACGCCATGGCGACCTTTCACGCCGTCGTTGCTTCCGCCGCCGATCGGCCGGGCCTGCTGTTCCAGCTGACGAAGGTGTTCGCGGATCACGACGCGAACATCACGCTCGTCGACATCCATGCGGGCACGGACGTCTCGAAGATCTACTTCGAGTTCACGCTGCCGGACACGCCTGTCGCACCGGTCTTCTCGGATCTGCGTGCGGTGCCGGGCGTGCACGCGATCGACGAGACGCCGCCGTTCGCCAAGATCTACGGCAAACGGATCATCGTCATGGGCGGCGGCGCGCAGGTGGGATTCGTCGCGATGGGCGCCATCGCGGAAGCCGATCGCCACAACATTCGCGGCGAGCGGATCTCGATCGACACCATTCCGCTCGTCGGCGAGAAGGAGCTCGCGGCAGCCGTGCGCGCAGTGATGCACCTGCCGCGCGTCAAGCTGATCGTGCTGGCCGGATCGCTGATGGGCGGTGATATCTCGACGGCTGTCGAGGAAGTACGGCGCAACGGCCTCTACGTCATCTCGCTCAACATGGCCGGAAGTGTGCCGGACGCCGCCGATCTCGTCGTGAGCGATCCGGTGCAGGCCGGCGTGATGGCCGTCATGGCCGTCGCCGACACAGCCAAGTTCGATCTGATGCGACAGCTCAAGCGGAGATATTGAGACAGGCTACGGGCTGCAGGCTACGGGCTTCGGGCGACGGGCGGACGACACGGAGCGGGCCGCCGCAAGGGCGGCCCCTACGACGAGTAGCCTGTAGCCCGTAGCCGGTAGCCCGTAGCCTGTAGCCTGTAGCCCGTGTAGGGCGGCCCCCTGTGGCCGCCCGGACCACGCCTCAAGCCTTGAAAAATCGGTAGAGCAGTCCCGCGTCGATCGCGATGACGAGTGCGAGCACGCTGTACGCGCTGGCGCCGGGAACCAGTCCGAGCTGCTGCAGCAGCGTCGAGATGCCGAACGCGACGACCCAGGCGTCGAAGCTCATGCAGATGCGGCGGAACGTCTCGTGACGGATGCGCCGGATGAGCCACGTGCCGATCGGCACGCCGACGAGGATGCTCGGCAGGATCAACGGAATCAGGCGCGCGCTGTCGATGGTGAACAGACCCGCGTAGAAATACGCGGCCGCGGTCAGACTCGATTCCGCCAGCCGCACGAAGCCGAGCGCGGCGCGGAACTCCTGCTTCGCGACGCCTTGATTGTTCAGCGCAATCGCCAGCGGCGGCCCCGAGATCGTCGTCACCGAATAGAGCACGCCGACGCCGCCGCCGAACGCGAATCCCGCCGCGCGCTCCGCTTTGATCGGCCGCCGCCATCCGGCAGCCTGCAGCAGGATGAGCGGCAGCAGCACGACGTACGTGCTGAACTTCAGCCAGCCCGCGCTCAGGGTGCTCACGATCAGCGTGCCTGCGAGCACGCCTGGCACGAGCCCGACGACGATGGGTGCGACACGGCGCCAGATCGCGGGAAGCGCGGCGCGGTTGACCCACAGCACCCACGCGTTCAGCACGACCTCGATCGGCACGAGCGCCGGATTGAGGACGCGGTTCGTGAGGAAGAGCAGCGCGACCGGAACGGTGATCGACGAGAAGCCGTACCCGAGCGCGCCATTGACGATGGCAGCGCCGAAGGTCAGGACGACGAGCGCTAGGGCATGAGCGGACATCCGTCTGGAACTCCAAATTGTAGTCCCAGACGTGAGGCCGCCAGAACCCAGCGCGAATCAGGCGGCCGACGAGGCGTCGGTCACGCCCAGCCGGTGAAGCTTGTCGATGAGCGTCGTGCGGCTGAGGTTCAGCAGGCGCGCGGCCTGACGCTTGTTGCCGTTGGCCTTCGCCAGATAGCGCAGGATCAGCTCGCGCTCCACCTGCGACATCGTCGACGTGAAGTTGATGCCTTCGTCGGGCGTGGCCGGCAGCGTCACCGCCGTGAGGCCCGCCGGCGCCATCAACTCGTCAGGAAGGGCATCGGGCAGAATCTCGGTCGAGGCGCCGCTCATCGTGACCGCGTGCTCGATCGCGTTCTGCAGATGCCGGATGTTGCCCGGCCACGCGTAGTTCATCAGCTGGCGCAGCGCACCCTGGCTCAGCGTCTTCAGCGTCAGGCCGTTGCCTTCACACGACTGCTGGACGAAGTGCTGGGCCAGAACAGGAATGTCCTCGCGCCGATCGCGCAGCGCTGGCAGCACGACGCGGACGACGTTCAACCGGTAGTAGAGATCTTCGCGGAACTTGCCTTCGCGCACGAGGCTGAGCAGGTCGTCGTTGGTCGCCGCGACCACACGCGCGTTGATCTTCAACGGCTTCGACGTGCCGACGCGCTCGACCTCGCGCTCCTGCAGCGCGCGCAGCAGCTTCGCCTGCAGCGCCATCGACATCGACGACACCTCGTCGATGAACAGCGTGCCCTTGTCGGCGAGCTCGAAGCGCCCGACGCGTGCGTTCACCGCGCCCGTGAAGGCGCCTTTGACGTGGCCGAACAGCTCCGCTTCCGCGAGGCCCTCGGGAATCGCCGCCGAGTTGAACGCGACGAACGGCTGATCGCGCCGCGGGCTGTTGTGATGAATCGTCCGCGCGACGAGCTCCTTGCCCGTGCCCGTCTCGCCCTGGATGAGCACCGTGCTGTTCATCGGCGACACCAGCTCGAGCGTGTTGAACAGCCGCTTCATCACATGGCTGCTGCCGATGAGGCTGCCGAAGCGGAAGCGATCGTTGAGCCGCGCTTTCAGCTCCGCGTTCTCCGACTGCAGGCGGCGCTCGCTGAGCGAGGTCTTGAGGACCTGCACGAGCTGGATCAACTGGAAGGGCTTGATCAGGAAGTCGACGGCGCCGCGCTTCAGCGCGCGCACCGCGTGATCGATGCTGCCGAAGCCCGTCGTGACGACGCAGCGCATGTCGGGATAGCGCGAGAGGGCTTCGTCGAGCAGATCGAGTCCGTCGCCATCCGGCAACTGGACGTCGACGACGAGCGCGTCGTACGCGAAGCCGTCGAGCCGCGCGAGCGCGTCGGCCGCGTTCGGCGCCTGGGCCGCGGCGAAGCCGGCGGCCTCCAGGGACTCGACGATCATTTGTCGGGATTCGCTCTCATCTTCAACGACCAACACAGTCGGGCGGGCACGGTCGGACACAGCGGTCTCCTCGGGAGGGAAGGACCTCGATCCCTCAGGTTTTGCAGCCGGATGCCGATTGGCGTTCCAGCGACGTTCCGCCTAAGAGGCAACTGCTGTGCCAGTTACAGCTTTTGCCGTTCCGTCACGATTTGGCGCGTCTTCACGCCAGGTGTCATGCCGTCGACCGTGTCGGCATTCCTGCTGTCGTTGCGTTGACAGGGTGCCGGATCTCACGTCAGGCGCGTCGTTTCAGCGACATCGACGCATCCCTCGTCGTCTCGCGAGAGCAGCTTCTGGAGAGCGGGGCACGTGTCGGTGCGCCGTCATCGGGGTGTCGGACGGGTGGTCAGAACGTCGCCGCAGGGCTTCGCGCCCTGCGGGTCCGGCGGGCTGAAGCCCGCCGGCTCCGACGGATTCCGCGCCGCGGGACTCGTGGAATACCCTGCAAATCGGCCGCTCCTTCGCGATCTTCTGCCGTGCGGCACTCCTCTTGCACAACGCTGCGCCGATTGTGTCGCGACTCGCGTTGCGGGCCGCGCTCGAGGAGCCGCTTATGGCAGATCCATTCAGTGACGCCGCGATTACCGCTGCGCTCGGCCGACAGATGACGCGCGCGGTCCAGCGCCAGTCCGTCGCCGTGGGCAATCTGGCGAATCTGGACACGCCCGGCTACCGCACGAAAGAAGTCAAGTTCTCCGACGCGCTCGACGACGAGCTCGGCACCATTCAGATGAAGGCGACCGACGCGCGTCATTTCGGTGCGGGCAGCACGGCATCGAATGCGCCGGCGGTCGTCGACAGCTCGGGTCTCGCGACGCGCCGCGACGGCAACAACGTGCAGCTCGATCGTGAGCTGCTCGACATGACGCGCGCGACGAGCGACTTCAACGCGGCGCAGACCGTGCTCGCCTCGAAGTTCCGGCTCGTCCGCTACGCGATCAACGAAGGGCGCTGATCATCATGTCCACGCTGCTCGGAGCCCTCAACGCCAGCGCGAGCGCGCTCGACGTCCAGCGCGCGCGCATGGAAGTCGCCACGTCGAACCTCGCCAACGCCGAGTCGACGCGCGGCCCCGACGGCCAGCCGTACCGGCGCCGCGAGGTCGTGCTCGAGGCCGCGCCGGTCGACGGCAATCAGGCGTTCAACGTGCAGGCGCAGCCGGAAGGCGTGCGCGTCGCGGGCATTGTCGAGGACCAGACGCCGTTCCGCCGGCGCTACGAGCCGTCGCATCCCGACGCGGACGCCGATGGCTTCGTGGCCGTGCCGAACGTCGACGTGCCGGAGGAGATGGTCGACATGCTCGGGGCGGCACGCGCCTATCAGGCGAATCTCACGGCCATCGGGCTCATCAGGGACACGATTCAGCGCGCGCTGGATCTGGCGAAGCAGTAGCGTCATGGCGATCACACCCATCAGCGGCATCGGTCACGTTCCCGCGATCACTCCGGCCGCCTCGTCGTCGACATCGTCGACGGCCGGCGCAGGCTTCAGCGACGCGCTCAAGCAACTGGTCGACGCGGTCGACGGCTCGGCCGGCGACGCGAACCAGGCGATCGGCAAGATGCTCGACGGCACGGGCGACGTGCACGAAGCGATGATCGCGATGCAGAAGGCCGACACGATGCTGCAGTTGACCGTGCAGGTCCGCAACAAGCTCGTCCAGGCCTATCAGGACGTGATGCGCATGCCCACGTAGGCGCCGGCGATAACCCGTGAACATCGATCAACTGATCTCGCATCTCAAGAAGCTCACGTCCACGCTCTCCACCAAGCAATTGGTGGGGCTGGCGGCCGTCTTCGTCGGCGTCGTCGCCGTCGTGGTCGGATCGGCGTACTGGATCTCCGCGCCGCAGTACACGCTGCTCGTCGCGGACATGGACGCCGAGACCGCGCAGTCCGTGATCGGCAAGCTGAAGACGCAGAAGATCCAGTACCAACTGAGCGAGGACGGCCGGAGCGTGAGCGTGCCGGTCGAGCGCGCGGCCGAGCTGCGGCTCGATCTCGCGTCGAACGGCCTGCCGTCGGCCGGCCGCATCGGCTTCGAGATCTTCGATCGCACCGCGTTCGGCACGACGGAGTTCCTCGAGCACGTGAACTATCGCCGCGCGCTCGAAGGCGAGCTCGCACGGACCATCTCGACGTTGTCCGAAGTGGCCAGCGCGCGCGTGCACATCTCGATGGCGAAGGACTCGCTCTTCGTGAGCGAAGAGCAGCCGGCCAAGGCCTCGGTCGTCCTCAAGCTCAAGAACAACAACCGTCCGCTCGCGTCGTCGACGATCAAAGGCATCGCGAGCCTCGTCGCCGCGAGTGTCGAGCAGCTGCGGCCCGAATCGGTCGTCATCCTCGACGTCTCCGGCCGCTATCTCAACAAGCCGACGGATGGAACCGACTCGGCGGCGACCGGGCTGCAGCTCGAGAAGCAGCAGCAGATCGAGCGCGATCTCGTGACGAAGGTGACGTCGCTGCTCGAGCCCGTCGTCGGGGCCGGCCGCGTGCGCGTCAACGTCGCGGCGTTCCTGAAGCCCGACTCGGTCGAAGAGGAAGAAGTGCGCTACGACCCCGCGTCCGTGGTCGTCAGCCGCCAGACGAACACGGAGACCGGCAACGCGGTCCTGCCCGTCGGCGGCGTCGCCGGCGCGCGCGCCAACCAGCCGCCCGCGCTCTCGACGTCCAACGCGAACACGAACGCCGCGGCCGCTGCGCCCGCGACGCAGACAGCGCAAGCCACCGGAGGCGCCGCATCGACGCCATCGTCGACGACGCCGATCGCGCCGCTGCCGCCGGGCCGCTCATCCGAGGTCGTCAACTACAACGTCGGCAGCGTCACGCGTCACACCGTGAGCCCGCAAGGCCAGCTCGCGCGGCTCTCCGTGGCGGTCGTGCTCGACGACGAGCGCACCACGACGAAGGGATCGGATGGCACGGCGCAGACCACGACGAAACCGTGGGATCCCGCCGGCATTCAGCGCATCCAGGGCATCGTGTCGGCGGCGGTCGGCCTCGATCAGGAGCGCGGCGATCAGCTGACCGTCGAGAACATCGCGTTCGACACCGCGCCCGAGATGACCGACGCACCGTCTCCGGGCTTCGGCCAGCAGGTCACCGACATCGCCAAAGAGCACTGGCCGTCGGCGCTGCGTGGCGTGGCGATCTTCCTCGTCGCGGTCTTCGCGCTCTTCGGCGTGCTGCGTCCGCTCGCGCGCCGCGCGACGGGCTTGGCGACAACGCCAGCGTTGCCCGCGCCCGCCGCCTCTGCCGCGCGTCTGCCGACGGTGCAGGAGATGGAAGGGCAAATCGAAGCCGAGCTGGACGCGATGGCCGCCAACAGCGAAGGGCGCCGGCTGCCCGTGCTGACGCAGCGCGTGGCGAAGCTCGCCAACGATGAGCCCGAGCAGCTCGCGCGGATCGTGCGCGGATGGATCGCGGAGGAACGACGGTAATGGCGGTGTCGACGTCTTCGACCACCACGGTCAGCGGCGCCAAGAAGGCGGCCATCGCGGTGATGGCGCTTGGTGAAGATGGCGCGCTGCCGCTCTTCAAATATCTCGGCGAGGACGAGATCGAGCGCATCGCGCTCGAGATCGCGGCGATGGGCTCGGTTCCACCCGAGCTCGGCGAGCAGGTGCTGACCGAGCTCAGCGCGTCGGCCAACGCGCCGCGCGCGGGCCTCGGCGGCGTCGAGCAGGCGCGCCGCATCCTCACGAAGTCGCTCGGCGCCGAGCAGTCGCGCCGCATCGTCGATCGCGTCGTGAAGTCGATGAACACCAGCGCCGGCTTCGCGTCGCTCGAGCGCGCGAACCCCGAGCAGCTGTCGAAGTTCTTCCTCGGCGAGCACCCGCAGACGACGGCGCTGATCCTGGCGCATCTGCCGACGGGCGTCGCTGCGCAGCTGCTCGAGCAGCTGCCGGACGAGATGCGCGCCGACGTGCTGCTGCGCATCGCGAGCCTCGGCGAGATTCCGCCCGACGTCATCGCGCGCATCTCGAGCGTCATCGAGCAGCGCCTGCGCGGCCTCGGCGGCCAGAGCCGCGAGCAGCGCGGCGGCGTGCGCGCCGTCGCCGAGCTGTTCAACTGCCTCGATCGCGGCGTACGCAGCCCCGCGCTCGAACGGCTCGAGACGCTGGCGCCCGAGACGGCCACGGCGATCCGCAATCTGATGTTCGTGTTCGAAGATCTCGTCAACGTCGAGGAAAGCGGCATCCGCGAGATCGTCAATCGCGCCGACAAGAAGACGCTCACGATGGCGCTCAAGGGCGCGAGCGAGGTCATTCGCGATCGGTTCTTCGCGAACATGTCGAAGCGCGCCGTCGATCTGATGAAGGAAGAGATGGAGATGCTCGGCGCCGTACGCTTGCGCGAAGTCGAGAAGGCGCACCAGGAGATCGTCTCGATCGCGCGCAAGCTCGAGGAAGAAGGGTTGATCACGACGGGCGCCGGCGCGGGGGAGCCGTATGTCACCTAGCGCGCGCCGCCTGGCCGGGGCCGTCCCGACGGACCGCTTCCAATGGCAGCGTCAAGCTGCGCCGTCAACCGGCGTGGCCCCGTTGCTGCGGCGCAGCGAGCCGTCGGCGCCAGCGCCGGTCGCGCCCGCCATGCGCGATCTGCCGTCGCCGTCGGCCGAGCGGCTGCATGCGCTGGAGCGCGAAGCCTTCGAGAAGGGCTATGCCGAAGGGTTGCGCGCCGGCGAGCACGCGGCCGCGCAACAGGCCGAGCCCGTCATGCAACGGCTCGTTGCGACGATCGACGAGATTGCCTCGCTGCGCACCGGCGTGATGCGGCGGTCCGAGCGTGAGCTCATCCGTCTCGCGCTCGCGATGGCCGAGCGCATCGTCCGCCGCGAGATCGACATCGACAAGGCGCTGCTCTCGGTGATGGCGCGCGTGGCCATCGATCGGCTCGGTGAGCACGCGGTCGCGACGATCCATCTGCATCCGAGCGACTGCGAGGTCGCCTTGAGCCAGCGCGATCCGTCGCAGCCCGGTCCCGTCGAGATCGTCGCCGACGTCAACGTGCCGCGCGGCGGCTGCCTGGTCCGATCGGCCTTCGGCAGCGTCGACATGGGCATCGACTCGCAGATGCGCGAGCTCGCGCGCGCGCTGCTCGGCGATGACGACGAGCAGGAGGAGCCGGCGCATGGCCTCTCCGCAGACGTCTAGGCGCGACGCTCAAAATTTCGAAGTTCGAAGTTCGAAGTTCGAAGTTGATTCGAGCTCGGCTCTTACCATTTCTCTCAAGAAGTACTTCTCGCGTCTCTCGCGTACCGAGCCGGCGCCGGTCGTCGGTCAAGTCACCCGCGTCGTCGGCCTGCTCGTCGAGTCGAACGGACCCGCGGCGAGCGTCGGCGAGATCTGCGAAGTGCGGACCGGCCGCGCCGCACCGCTGCCCGTCGAAGTCGTGGGCTTTCGCGATGGACGGCTGCTGTCCGTCCCGCTCGGCGACACCGCCGGGATTCGTCCCGGCGATCCGATCGTCGCGCGCGGCGACAGCCTGACGGTGCCGGTCGGCGACGCGCTGCTCGGCCGCGTGATCGACGGCCTCGGCCGGCCGATCGACGGCCTTGGGCACATCGATACGACCGTCGATGCGCCGCTGCGTGCAGAGGCGCTGAATCCGCTGGCACGCGAGCCCATTCGCGAAGCCATCGGCACCGGCGTCCGCGCCATCGACGCACTGCTCACGTGCGGCCGCGGCCAGCGCATCGGCGTGTTCGGCGGCAGCGGCGTGGGCAAGAGCACGCTGCTCGGCATGATGGCCCGCGGCACCGAGGCCGACGTCGTCGTCCTCGGCCTCGTCGGCGAGCGAGGCCGCGAAGTGCGGAGCTTTCTCGAGCACGACCTCGGCCCTGGCGGCCTCGAGCGATCCGTCGTCGTCGTGTCGACGTCGGACAGCCCGCCGCTCACGCGCCAACGCGCGGCGTACGCCGCGACGGCGATCGCCGAAGCGTTCCGCGATCAGGGCAAGCACGTGCTGCTGATGATGGACTCGATCACGCGCTTCGCGATGGCGCAGCGCGAGGTCGGGCTGGCCGCGGGCGAGCCGCCGACGGCGAAAGGCTACCCACCGTCGGTGTTCGCGCGACTGCCAGGCCTGCTCGAGCGCGCGGGCGCGCTGCGCGGCAAGGGCAGCATCACCGCGTTCTACACCGTGCTCGTCGAAGGGGACGACCACAACGAGCCGATCGCCGATGCCGTGCGCGGCATCCTCGATGGCCACATCGTGCTGTCGCGCGATCTCGCCGCGCGCAACCACTATCCGGCGATCGACATCCTGCCGAGCATCAGCCGGACGATGCCCGACGTGACGACGCTGGAGCATCGCGCGAAGGCGGCGGCGGTCCGCGATTGGCTGGCGACGCTGCGCGACAACGAAGACCTCGTCAGCGTCGGCGCGTACGTGCCGGGCAGCAATCCGCGCATCGACGCCGCGCTCGCGCGGCGCGAGGCGATCGGCCGCTTCCTGTGTCAGTCCGCCGACACGGCTGGCCGGCTCACCGACGCCATCACCGCACTCCAGGCTCTCTGACGATGGCGGAGTTCCGCTTCCGCGCCGCGGCGGCGCTCGAGCTGCGCAAGCAGCAGGAAACGGCCGCATCCACGGCACTTGCGCGTGCAGAAGCCCTGTTTCGCGAGGCCGAGCTGCGGGTGCAGCACGCGATGCGCGACCGCCAGGCCGCTCAAGAAACGCAGCGATCGGCCGAGCGCCGCGGCACGGACGCCGGAACGATCGAGTGGCACCGGAATTGGATTGTCAGGCTCACGGCGGCAGTCGACGCGCTCGCACGCGACGTCGACGCGCAATCGCGTGCAGTGAAACAGGCGGAGCAGCACTGGCGCGACGCACGGCGACGACGGCTCACGCTCGAGCGCATGCGCGAGCGCGCATGGCGCCGGTATCAGCAGGAGCAGCAGCGTCAGGAGCTCAAGGTGATCGACGAGCTCGCGCGGTTGCGCTTCGTGATGGCAGACGCCTGGAGGGACGACACGTGACGACTGACCCCACTTCCGCAACCGGCGCGTCGACCGGCACGACCGGCGACACGACGACGACCGACAAGAACGACAAGACGAGCGATCTCGGAACCGACACGTTCCTGCAGTTGCTCGTGACGCAGCTCCAGAACCAGGACCCGCTCTCGCCGCAGGACAACAGCCAGTTCCTCGCGCAGCTCGCGCAGTTCACGCAGGTCGAGAGCCTGCAATCGATCAAGACGGACATGTCCGCGTTGCTCGCCCTCGCACAGACGGGCGCCGACGCGGCGAGCACAGCGGCGGACGCCGCAAAGACCGCAGCTTCCTAGGAGATCATTTCCATGTCGATCGGATCTTTTTCCGCCAGTCTGTCCGGCCTGAACGCCAATCAGCAGAAGCTGAGCGTCATCGGCAACAACCTGGCCAACCTCAACACCGTCGCGTACAAGGACAGCACCGTCGAGTTCGCGGACCTGATGAGCCAAGCCGTCGGCGGTCCCAGCGCGAACCCGATGCAGATCGGGCTCGGCGTGCTCACGGGTGAGATCACGCCGAACTTCACGCAGGGCAACATCGAGAGCACCGGCATCGCGACCAACGTCGCCATTCAGGGGCCGGGCTTCTTCGTCGTCGGCGACGATGCGCATCGGGCGTTCACGCGCGCGGGCAACTTCAGCTTCGATCCCAACGGCATGCTCGTGACGGCCGACGGCCAGCCGGTCCAGGGCTGGAGCGTGACCGATCCGGTGACGGGCAAGATCGACACGTCCGGTCCCCCTGCCAACATCACCGTTCCGCTCGGCGTGCTGCGCGCGCCGGTGGCGACGAGCTCGTACGGCACGATCGTCAACCTCGACAGCAACGCAAAAGTCGGCGACACGTTCGCGACATCCGTGCAGGTCTATGACTCGCTCGGCGTCACGCACGTCGTCACGACGACGTTCACCAACACGTCGCCGGGCGCATGGGACTACAGCGTCACGGTACCCGGGGAAGACGTCGGCGACACCGCAGGCACGCCCACGGAGATCGCCAACGGCAGCGTGGCGTTCGACGAGTTCGGCAATCTCGCGACCGTCGACGGCGCGACGGCCGACGATGTGACGATCGACGGCCCGACCTGGGCCAACGGCGCGAACGCGACCGACATGAACTGGGATCTGATCGGCACGAACGGCAAAGCGACGATCACGGGCTACGCGTCGCCGTCGGCGACGGCGTCGGTGGTGCAGAACGGCGCGCCCAGCCGCTCGCCGTCCGCCATCATCGTCATCGATCAGGACGGCAACCTGCTCGCGTCCTCGGGCGTGGGCCAGACGGTCGTCGTCGGACAGCTCGCGCTCGCGAACTTCAACAACCCGCAGGGCCTCGTCAAGCTCGGCACGAACCTCTACGGCGCGAGCGATCGATCGGGCGTCGCCGTCGTCGGCACGGCCGGCACCGGCAGCCGCGGCACGCTCATCGGCAGCTCCCTCGAGCAGTCGAACGTCGACATCGCCCGCGAGTTCACGCAGATGATCCTCGCGCAGCGCGGGTATCAGGCCAGCTCGAAGGGCATCACGGTGGCCGACGAGCTGCTCGTCGACACGCTGAATCTCTTGCGCTAGGTGAGGAGCTGATTCTCCGTGCTCGATCTCGCTCGCACGTCCGCCGCGCCAGACGGCGCGTCCACTACGCCTCCGCCCGCCGGCCGATCCCACAGGGATCGGGCGGCGGGTGGGCACGGCGCCGATCACTCGTTCGCTGACACGCTGGCCTGGTTGTCCGGCGCGATGCACGGACGAGCCAGCGCGCGTGCGCACGACAGCGCGGCGGCGGATGCGCAGACCACAGATGACTCGTCCCCCTCGACTGCTCCTGCCACTGATCGTCCCCTCCCAGACGCCGTCCAGTCCGGCATCGTGCCGGACTGGACGGCCGG
>DASZVJ010000028.1:0-2386 GCA_035547155.1 Vicinamibacterales bacterium
GCCGTCCGGCAGCCAGTCGAAGAGCGCCCGGACGTCGGCGGCACGCGGACCGTGCAGGCCGGCGCGATGCGCGAGCCGTCCAGCCGCGTCGATCGCCGCCATCGTTGCCGGCAGATGGACGCGCGCGGCGCCGCGCACGAGCGCGTCGTAAGCTCTCGTGCCGCGCCGGCGCCAGGCGGACGTCCCCGCCGGCCACTGCGCGTCGATATCCTGAACGAGCGGATTGGCGGCCGTCATTCGCGGGCCGCTGCGGCGCCCGCCTGTCGCGCGTGAGCCGCGAGCTTGCCGACCGTCAGCGGGCCCTCGTCGAACAGCGTGTACGGAAACGCGCAGCCGAAGCGATCTTCGCAGACGATCAAGAGCTCGATCAGCGAGATGGAGTCGAGGCCGAATCCTGACGGACCGAGATCGAGATCGTCCCGCCACTCGCCTGCCGCAGGCGCACGAAAGCGCTCGCGGACGATCGTCTGAAGCTCGTCTGCCGGATCCATCGCCATCCCGCGCTTATCTTATGATCGACCCGCCATCATGCTGACCATCGCTCCCGCCACACTCGAAGGATACGGCGTTCGTCTCGAGCCGCTGTCTCACGCACACGAAGCCGGCCTGAAGGGTGCTGCATCCGACGGACGGCTGTGGGAGCTCTGGTACACATCGGTGCCGGAGCCCGATCAAACCGGGACATATATCGAGCAGGCGCTTGCGGGTCTGGCCGCGGGCCACATGCTGCCCTGGGCCGTTCGCGATCTCGCCACCGGCGACATCGTCGGCACCACGCGCTACCACGACGTCGTCTCCGCCATCGATCGCGTGGAGATCGGCTACACGTGGTACGCCGCGCGAGCGCAGCGGACGCACGTGAACACGACGTGCAAACGGCTGCTCCTCGGCCACGCGTTCGACGCGCTCGGCAGTGCGGTCGTGGGACTGCGCACCGACAACTTCAACTTCCGATCGCAGCGCGCGATCGAAGCACTCGGCGCCAAGCGCGACGGCGTGCTGCGTCATCATTACGCGCGCAAGGACGGCACGGTGCGCGACAGCGTGATGTACAGCATCCTGCGGCACGAGTGGCCGGACGTGAAGCGGCATCTGGATATTCGCATCGCCAGACTTCGGGAGCGATAGAAATGGAGTCCGTCACGGCCGTCATCGACGCGCTCGACCGCGCGCCACGCATCGTGGTACCGCTCGTCCTCGAAGTGTCGCCGCCAGTGCTCAAGCGGCGTCCTGCGCCCGGGCGATGGTCCGCGCACGAGCATGCGTGCCATCTGGCCGTCGTGCACAGCCTGTTCTTCAGCCGCCTGGACTACATGCTCGCCACGCCGCAGCCGGTCATCACGCCGTACGATCCTGCGGTCGCCGATCCGGACGACTATCTGCTCACGCGCGATCTCGAGACGTCGATGCGCCAGTACGTGGACGATCGCACGCGGCTCGTGGAACGACTGCGCACCTTGCCACCTGCGGCGTGGGACATCACCGCCGAGCATGGAGAGTACAGCCACTACTCGGTGTTCATCATGTTTCGCCACCTGGCGCTGCACGATTTTCTGCACGCGTACCGCATCGAGGAATGTCTGCTGCGAAAGGACTGGGCCTAGGACGGGTCGATGGCCGTCCCTCTGCCACGCATCGCGCGCCGCAAGTCATCCGTGCATGGCGACGGCGTGTTCGCGGCCGAGGCGATCCGCAAGGGCACGCGCATCATCGACTACGCGGGCGAGCTGATTCGCGCGGACGAGAGCGAAGAGCGCGAGGATCGCTACTCCGCCGACGGCTGCATCTGGGTCTTTCGCGTGAACAAGGCCTGGAGCCGCGACGCGAACGTCGACGGCAACATCGCGCGGTTCATCAACCACGCGTGCGAGCCGAACTGCTACTTCGAGGTCGCCGACAAGACGATCTGGATCCGCGCGCTCCGCGACATCCGCCGCGGCGAAGAGCTGACGTACGATTACAAGACGACCGGCAATCGTCACATCCCGTGCCGATGCCGGCCTGGCTGCACGCACCTGCTCTGAGTGCGATCGTCTGACGACGCGATGTATCTGCCACCGTCCTTCGAAGAGTCCCGGCCAGACGTGCTTCGCGATCTGATGACGCGCCATCCGCTCGCGACCGTCGTCACGCTCGGCGCCGACGGTCTGGACGCGAACCACCTGCCGCTGCTCTATCAGGCCGCGCCTGAGCCGCACGGCACACTCGTTGGCCACGTATCGCGCGCGAACCGTGCCTGGCGCGACGCGCGGCTCGACGTCGACGCGCTCGCGATCTTTCACGGTCCGCACGGATACATCACGCCGACCTGGTATCCGTCCAAAGCCGACACCGGCAAGGTCGTGCCGACGTGGAACTACGTCGTCGTGCACGCGTACGGCCGGCT
>DASZVJ010000029.1:0-19312 GCA_035547155.1 Vicinamibacterales bacterium
ACCACGAACGGGACGCCGGTGTTGTGGCTCGCGTAGGCCACCGTCGCGAACTGCTCGGCGCTGCTGAAGCCATCCGCGGCCTTCGTCATGTCGGCCCCGTGATTCATGAGCGGTTTCAGCTCGCGATGCAGCGCGGGCGCGTTCACGTCGACCTTCGGCAGCGCGGGCGCTGCCGCTTTCGCGGTCTTTTCCGCCGGCGCGACTGGCGCAGCCGCCTCGGTTGCCGTACGCGTGCCCGAGAACGGCGTCGCGATCTCGTCGAGCGTCTTCGAGTCGGCGAGCCGCGACTGTGTCAGATGCGGTCCGCTCCAGACGCCGACGCCGAACGCCACGATGAATCCCGCGATCATCGCCGACGCTTTGCCCATCGTCATGTGGCACCTCCTCACTCGCGTTGTGACAGCGTCTCTACTGCAAGAACCGTGACCACCAGCGCGATCTCTACAAGTCGCGCGATGTCAGTCAGTTGCGGAGGCGAGGCGATGCGGCGGATGGCGTGTGGTGTCTCGACGGGGAAGAAGTGACCAGGTCTCTGCCCCATTTCGACACGATCGGCGCGGTGCGTGTGATCGCCCGGCGATCACCGTGTCGCGGTCTTGATCTTCGTCGAGCTGCGGAAGAAGAACAGCACGAGCAGCAGAATCGCGAGCGAGCCTGCGGCTGATGTCAGCCAGAAATGCAGCCAGTCGTGCGTGACGATGCCGTTGACCGTCGTCGAGAAATAGTCGAGTGCGCCGCCGGAGAGGAACGATCCGATCAGCATGCCCGCGCCGTACGTGATCAGCGTGATGAAGCCCTGCGCCGTGTTCCGCAGATGCGCGGGCGCCTCCTGATCGGTATAGAGCTGGCCGCTGACGAAGAAGAAGTCGTAGCACACGCCGTGCAGCAGGATCGCGACGTAGAACATCCACATGCCCGCGCCGGCGTTGCCGTGCGCGAGCAGGCCGTAGCGCAGCACCCACGCGCCGAGGCCGAGCACGAGGATGTTCCGCATCGACAGGATGCGGAACACGAACGGCATCGCCATCAGCATCACGACTTCCGACATCTGGCCGAGCGTCATCTTGCCGGCGGCATTGACGACGCCGACGTCGTTCAAATACGCGTTCGTGAACGAGTAGTAGAACGTGAGCGGGATGCAGGCGAGCACGGATGCGATGACGAAGATCAGATAGTCGCGGTTCTTCATCATCGCGAGCGCGTCCAGCCCCATGATGCTGCGCGCGGTCACGCGCTGGCCCCGCGCACGCGGCGGCGTGTGCGGCAGCGCGGTCAGGCTGAACAGGCACATCACGACGCACAGCGATGCGGCGAGGAGGAAGGGCGTCGTCTCCGCTTCGACGTGCATGGCGCCGACGATGAGGTTGATCACGATCCAGCCGAGCGTGCCGACGGTCCGGATCGGCGGGAAGTCGCGGCCCGGATCGGTGACCTGCTGCATCGTGATCGAGTTGGTGAGCGCGATGCTCGGGAAGAAGCAGAGGCAGAAGAGCAGCAGCAGGCCGTAGACCGCGCCAAAGCTCGTGACGTGCATCAGGCCCAGCATGCACAGCGCGCCGAGCGCGTAGAGCACGGCGAGCACGCGCTCGGTGGCGAAGAAGCGATCCGCCACCAGCCCGACGAAGAACGGCGAAACCAGCGCGCCGACGGCCGTCGTGCCGAATGCGGCGCCGGCCTGCGTGCCCGTGAAGTGCAGCGTGCTGGTGAGATACGTGTTCAGCGTCACGTACCACGAGCCCCAGATCGCGTACTCCAGGAACATCATCGCGGCGAGACGGGTTTTCAGGAGTGAGGACATAGGCAGGCTACGGGCCACATGGAACGCTTCGGGCCCACAGTCTACTCTCGGCTGTGCATTCCGCGCCTCACAGCTTTTGACGCCGTCGCCTGTAGCCCGCAGCCCGCAGCCTGGTACATCATTCACGAGCGCGACATTTTGCCGGGCCCGTTTTTCACACAAGGAGCAGCAGCATGGAACAGCGGCGATTGGGGCAGACCGGGCTGAGCGTCTCGATGTTCAGCTTCGGCACGATGACGGTTGGCGGCCGCGATCGCTTCGGCAAGATGGGCAATCTCGGCGTGGCCGAGACCGCTCGCATCCTCGATGTCTGTCAGGAAGCCGGCGTCACGACGATCGACACCGCCGACATGTACTCGTACGGCGTGGCCGAGGAGATCCTTGGCGAGGCGCTCCAGGGCCGCCGCGATCGCTTCGTCGTCGCCACGAAAGTGTTCATGCGGCTCGGTCAGGGGCCGCACGACGTCGGCCTGTCGCGCACGCATTTGATTCGCGCCTGCGAGGCGAGTCTGCGGCGCCTGCGCACGGACTACCTCGACCTCTACATCTGTCATCAGCCCGATCAGCTCGTGCCTGTCGAAGAGACGATGCGGGCGTTCGACGATCTCGTGCGGCAGGGGAAAGTCCGCTACATCGGCTGCTCGAATCATTCGGCGTGGCACGTCATGAAGGCGCTGGGCGTGTCCGATCGTCTCGGCCTGACGCGCTACGTCTGCCAGCAGGTCAACTACTCGCTGATCTCGCGCGACGTCGAGCACGAGATTGTGCCGCTCGCGCTCGATCAGTCTGTCGGTCTCATGGCGTGGAGCCCGCTGCACGCGGGGCTGCTCACGGGCAAGTTCCGGCGCGGCACGCGGCCGCCGGTCGCGCGGCTCAACGAGCTCGACGCACCTGGGACGATCGACTACGAGCGCGTCTCCCGTATCGTCGACGTGCTGACGGCGATCGCCGACGGCCGCGGCGTGAGCCCCTCGCAGGTCGCACTGAACTGGGTCGCGTCGAAGCCGGGCGTCGACACGGTCATCATCGGCGCGCGCGACGAAGCACAGCTTCGTGACAACCTCGCCGCGGCCACATGGCAGCTGACCGGCGACGAGCTCACGCAGCTCGACACGGTGAGCGCGCTGCCGGAGCCGTACCCGCAGTGGCATCAGCACAAGTTCGGCATCGAGCGCAATCCCGTGCTCCCGAGCCGCCGGAGCTAGGAGGGCGCGATGAGCGGTCCGATTTCACAGTTCGTCGACCTGCACTACCGTCACTTCAACGGCGCCGCGCTGCGCGACGCGGCCGACGCGTACCGCGCGCACCTCGATGCCGGCGGGAAGATGTTCGTGACCGTCGCGGGCGCCATGAGCACCGCGGAGCTCGGCATCTCGCTCGCCGCGATGATCCGCGCCGATCGCATCCACGCGATCTGCTGCACCGGCGCGAACCTCGAGGAGGACGTCTTCAACCTCGTCGCGCACGATCACTACGTGCGCGTGCCGCGTTATCGCGATCTCACGCCGGCCGACGAACAGGCGCTGCTCGATCGACATCTCAATCGCGTGACCGACACGTGCATTCCGGAGATGGAGGCGATGCGGCGCGTGGAGAACATCGTGCTCGAGCGCTGGATCGCGGCGTCGAACGACGGCCGCCGGGCGTTTCCGCACGAGTTCCTCTACGACGTCCTGCTCGACGGCAGCTTGACGCGCTTCTATCAGGCCGATCCGAAGCACAGCTGGATGCTCGCCGCGGCCGAGAAGCGGCTGCCGATCTTCGTGCCGGGCTGGGAGGACTCGACGCTCGGCAACGTGTTCGCCGCGCGGTGCATGGATGGGAAGATCCGTCACGTCGGAACGGTCCGATCGGGCGTTGAATATATGATCGAGCTGGCCGGCTGGTACACGCGCACGAGCGCGGACGCCTCAATCGGTTTCTTCCAGATCGGCGGCGGCATCGCCGGCGATTTCCCCATCTGCGTCGTGCCCATGCTCCATCAGGATCTGCGTAAGCCGGACGTCCCGCTGTGGGGCTATTTCTGCCAGATCTCCGATTCGACGACGAGCTACGGCTCGTATTCGGGAGCCGTGCCGAACGAGAAGATCACGTGGGGCAAGCTCGCCGTCGACACGCCGTCGTTCGTCATCGAGTCGGACGCGACGATCGTCGCCCCGCTCATCTTCGCGAAGGTGCTCGGATGGTAGTGGTCACCGGCGCGGCCGGCTTCGTCGGCGCGCGCTGCGTGCAGGCGCTCCGCGCGCGCCGCGTGTCCGTCGTCTCCGTCGATCGGCTCGAGCACTTCGGCGCGCGGCCTGAGCACGCGGGCATCGACTTCGGCGAGCGCGTCGATCTGGACGCGATCGAGGGCTGGCTCGACGCGCACGATCCGGTTCACGCGATCGTGCACATGGGCGCGTGCACGGACACGCGCGAGATGGATCGCGCGTATCTCGATCGCGTCAACCTGCGCGCCTCGCAGCAGCTCTGGACGTACGCGACGCGCGCGCGCGTGCCGCTCATCTACGCGAGCAGCGCCGCGACGTACGGCGACGGCGCGCTCGGGTACGACGATGACGAAGCGCGGATTCCGCAGTTGCGGCCGCTCAATCCCTACGGCGAGTCCAAGCAGCAGTTCGACGTCTGGGTGCTCGCGCAGGAGCGAGCGGGACAACATCCGCCGGCGTGGACCGGTCTGAAGTTCTTCAACGTCTACGGCTTCGGCGAGCGGCACAAGGGGCGCATGGCCAGCGTCGTGCTGCACGCGTTCGATCAGGTGCAGGCGACCGGACGCGTCCGCCTGTTCAAGAGCCATCGCGACGGCATCGCCGACGGCCATCAGGCCCGCGACTTCGTGTGCGTCGACGACGTCGTCGACACGCTCGTCGCGCTCGTCGATCGGCCATTGCCGCGCGGGATCTTCAATCTCGGCAGCGGCAACGCGCGAACGTTCCTCGATCTCGCGACGGCGGTGTTCGCGGCGCTCGGCCGGCCGCCGGCGATCGACTTCATCGACACGCCGGTCGATCTGCGATCGCAATATCAGTACTTCACCGAAGCCCGGATGACGCGTTTGCGCGAGGCGGGATACGCGCGGACGCCGACACCACTCGAAGCCGGCGTCGAGCGCTACGTGCGAGCGCTCGCCGGCGCCGTCCACGCATGAGCCCAGCGCCGCAGCCGATTCGCGACGATGAACGTGTGACGGGCTGGGGCGGCATGGCCGTCGCGGGGCGCGAAGTCCGATCCGAGAATCTCGAGTGTCTGACGAAAGACGTCGTGCTCACGCGCGGGCTGGCGCGCTCGTACGGCGATTCGTCCCTGCCGCCGCCAAGCCGGCCCGTTGTCGCCAGTACCGTGCTCGCCGATCGGCTGATCGCGTTCGATCCCGCCACGGGCCGCTTGCGCGCGGAGGCCGGCTATTCGCTGCACGAGCTGTATCGCACGTTCCTGCCGCGCGGCTGGTTCACGCCCGTGTCGCCGGGCACGCAGTTCGTCACGCTCGGCGGGATGGTCGCGGCCGACGTGCACGGCAAGAACCATCACGTCGAAGGATCGATCGGACGCCACATCCGCGAGCTGAAGATCCGCGTCGGGATGGGCGAGATCGTCACGTGCTCGCGCGAGGTCGAGCCGGAGTTGTTTCGCGCGACGATCGGCGGGATGGGCCTGACGGGCCACATCCTCGAAGTGGAGCTGACGCTCGCAAACATTCCGTCGCCGTGGATCTACGGCATCACCCATCGCATCGGCGACATCGACGAGTTCGTCGTCGCCTTGAAGCGCGCCGCCGCCGAGTGGCCGTTCACGATGGGCTGGATCGACTGTCTCTCGCGTGGGCGGCACATGGGCCGCGGCGTGCTGTTCGCCGGGCGATGGGCGATGCCCGACGAGGCGCCGCGTCATCCGCCGCGCCCGCGGCCGCGCGTGACCGTGCCGTTCGTCTGCCCCGACTGGGTGATGGGCCACACCGTCGGACGCGTCGTCAACGCCGCGATCTATCGCGCGCATCGCACGCGCCCGCGGCCATCGGTCGTTCATCCCGAGCCGTTCTTCTATCCGCTCGACACGTTGCGACAGTGGAATCGGCTCTACGGACGTCGCGGCTTCACGCAGCATCAATGCGTGCTGCCAGAGTCGGCGGGCACCGGCGCCGTGCGCAGCCTGGTCGAGCTACTGACGCGCCAGGGCGCGGCGTCGTTCCTGTGCGTGATCAAAGACTGTGGTGACGAGGGCGAGGGCATGCTGTCGTTTCCGCGCCGCGGCGTGTCGATCGCGCTCGACATGCCGATCCGCGAGAACACGCAGGCGATCATCGACGCGCTGAACGCGTTCGTGATCGAGGCCGGCGGTCGTGTCTATCTCGCGAAGGACACGTTCACGCGCGCGGAAGATTTTCACCGGATGGAACCGCGGTTGGCTGCGTTCGATGCCGTTCGGCGGCGTTGGGATCCGCAGCGGCGCATTCGCAGCGCACAGTCCGTGCGCCTGTTTGGAGATCAGCCGTGACCGTCGTCATCCTGGGTGCGAGCAAGGGCATCGGCCGTGCGGTCGCGCGTCAGCTCGCCGTTCGCGGCGATCGGTTGTGCCTGCTCGGCCGCGATGTCGCCGAGCTCGAGCGCAGCGCGCGCGATCTCGAGATCCGCGCGGGTCAGAGCAGCCAGCCCGTTGCCGTGGCCGCGTGCGATCTCGCTGATCCGGGGACGTTCGCGCCCGCGCTCGATGCCGCGGCGGCCGCGCTCGGGCGTGTAGACACCGTGATCGTGACGGCCGCCGATTTCGCGACGCAGGCGGAGCTGGAGGCCGATCGCGATCATCTCCAACGGTTGCTGATCGTCAATTTCTCGAACACCGTGCTCTTCTGCGAGGACGCACGCACGCGCCTCCTGCCGCAAGGGGGCACGCTGTGCGTCGTCAGTTCTGTCGCTGGCGATCGCGGGCGAAAACCGGTCATTCTGTATGGCGCGGCCAAAGCCGGGCTGTCGCGCTATCTCGAGGGCCTCGATCACAAGTTCCGCGGTCAGGGGCTGAAGGTGGTGTGCGTCAAGCCGGGCTTCGTGAAGACCGGCATGACGGCCGGTCTGAAGCCGCCGCCGTTCGCGGGCGAGCCGGATGGCGTCGCGCGCGATATCGTACGCGCCATCGATCGAGGCACGCCGGTCGTCTACACGCCGCGCATCTGGGCGCTGGTGATGCTGGTGATTCGCTGGCTGCCGCGGAGTGTGATGCGGAAGATCGGGTTCTGACGAGGCAAGGAGATTTCGTGACCAACAACACCGCGCTCGTGAAGCCCGGCCGGTTCGTCGGCGTCATCGGCGCCGGCGTGATGGGGCAGACGCTGATCAAAGGCCTGCTGTCCGCCGGTCTGATCGCGCGTGATCAGATCTGGGCCGCCGACCGCAGCGCCGACACGCGCGAGGCCGTCGCGCGTGACATCGGCATCGCCGTCTACGACGACTATCGCGCCGCCATGCCGTCGACCGACGTCGTGCTCGTGTGCGTCAAGCCGAAGCAGATCGCCACGGCGATGGCCGCCGCGCATGACGCCGCGCCCGCGCCAGGCACGCTCTTCATCTCGATCCTCGCCGGCGTGACGACCGCGCAGGCCGAGGCCGCGCTCGGACTGCCGAATCCATGGGTGCGCGCGATGCCGAACACGCCGTGCGTGATCGGTGAGGGCATGACGGTCGTCTGCCGCGGCCGCGACGCGACCGCGGATCATCTCGAGATCGCGCGTCGCATCTTCGCCGCGGTCGGCCGCTGCGAAGAAGTCGACGAGCAGTACTGCAACGCGATCACGGCGCTGAGCGGCAGCGGGCCCGCGTACATGTATCTCGTGATGGAAGCGCTCGCCGACGCCGGCGTGCGCGTGGGCTTGCCGCGCGACCTCGCGCTCACGCTCGTCGCCCAGACGATGCTGGGCTCCGCGCGGATGGTGCAGCAGACCGGCCGTCATCCCGCGTCGCTGCGCGACGACGTGACGACGCCGGCGGGCAGCACGATTGGCGGCCTGTTGATGCTCGAAGACGGGAAGATCCGGTCCGTGCTCGCGCGCGCCGTCGAAGAAGCGACGCGCATCGTCGATCGGCTCGGCAAGCCAGCGGACGCGAAAGGCGGCCACGCATGACGATTTCGTCCGATCGCGGCGCCGATCGTCTGCTTGCTCTCGAGGACGCCTGGGGCGCGCACAACTACCATCCGTTGCCGATCGTCATCGCGCACGCGCAGGGCGCGTGGGTGACCGACGTCGACGGCCGCCGCTATCTCGACTGTCTGAGCGCGTACTCCGCGCTCAATCAAGGGCACGTCCATCCAGCGATTCTCGCGGCGTTCCAGGAGCAGGCCGCGCGCGTGACGCTGACGTCGCGCGCGTTTCACAACGATCAGCTGCCGCTGTTCTGCCAGGAGCTGGCCGAACGCTGCGGTCTCGACGTCGTCTTGCCGATGAACACCGGCGCCGAAGCGGTCGAGACCGCAATCAAAGCCGCGCGCCGCTGGGGCTACGAGAAGAAGGGCGTCGCGGCCGACGCGGCGGAGATCGTCGTCTGCGAAGGCAATTTCCACGGACGAACGACGACGATCGTCGGGTTCTCATCGGAGCCGGACTATCGAAAACACTTCGGTCCGTTCGCGCCGGGATTCGTCGTCGTGCCGTTTGGTGATGTGGACGCGATCCGCCGCGCCATCACGCCTCGCACGTGCGCGGTGCTGATCGAGCCCATCCAGTGCGAAGCGGGCATCATCATTCCGCCTGACGGCTATCTGCGCGCGGTTGCTGACATCTGCCGCGAGCAGAACGTGCTGCTGCTGGCGGATGAGATCCAGACGGGCCTCGGCCGGACGGGCGCATGGTTCGCGTGCGATCACGAGGACGTGCGGCCGGACGTGTTCATTCTCGGAAAAGCGCTGTCCGGCGGTTTCTATCCCGTCTCGGCCGTCGTCGGACGCCGCGACGTGATGGAGGTGTTCACTCCCGGCAGCCACGGCAGCACGTACGGCGGCAGTCCGCTGGCGTGCGCGGTCGCGCGTGCGGCGTTGAAGGTCATCGACGATGAAGATCTCGTCGCGCGCGCCGCGACGCTCGGCGCGTCGCTGCTGAGCGCGCTCGCCCCATTGCGGCGCGGCGTCATCACGGACGTGCGCGGCCGCGGATTGCTCGTCGGCCTCGAGCTCGATCGGCCCGCGCGGCCGTACTGCGAACAGCTCATGACGCGCGGCGTGCTGTGCAAGGAAACGCACGAGCGCGTGATCCGTCTCGCCCCGCCGCTCGTGACGGCCGAAGCCGACCTGCAGTGGATGGTCGAGCAGCTGTTCGCCGTGTTTGCGTGAAGCGCCGGCAGGCGATCGCGTTCACGCACTGGGCCGCCACAAGGGCGGCCCCTACGACGAGTAGCCCGTAGCCCGTGGCCTGTGGCCCGTGTAGGGGCGGCCCTTGTGGCGCCCGGTGCGTCACCTCGCCGGCGGATATCGCGACAGCTTGCGCTGCAGCGATCGCCGATGGATGCGCAGGACGCGCGCGGCTTCGGAGATGTTGCCTTGACAGTCCATCAACACGCGGTTGATGTGCTCCCACTCGACGCGATCGAGTGACATCGGCTGTAGCGGCGGCGTGTCCGTCGACGATGTGCCGTTGCCGCGATCGAACGCCGCGACGATCTCGTCGGCATCCGCGGGCTTCGTCAGATAGTGCGTCGCTCCGCGACGCACGGCTTCCACCGCCGTCGCGACGCTGCCGTATCCCGTCAGCACGACGATGCGCGTGTTGGGATCGATGCCGATCAGCACGGGAATCAAGTCGAGGCCGTTGCTGTGCGGCATGCGAAGGTCGAGCACGACCATCTCCGGCGCGTCGTCGCGCGCGACCGCTTCGGCCTCCTCCGCATTCGACGCCTGCCGCACGTCGAAGCCGCGCGTCGTCATTGCGCGCGCCAGGCGTCCGCGCAGGACGTCGTCGTCTTCGACAATGAGGAGTAGAGGAGCGTCGGTCATGCGTGCGCGCCAGGGACCGCGACGTCGACGGGCAACGCGACGTCGACGGTCGTGCCCTGGCCTGCGGCGGACGTGACGCGCAGCGTACCACCAAGCTGATCGATCGTCGACGTCGCGACGAACAGCCCGAGCCCCATGCCGCTGCCCTCCGGTTTCGTCGTGTAGAACGGCTCGCCGGCGCGTGCGCGCACGTCCGGCGCCATGCCGTGCCCGCGATCGGCGATCGTCACCACGACATGATCGGACGGCTCGCGTCTGGCGGCGAGCGTCACGCGATCGTCCGGCGCCGACGCCTGCAGGCCGTTGCGAACGATGTTCGCGAGTGCGCGCGTCACCGCCGCGGCCGGCCAGCGGATCGTCACGTCGCCGGGAATCGACACGTCGACGCGCCGCCGCTCGTCAGGTGCGAGCTGCGCGAGGACGTCAGACGCCAGATCCGCGAGCGCGCGCGGACTCGGCGCCTCGCCGGTGGCGCCGGATCGACTCGCCATATCGTTGAGCACGCGGCGGCAGCGCTCGATTTCCGCGCGGATGAGCTGGATGTCCTCGCGCCGATCGCCGGCCGCGGCCGCGTCGTCGAGCGAACGCTCGAGCTCGCGCGCCGCGACCGCGATCGTGCCGAGCGGCGTGCTGAGCTCGTGCGCGGCACCGGCCGCGAGCGTGGCCAGGCCGATCAGACGCGCGTCACGCGCCTGCCGCTCGCGCATCTCCACGAGCGCGCGATCGCGGCGCTCGACGAGCATCGCCAGGCGAGCGACGAGCGCCGCCACGATCAGCGCCGTCACGGCGAACGCGAGCCACATGCCGTCGATGTGCATCCCGATCTCGGGATGCATCGTCAACGCCGTCTGCAGCGCCTGCGACGGCCACAGGAACAACGCGCCGTAGCCGCAGACCGACAGCGTCGTCACGATCCACGTCCACGTACGTCCAAGGACGAGCGCGGCGAGGACGATGTCGACGAGGTAGAAGATGCTGACGGGATTGAGGACGCCGCCGCTGTCGAGCAGCAGCCACGACAACGCGATGACGTCGGCGGCGACCAGTCCGCCGGCAATCGCGACAGCCGGCGCGGGCGCGCGGCGCAAACGATAGCCGAGCCACACGTTCGACAGCGCGGACAGCGCGACGATCGCGGCAGGAAGCGCGAACGACGCGGGCGCGCCGAATCCGCGCCGGCCTGCGGCGACGGCGGCGATCTCCGCTGCAATGCCGGTCCAGCGCACCATGACGAGCCATGAGAGCGCGACGGCGTCCGGCAAGGCTTGGACGTCGTGCCGTACGGCCGGTGACATCGATGTCGGTTTCACCTCTGACGAATCCTGTCGAAGAATATCGTGCTATTCTCCCGCCGTTAGAATGCCTTTGGCGCGGTCAAGTGCGCCGAAGGCGCCTCGTCAATTTCGAAGTTCGAACTTCGAAGTTCGAAGTTTTCGAAATGTCTTCTTTTGCCACCTGACGTTGCGATGGCGGCGGGCGTCGAGCCTTCCGTAGCGCGTCCCTGGTGGCCCGCTCTGACCCGTTGCCACCTCGGATGTTCCAGGTCGGTTGCGAGGTGCGGCATGCACCGTGGCCGAGCGTTGTGCTCCCGGCTTCTCGGTTTCCTCTTGTTATCGTTCGTCTGCACGTCTGCGCTTGCGCAGACGCGCGTAGCCGTTTCTGGCCAGGTCGTCGACACGACCGGTGCCGCCTTGCCGGACGCGACGATCGTGCTGACGCCGGTGTCGGGCCGCGCGACGCGTACGGCGACCGGGCCGGACGGGCGATATACGTTCACGAACATTCCGTCCGGTCGTTATCGGATGTTTGCGTCGGCCATGAACTTCGGCACGTCGCGCCGGACGAACGTCGACGTCTCCGATCGCGCCGTGACGATCGACTTTACGTTGCATCTCGCGCTGACTGCCGACGTCGTCGTCACCGCGAAGAGCTCGTTCCGCAATCTCGCGGATCTCGAGCATCCTGAAGAAAATCTCGTCGGCATTGCGACGGCGGCGAGTGAAGGCGCCGTGACCGCGCGGCAGATCGACGCGCGGCCGATCATGCGCGCGGGCGAAGTGCTCGAGTCGGTGCCGGGTGTGATCATCAGTCAACACAGCGGCGAGGGCAAAGCGAATCAGTACTATCTGCGCGGCTTCAACCTCGATCACGGCACCGACTTCGCGACGACCGTGGCGGGATTGCCGGTGAACATGCCGACGCATGCGCACGGCCAGGGTTACTCGGACGTCAACTTCCTGATCCCTGAGCTCGTGAGCGGTGTGCAGTATCGCAAGGGGCCGTACTTCGCGGAGACGGGCGATTTTTCGGCGGCGGGATCGGCGAACATCAACTACGCGAATACGCTCGAACATCCGATCGCGAGCGTGAGCACGGGCGAGGAAGGCTGGCAGCGGCTGTTGCTCGCGGCGTCGCCGTCGGTCGGGCGCGGACGCCTGCTCGGTGCGCTCGAGCTCAATCACAACGATGGGCCGTGGCAGCTGAAGGACGACTACCGCAAGATCAACGGCGTGCTCCGCTACAGCGCGACGAATGGATCGCACGCATTCTCGCTGACCGGGTTGTTCTATCGCGCGACCTGGGACTCGACCGATCAGGTGCCGGATCGCGCGATTGCGGACGGCGAGATCGACCGCTTCGGCGCGATCGATCCAACCGACGGCGGCACGACTGCGCGTACGAGCGCCGTCGCCGACTACCAGCACACGACGAGCCGTCGTCTCACGCGCGCGACCGCGTATCTCTCGCGGTACCGCCTGAATCTCTACTCGGATTTCACGTATTTCCTCGACGATCCCGTGCATGGCGATCAATTCGAGCAGGCGGATCGGCGATGGGTGAGCGGCGGCCGCGTGTCGCAGCGCGTGCTGAGCCGGTGGGGCGCGCGATCGGTCGAGTCGCTCTACGGCGTCGAGGTGCGCAGCGATGACATCCCGACGGTCGGGCTCTATCACACCGAAGCGCGCGAGAGGCTCGAGACGGTGCGTCAGGACACCGTGCAGGAGACGACGGCCGCAGCGTTCGGCGAGGCAACGATCACGTGGTCGCCGTGGCTGCGCACGACGGGCGGTGTGCGCGTGGACGGCTACCGCTTCGACGTCGACTCGAGCGATCCGGCGAATGCCGGATCGGCGCGCGCCGGCCTCGTGAGCCCGAAGGGCACGCTCGTGCTCGGACCGTGGCAACGCACGGAGATCTACGTGAACGCCGGTGATGGTTTTCACAGCAACGACGCGCGCGGCGTGACGATCACCCGCGATCCGTCGTCAGGCGATCCCGCCGATCCGGTGACACCGCTCGTACGCGCGCGCGGCATGGAAGTCGGCCTGCGCACCGTCGCGATCCCGCGCATACAGACGACGCTGGCGCTGTGGCGGCTGGGATTGGACTCCGAGCTGTTGTTCGTCGGTGATGCGGGCACGACGGAAGGCAGCCGGCCGAGCGATCGATACGGCATCGAGTCGGCGACGTACGTGCGTGTCACGCCGTGGCTCAATGCCGATGCCGACGTCGCCTGGTCGCACGCGCGATTCACGGACGACGATCCCGCCGGCGGCCACATTCCTGGTGCGGCGAACGTCATCACGTCACTCGGCGTCACGGTCGAACCGTCATCGCGCGTGTTTGGCAGCCTGCGCTTGCGCTATTTCGGTCCGCGGCCGCTCATCGAAGACGACAGCGTACGATCGGCCGCGACGAGTTTGCTCAACGGTCAGATCGGGCTGCGCGTCTCGACACGTCTGCGTGTCGTGCTCGACGCGTTCAATCTTCTGAACGCCGCCGCGAGCGACATCGACTACTACTACACGTCTCGGCTGCCGGGCGAACCGGCCGAGGGCGTCGACGACATCCACACGCATCCGACGATTCCGAGGACCGCGCGGATTTCCGCGCGAGTCGAGTGGTGACATCGGGACATCGGATCATCGGGACGTGAACCTAGAACCTCAGAACCCTGGAACCAGAACCCCGGAACCCCAGAACCCGGAACCTCAGAACCTCCACGCTACAATTGATTTCGTCCCGGAGGTCCGCTCGGTGTCCGAACCCCTGTTCATCCAGAAAAAAGTCATCACGCTTGCGTTGGCGAAGAAGCTGATCGACGCCGCCGAGCAGGAAATCATGCGGCGCGGCTGGGCCATGTTCGTGACGATCGCCGACGACAGCGGCACGCCGATCGTCGTCGAGCGCGTCAACCACGCGCAGCTCGCGAGCTACGAGATCTCGGTGCGCAAGGCGCGATCGGCCGTGCACTTCCGGCGTCCGACTAAGGTGTGGGAAGAGCGCGTGAAGAACGGCGGGACGAACGTCCTGAGCCTCGCCGGCGTCGTCGCGTCAGAGGGCGGCGTGCCGCTCGTGGTCGATGACGCCGTCGTTGGCGCCGTCGGCGTGAGCGGCGGCACCGGCGCCGACGATGGCGTCGTCGCACAGGCCGTCGTGGACGCGCTCGCGGAGCTGGTGTGACGACAGCGGGTGATCGTTGTCCCGGCTGCGGCGTCGCCGCCGGCCGCCAAGCGTGTCAGGAGCTGTTCGACGACGTGTCGCTGCGCGTGCGCGCGCTCGCGTGGACGGACAGCTTGAAGACGTGGCGGCTCATGCACGACGTCTACGCCGTCCAGCACGAAGAAGATCTCTGTGGCGGCTACAAGGGACTCGTCATGCATCTCGGCGGCGTCTGCTGGGCGATCGAGCATGGCGGTCAGGAGCGCGGCTATCGCGCGCTGCAGCAGCTCGTCGAGCGACGCGAGTGGGATGACCCGTATCCACCGCCGCCAGGCATTCCCGCCGCGAGAGGCGTTGTCACCATCGCGAGCCTCGCGAATCTTGCCGAGCCGCCGCTGCTCGTCGCCGGCGTTGATCGCTGGGCGCGCGCGGCGTGGGTCGCGTACGCACCGCTTCAGCCGCTGGCGCGCGACTGGGTGCAACAGGCGCTGGCACTCTCCCCACAACGGCACTGAATTGCGCGGACGTGGAACCGGTCCCACCATTCCCGGTGGCCCTTTTCGGTGCGACCAAGTATCGTTAGGGTTCCGAACGCGCCGAAGGCGCTTTGTCAGTTTTCGAACTTCGAACTTTGAACTTCGAACTTCGAATTCAGGTTCTCCGCTGCCATCGGTGATGGCTCGAGACCATCGCGATCGTCATGCGGCATCCACGTCTCATCCTCATCGGTCCGCCGGGATCCGGCAAAGGCACGCAAGCCACGCGCATCTGCCAGCGCTACGGCGTGCCGATGATCTCCACGGGCGACATCCTGCGCGCGGCCGTCAAAGCGGGCACACCACTTGGACACCGTGTGCAGTCGGTTCTCTCGGCGGGCGCGCTCGTCGACGACGCGCTGATGATCGATCTCGTTCGAGAGCGGCTCGCCCAGCCGGACACGGCGACGGGCTTCGTGCTCGACGGGTTTCCGCGCACGATCGTGCAGGCGCGCGCGCTCGACGAGATGCTCGGCGATCGGAGCGTGCAGGCGATCGTGCTCGAGGTGCCGGAGAGCGAGCTCGAACGGCGTCTGACCTCACGGCGCATCTGCAGCAAGTGCAAGACGCTGTACACCTCAGCGAGTCTCTACGGATCGGAAGAGGAGCTGTGCTCGAAGTGCGGGTCGATTCTGATCACGCGCGACGATGACAACGTCGAGACGATTCGTCACCGGCTGCTGACCTACCGCAACACGGCTGCGCCGCTGATCGAGCACTACCGCGGGCGCGGCGACCTCGCGATCATCGACGGCCTGCGCCCCCCCGACGAGGTCACGAGCGCGATTTTCAAACAGATCGACTCGGCCGTCGCACGGCGGACGGCGGTCAAGGCGTAGGAAACTTCGAACTTCGAACTTTTCAAAACGCCCGCCTCGAAGTCATTCCAGGTCCTCTGGCCAGACGAGCGACGCGCGCCAGGTGAGACGCACGCGATGGCTCGATTCGGCCGGCGCTGACGGCGAGGTTGCGTGAGGCCGCGAGAGCGTCGGCTTCCTCGCCGCGCTGTGCCGCGCCTCTTCCGGCTTCGTGACTTCTTCCTCGATGCGCTTCTGGATGCGCTCGACGACGGTCTTCATGTCGGGCGGCGGCAGCGACGGCTTCGGGGTTTCGGGCGTCGCCGCCGTCGGCTGCGATGCAGATTTTGTCGCGATTGAGGAAGGCGCCGGCTGGACCGGCTTCGCGGGCGTCGAGTCGTGAGATTGTGCAATGGCAACAGCGACGTCGCCGACCACGAGAGCAGCCGCGACGATCACGCGTGCAACGGAGAGGCGACCCAGCCGCATCAGTGCGCGGCTCCCGCGCGCGCCTGCAGGACGATTCCGATCGGCTCCGAGAAATACACGCGTCCCGAGGACAGCTCGTAGTACGCGCCGACGAAGTTGAGCGAGCTCGATTCGACGGCGTGCCGCAGTGCCACGCTGTCGTCGATCAGGTCGTTCACGGTGTCCTCGACGTTCGCGAGAATCGCGGCTCGCAGCCGCGTCGCATCAGCGATGGAGGCCGTCGCGGAAACGGCGGGCCGCAGCGCCTTCAAGAGATAGTCGAGGTTCGGGCTCGCCGGCTTCGTGGCTGACGTGTCGATCGCCATCTTCACGGCATCACACGACTCGTGTCCCATGACGACGATGAGCGGGACGTGCAGATGGTCGACCGCGTATTCGAGACTGGCGAGCACCGCGCGATCCGCGACGTGCCCGGCGGAGCGGACGACGAAGAGATCGCCGAGGGCCGCGTGAAAGATGACTTCGGGTGGGACGCGCGAGTCGGCGCACGACAGAACCGCGGCGTACGGCGCCTGATCCTGCGTGAGTGCCGTCCGTGCGGCCGTGCTGATTGGCAGCGCCGCGTCAGGGCTCGCGGCGAAGATCGCGTTGCCGGACTTGAGCTTGGCGATCGCTTCCGCGGCCGTCGGTCCGTCTTCGTCGGCTCGCATGGCAGGTGAGGCGAAGACGATGGCTGTCATCGCCGCCACGATCAACACGTTCCGCCGCCATGCCCGTCCCATCGCCGACACCCCCGCCGTGCGATCCGGTAATCGGCAGGTTGGACGTGGGGTGTAGCGATCTTCTTCGGGACCAGGGGACGAAGGGACGAAGGGACCAGGGGACCAAGGGACGAGGGGACGGATCTGCCACCGTGTAGGGGCGGCCCCGCGTGGCCGCCCGTCTATTGCAGTCACGCTTCCGCGTGCGGCGTCGCCGCGCCGTGCGCCGGCAGGCTCACGCCGTCCTGCGCGAGCAGGGCGTGATAAATCGGGTCGGGCTGATAGCGCTGCGAGATCGCGAAGCTCAGCATGTTCGCGACCATCAACGGGACGAGGATCTGATAGTCCTGCGTGATCTCGAAGATCATGAACACCGACGTCATCGGCGCGCGGATGATGCCCGCGAACAGCGCGCCCATGCCGACGAGCGCGTACGCGCCCGGCGCGGCGACCGGAAACGGCGCGAATTGCCGCGCGATCAGCCCGACCGCGCCGCCGAGCATCGCGCCGAAGTAGAGCGTCGGCGCGAAGATGCCGCCCGCGTTGCCCGACGCGTACGACACGATCGTCGCGATCATCTTCATGACGCAGAGCAGCACGGCGACGCGCAGCAGCAGGCCGCCGTTCAGCGCCTGGTCGACGTGCTCGTAGCCGACGCCGGCGACTTCCGGCGTCACGAGCAGGATCGCGCCGATCATCAGTCCGCCGATCGCGGGCTGCCACATGCGCGAGCGGGCGGGCATCCGCTGGAACGCCGCGCGCGCGCCGAGCAGGCCCTTGCAGAACGCGACCGACGCGATGCCCCCGATGACGCCGAGCGAGACGTACGCGAGCAACTCGCCGGGATGCATCAGCCGGTACTGCGGCACGTGGAACAGCGGCTCGTTGCCGAGAATCGCGCGCTCGACGACGACGGCCGAGACGGCGGCGACGACGGTCGATCCAATCAGCGGCGCGTTCATGTCCGCGATGATCTCTTCGAGCGAGAAGAGGACTGCGGCGACCGGCGTGTTGAAGGCCGCCGCGAGCGCAGCTGATGCGCCGACCGGAATCAGATCGCGCAGCCGCTCGCGCGGCAGCCGCAGCCATTGGCCCGCCCACGACGCGGCCGCGGCGCCGATCTGCACCGACGGACCCTCGCGGCCCATCGAATGTCCCGCGCCGATGACTGGCACGGCCGTCAGGAACTTGCCCAGCGCCACGCGCGGGTGCATGACGCCGTCCTGCAAGTGGAACGCGATCTTCGTCTGCGGAATTCCGCTGCCGCGCGCGTCGGGAAAGAAGCGTGACAGCAGGATGCCGCTCACGGCACTGGCGAGGCACGGCGCCAGCGCGACACGCCACCACGGCGCATCGGTGCCGATGAGGAAATGACGCGCGGCCTCGATGCTGAGCGCGAACAGCACCGCGCCGAGGCCCGCGATGATGCCGATGACGACCGTCAGCGCGAGAAACAGCTGATTCTCGCGCACGCGCCAGGCGGAAGGTGTGAGGAGCCGCTTCACTGTGCACCTCCTTCCGGCACGAGCGCCGGAGCAGGTGATGGCGCCGCGGGGCGCAAGCGATCGAGCCGTGCCTTCAGCGCATCCGCTTGCTCGTGCGCGGCCGGAGTCGCTGGCAGCTCACGCAGCAGGGCGTTCAGCTCGTCGTGAGCGGCATCGAGATCGCCATGATCGAGCAGCAGACCGACGAGCTCGATGCGAATCACGTAGCGCTCGGGCGGCACGCCCGTTCGGTCGATTCCGTAGAGCGCGTAGTTGTAATAGCGCCGGGCGTCGTCGACGCGGCCCGCCCGTGCCGCGATGCGTGCGAGCCGGTAGTTGACTTCGATGTCGTCCGGCTCGCTGTCGCGCATCCGCAGCAGGATTTGCTCGGCCTCGTCGTCGTGGCCCATGCCGGCCAGACTGTGCGCGAGCGCGAGCTGATACGGCGCCGAACGGCGATCGGCCGCGGCCGCTTTGCGGAAGGCCGCGAGCGCGGCTTCGCGATCCCCGCGGCCGTCTGCGGCCTGGCCTCGCGCAAACCACGTGGCGCCCGTCTGGACGGCGATCCGCCGCGACCACGCCGCGAGACGCTGCGTGCCCGCGAACAAGGCGATAGCGATCACGCACAGGATGACGAGGAGGGCGACTTCGCGTTGGATGAGCGGCGGGCGGGGAAGCGGGGTCTGCTCGTTCTGATCGGGCTCTTGCTGGTCGTCTTCACTCACGTGCAGATCATATCGCGCGACTGAAACGCACTTACCGGGCGGCCACAAGGGCCGCCCCTACGCGGGCTTCGGGCGACGGCCACGGCCTTTTGGTACGAAATCGCAGGGGCGGCCCCCCCCGTGGCCGCCCGCGCATCGATCACCGTGGCAGCGAGATTGGCGGCAACGCGGCGGCGATCGTGCTGCGGTTCGCTTCTTCCCATGGCGGCAGCTTCAACGACTGGCCAAGCGCGTCGAGCGGCTCGTCGATCGCGAAGCCTGGACCGGCCGTCGCGATCTCGAACAGCACGCCGCCGGGCTCGCGGAAGTAAATCGACGTGAAGTACTCGCGATCGCGGACGTTGGTCACGGGCACGCCGGCGTCGGCG
>DASZVJ010000030.1:0-16857 GCA_035547155.1 Vicinamibacterales bacterium
GCCCGCATACACGTTCGCCTGCACTTCCTTGCCGCCGAACGCGCCGCCCATGCGCAGGCACTCCACGATGACGCGATGCCGCGGCAGGCCGAGCACGCGCGCGACAACGTCCTGCGTCTCGGACGGATGCTGCGTCGACGATTGAACGGTCACGCCGCCACTCTCGTCCAGCCACGCGATCGCGGCCTGCGTCTCGAGATAGAAGTGCTCCTGGCCGCCGACCGCAATCTCACCTTCGAGACGAAACGCGCTCTCTGCCAGCGCGGCGTCGACATCACCGCGCGCGAGACGCAGCTCGTCGGTCAGATAGCTGCCCGCGTCGATCGCCTGTTCGATTGTCAGAATTGCCGGCAGCGGCTCGTACGTCGCGACAACACAATCCGCACCGCGCCGCGCGGCCTCCTGCGTTTCCCCGAGCACCCAGGCGACGGGCTGACGATGGAACATCACCTCGCGCGGAAATAGCGGCTCGTCGTGTCTCGCCGCGCCCGAATCGCCCTCTCCCGGCACATCGTCAGCGGTGAGCACGGCGACGACGCCGGGCTCGGCGGAGGCAGCGGACACGTCGAGCGTGACGATGCACGCGTGCACGTGCGGCGCGAGCACGGGCCACGCGTGCAGCAACCCGACGAAGCGCGGCGACAGATCGTCGGTGTAGAGGGCCGCCCCCGTGACGTGGCCGCGCGCGGACTCGTGCGGAACGGCGTCGCCCACGCGCGTCATGATCGATGCTCCCACCAGAACTTCTCGACCAGCGAGCGCGAGACCGCGCGGCGGTACGCGCTCGATCCGCGATGATCGCTGAGCGGCGTGAGCATGCGATCGAGCGCGTCGCCGGCGCGCGCGACCGCGCGCTCGTTCCAGCGCTCGCCGAGCATGGCGTCTTCGGCCGCGGTGACGCGCAGCGGCGTCGCGGCCACGCCGCCGAATGCCACGCGCGCGCGAGTGACGCGGCCGTGCGCGTCGCAATCGACGGCCATCGCGGCCGCGACCGTGCTGATGTCGTCGAGCCGGCGCTTGGCGACTTTGTAGAACGCCAGACGCGACGGCCAAGGTTTCGGTATCCGGATGGCGGCAATCACCTCCGCCGGCTGCAGCGTCGTCTGACGATAGCCGGTGAAGAAGCGATCGAGCGGCACGACGCGCGAGCCTGAACGGCCGGCGATTTCGACACGGGCGTCGAGCGCGAGCAGCAGCGGCGCCGAGTCGCCGATCGGCGATGCCGTCGCGAGATTTCCGCCGAGCGTGGCGCGATTGCGAATCAGCGGCGACGCGAACAGCGTCAGCCACTCGTGGACCACGGCCGGCGCACCGGACCAGCGCGACGGAATGTCCGAGAGCGGCAGTCCCGCGCCGATCCGGATCTCGTCGTCGCGCTCGCTGCACGCGCGCAGCTCTTCGATCGCGTCGAGGCTCACGAGATGCGGCCAGCGACGATGCCGCAGGTTCGACTCGACGCCGACGTCGGTCGCGCCGGCGACGATCTTCGCATCGGGATTCGTCTCGAGAATCGCCAGCGCGTCGGACAGCGACGATGGACGCGAGAAATCAGCGGCATGAACGACATCGAGCGGCAGCGCGGGCTGCGCGAGACGATCACGAAGCGCGCCTGCCGGCGGCGCGCCCAGCGACAAGGCGGCATCGCGAATGGGACGATAGCCGGTACAGCGGCAGAGATTTCCGGCCAACGCCAGCGGATCACACGGACCCACGCGATCGGGACGATACTGCTCGGCGAACAGGCTCATCACGAAGCCCGGGGTGCAGTAGCCGCACTGCGATCCACCGGCCGCCGCCATCGCCTGCTGCGCATCGGCCAGCGTGCCGTCGTGCGCGAGGCCTTCGACGGTGTAGATCTCCCGTCCCGCCGCCATCGGCAGGAGCATCAGACAACTATTGATGACGCGGTACGTACTGCCGCGATCGTGCGGTGCGACGAGGGCGACGGCGCAGGCGCCGCACTCGCCTTCGGCGCAGCCTTCCTTCGCGCCCGTCAATCCACGCGCGCGAAGGCATTCGAGGAGCGTGATGTGCGACGGCGCGTCGCGAAGCGTCACGAGCTCGCCGTTGAGGCGAAACGCGATCACCCCGAGGATTGTAGCGCGCGATCGCCGGCAGCCGCGGGCGACGCGCGTCGACGTTTTTGTCGCGAGTCCCTCACGGGCCGCCGCACGTCAGGCGCTGACCTCCATCAAGGCGCGACGCGCGCAGCCTCGCGACGGCGTCAGTGGCGCGCGGCCGAGGCGGCCCACCGGTCGGACACCGCTTTGATTCGCCCGACGGCATCGACGATGTTCGCCAGCGAATTGGCGGCGCTGAACCGGAGATAGCCGTCGCCATATTCCCCGAACGCCGTGCCGCTCAGGCACGCGACGCCCGCTTCGTTCAGCAGCAGATCCGCGAGCGCTTTCGACGACAGGCCGGTGCCGGTGACGTTGGGAAACGCGTAGAACGCGCCGGCTGGCAGCGCGCAACGGAAGCCGGGAATCTGGTTCAGGCCCGCGACCATCGCATCTCTGCGCTTCCTGAATTCCGCGACCATCGTCGTCACCGCGTCCTGCGGGCCCTGGAGCGCGGCCATGCCCGCACGCTGCGTGAAGCTTGCGGTGCACGAGTTCGAGTTGACGGTCAGCAGGTTCACCGCGTCCGCCAGCCACTTCGGCATGACCCCGTAGCCGAGACGCCACCCCGTCATCGAGTACGTCTTCGAAAAGCCATCAAGAATGATCGTCTTCTCGAGCATGCCGTCGCAGCCCGAGATCGACACCGGCTCCTCTTCGTACCAGATGCGCGAGTAGATCTCGTCGCTCAGGATCATCAGATCGCGATCGCGCAACATCGCGGCGATCGCGTGGATGTCGTCCTTCGGGATCACGCCGCCGGTCGGGTTGCACGGCGAGTTGAGGATGACCAGCTTCGTGCGCGGCGAGAGCTTCGATCGCAGCACGTCGAGATCGAACGAGAACCCGCGCGACTCGACGAGCGGGATCGGCACCGGCGTGCCGCCGAGGAAGCGGATCACCGACGCGTAGATCGGGAAGCCGGGATCGGGATAGATGACCTCGTCGCCGGGCTCGACCAGCGCCGTCATCGTCAGGTACATGATCGGCTTGCCGCCCGGCACGACGCAGACGTTGTCCGCGGTGACGCCGATGCCGCGCGTGCGCGAGACGTAGGCCGCGATGACCTCGCGGAACTCCGGGAAGCCTGGCGTCGGCCCGTACTTCGTCCAGCCCTCGTCGAGCGCGCGCTTGCCCGCCTCGACGACGTGCGGCGGCGTCGGAAAGTCCGGCTCGCCGATCTCGAGATGGATGATGTTCTTGCCCTGCCGCTCGAGCGCCCGCGCGCGCGCGAGCACCTCGAACGCCGACTCGGACCCGAGCCGTGACATGCGTTCCGCGAGTTTCATGGTGTACCGACTGACGCGCGTGTGCGCGTCGCTCCAATCGGCGCAGTATAGCAAGTCGCCGCCGCGCGCCCGGATTGGCGCTAATGCGCGACCGACTGTTCGCGCTCGAATGCCACGAGATCGGCCTCGAGCGCCCACTGCAGCCGCCCCTTGACCGTCGTCGCGAGCCAGGTCGCACAGTCGCCTGCCGGCGCCGCCGCGGGCGACGCAGACGCGCATGCGTCCACATGGACGCCGCGCCGGATGTCCCGCCACAGCGACGCGCCGTCGACGAAGGCGTGCTCGAGGCTCATCCGCGCCATCAATTTCAAGTCGCGGTACGGCAAGGCGTAGTCGCGCTCCGCCCGCCAGTACTCCTGCGTGATGTCCGTTCGCGAGATGCCTTCGTCGTCGGTCGCAAGCGCGACAGGGACCCCGTGCTGCAAGTACACGGGCAGCGGATGTTCGGTGCCGCGTACGCCGAGAATCAAGTCATTGCTCGTGAGGCAGATCTCGACGAGCACCTGTCTCGCCGCCATCTCGTCGAGCAGTGCCTCGGCATCGTCTTCGTACATCACATCGACGCCGTGGCCGATCCGCAATGCTCCGGCCTCCACCGATTCGCGAATGTGCGAGCGCAGACCATCGGGCGGCACGAGCCCGGGCGCGAGCTCCCCGGCGTGCAGCGCGATGCGCGCGCGTGGAAAGCCCGGCGCGAGGAATCGCAGCATGGCCATGTGCAGCGGAAAATCGCGCATGGACACCGGGCCGTCCTCCGGCGCGACGAGGTTGAGACCGACGACTGGCGAGCCAGGACGACTCGCGAGCATGAGGCCGGTCAACATCTGCGCGAACACAACGGACGGCGGCCTCGATCGGATGACCTGGTACAGATAGCGCACGGCGACGCGGCAGCCCGGCTGCGGCGCGGCGGTCGCGCACCCGAGCACCTCGCGCTTGCGCGACTCGGCCGATCGCAGGAATGCCAGCGACTGATCGACGACGGCCGACAGTCGTGGCTCGATGGCCGCTCGCATCGCGGCGAGATCGCCGGTCCATGGCACGCCGGCCGCGATCCCCGCCGCGCCGCCATTGTCAGGACTGACCATCGACTCGACGTACGACACGCGCCCTGCGGCCGCTCGCGACGCGTTCTCGGCGAGCATGTCACCGGTGCGCCCGGACGTCGCCAGTCCGTAGCGGCTGCCCACGTCGAAGAAATGATCGTGGCCGCTCTGCCCGGAGAGCTCCCAGTGGCGCATCGACCAGGCGTCGATGAGCCGGCCGTACAGCGCGGCGTCCGTCAGCGCATCGGCGATCGGCGGACGTTCCGGCCGTGCGCACGGCGGTGGCGTCAACGCCAAGGCCGGCGTCGCGCACAAGCCCGCTTCGGCCGCCCACGTGATGTACGACTCGGCGTAAATGGCGCCACCCAGATGGCTGTGCAGATCGGCGCCTTTTGGCAGGCGGCTCAGGAACGCGTACAACTCGAGCGGCGACGCACGCAGCGACTCGAGACGCGCCGCCGTCCGCACCTCGGCCGACTGCGGCGGTGAGATCGCCACGCGCGGATGGCCGGTGCATGCCGCCGCGAACGCGACGAGCAGGACGGCGACGACACGGCGCGGGGCCGCTCCCCTCTCTGGCGTCCTTCGCCTCAACGCCATCGGAAGAGCCGCAGCGCGAGCGTGAAACACACGACGAGCCAGATGGCGAGGGCGGCGACCTCGTGTCCGAGCTGCCGCACGCTGACCGCTTGCAGCATCGTCGCGCGCAGCGCGTCGATCAGCGCCGTCAACGGCAGCGCGCGGATGATCGGCTGCACGACGTCGGGAAACCGCTGCGACGAGAAGAACACGCCGGAGACGATCCACATCGGCATCATGACGACGTTCATGATGCCGGACGCGGCTTCGATCGTGCGGGCGCGGGAGGCGATGAGCAGGCCGAGCGCGCTGAACGACAACGACCCGAGCACGCAGAGCGCCGCAAGCTGCACGATCGACCCGCGGACGGGCACGCCGAACACGAGCACCGCGAAGACGATCGGGACCGCGACCTCGAAGCCGAGCAGCAACAGCCGCCACAGCAGGAACGACAGCAGGTAGTACGAGCGCGGCATCGGCGTCGCGATGATCCGCTTCATGAGCTTGCGCCGGCGCGCGTCGACGATCGCGAAGCCGAGTCCCCAGATCGAGTTGCCCATGATGCCCATGCCGACCAGGCCGGGCACGAGGAAGTCGATGTACCGCGCGCCGACCTCGCGCGCGACGTCGTCGTCTGCCGTAACGGGATCCACGCGGCCGGCGGCCTTCTGAATCGCGCGATCGACGAGCATGCGCGCGGTGCGCGCTTCGGGGTTCGTGTCGTCGTAGCGATAGATGACGGATGACTCCGGACCGGGCTCGGCGACGAGCACGATCTTGCCCGCGCGCAGTGCCTGCTGCGCGGCAGTCTCGTCGAGCTGCTCGACGATCAGCAGCGGATCCTGATGGAGCGCGGCGGCGATCGACGGCGACACCGCAGCGACACGCACCGTCTCGGCCGGTTGATTGCGGAATGCGACGCCGAGGCCGGCGGCGAGCAGCACGGGAAAAATCAATCCCCAGAACAGCGCCTCCGGCTCGCGCACGAACTCGCGAAATCGTAAGAGCGTGAGCTGGACGAGCGCGTCCGGGCGCCAGGATGCATTACTCATCGCGCAGATGCCTCCCGGTCAGCGCGACGAAGACGTCCTCGAGCGTCGCCGAGCGCGTGCGCAGCTCCGTCAGCGGCACGCCCTGGCGGCCGAGCGCGTCGAGCAGCGCGGGCATCGCACGATGGAGCTCGGTCACCTGCATCGACACACCGTCGTCGCCCGCACGCACCTCGCGCGCACCGGGGATCGCACCGATCGCCTCGAGATCGATCGGCATGCCGGTCGAGAACTCGACGACGTGCTCGACGCCGATCGACGCGACGAGCTCCCGCGGCGTGCCACGCGCGATCACCTTGCCGTGATCCATGATCGCGACGCGCCCGCACAACCGTTCGGCCTCGTCCATGTAGTGCGTCGTCAGGACGATCGTCCGGCCGTCGCGCTTGAACTGCTCGATGAGATCCCAGACCTGACGACGCGCCTGCGGATCGAGCCCCGTCGTCGGCTCGTCGAGGAACAACAGATCCGGCTCGCCGACGAGCGCGCACGCGAGCGCGAGCCGCTGCTTCTGCCCGCCGGACAGAGCGCCGACGCGCGCGTCGCGCTTCTCCTCCAGCTCGACGAGCGCGATCGCGTCGGACGGCTTCGGCCCGCGACGGAAGAAGCTGCGGAAGAGCTGGACGGTCTCGAGGACTGTGATCTTCTCGGAGAGCTGCGTCTCCTGCAGCTGAATGCCGAGCCGCTGACGAATCTCCGACGCGTTCGTCTCCCAGCGCATCCCGAACAGCTCGACGACGCCGGCGTCGGCCGTCGTCAGGCCCTCGCAGATCTCGATCGTCGTCGTCTTGCCCGCGCCGTTCGGCCCGAGCAGACCGAAGCATTCGCCGGCCACGACCTCGAGATCGATGCCGTCGACGGCGACGACGTCCTTGTAGGACTTGCGGAGGCCGCGCACGAGCAACACCGCGCGCGGCGGAGACGCGAGGGACATGCGTCAGCCAGTATGTCGTCGGCGCGTGACGCGGGTCAAAGCGCGATCGCCAGCGCGCGCGTCATTGCGGCGTTACAGGCAGGCTCGCAGTGATGTCGGCGAGCGAGACGCCGAGCACGCCCTTCGCGATCGCGTCGAGATCGGCGTCATCGCCTTGCAAATGAATCGTGCGATGGACGTGCTGCAGCGACGCATTCGGCGCGAGCGCCGCGGCCGGCGACGAGGACTCGATCTCGTAGAACGGCCCGAGCGGCGGCTGTCCCGGCCCGAGCGGACCGTCGTTGTAGCTGTTGATCACGTCGCCGCCGTACGGGTGCACCTGCTTTTCCCACATCGAGTTGACGTAGCCGCGCGTATCGGCGGGCACGGTCACCTGGATGATCGTCAGCACGTGGCCGTCGGGATCGTAGCTGCCGGCGACGCCGCGGACGCGCGGCCGTGGGATGCCGATCTTCCCGCGCTGACGCCCGTCGGCGCGCAGGAAGACCGTGTCATTCGCCACGCGCAACCGATCCGCGGGAATCGCGCCGAAGTACGCGTCGTTGACGACAGGTCCGCGCTCGGCCGTCGATCCGCCGGCGACGGGAATCACGATCGTCGTGTGCGGTGCGGGCCGGAACTGGCCGAGGATCCAGATTGACACGAGGCCCGTGTCCTTCTTCCATGGCGCCGACCCCGTGTTTGTGATGCGATTATCCGACTCGTACGCGACGACGCGCACGCTCGCGGCGGGCGCGTGGCCGAGCAGCGTCGCGGCGGCGGCGCGATCGAGCAGGCGCACCGTGCGATCGACCCGCAGATCGAAGCGTGTTCCGGAATAGTTCGTCACCGCCATCGGCTCGCGGAACGTGATCGATCGATCCGTCTGATCGACGACGGACCAGCCGCCCCAGTCAATCGGCTCCGGCACCTGCCAGTGCTCGGTGTCGAACGCGGCGCCCGGCGGAAAGTACAAACCGTACTGTCCGCCCTCGGGACCGAGCCAGAAACGATCTTCACCGCCCAGCACGGTCATGTGCGGCTGGCGCTGACCGCCTTCGATGCCGGATCGATGGAGGTACCCGAAGCTCGCGCCGGATTCGCCGGCGGCCGTGCTCGTCATCACGCGCCCCTGATAGTCGGGCGCGATGGCGATCTGCGACTGCCTATCCGCGCTCGTGAGCACCGTCACGTGCGTGTGCGCGCGCAGAAACGCAACGTCGTCGCCGAACGTGCCTGGCGACGCGGACGCGGCGGATGCCGCCGGCTTCGACGACTCAGCGGGCACGGACGTCCCTCGATCGGCGCAGCCGAGAGATCCGATCAGACAGACGACGACGGTGACGGCAACGGATCGCAGCATCGACAACACTCCCGCGATGGATGGCAGGATGATACAGGGCCGGCAACACGCCGGGTATGATGACACGGTGTCCGAGCCGATCCGCGTGGCGTTTCTCGGATGCGGCTTCATCACCCGCGTCCACAGCCGCCATCTGAAGGCCGCGCTGTCGCGCGAGTTCATCTGCAGCTACGCCAGCCGCAACGCCGCGCGCGCGGCGTCGTTCTGCCGGCGGTTCGGCGGCGCGAACAGCTACGACGACTACCAGCGCGCGATCGCCGATCCGGCGATCGACGCCGTCGTCATCGCGGTGCCGCCGCGTTTCCACCTCGATCTCGCACTACAGGCGCTCGCGGCCGGCAAGCACGTGCTCGTGGAAAAGCCGGCATTTCCGGCGACGGCCGACTATGCGCGCGCGATCGCCGCGCGCGATCGCGCCGGACGCGTCGTCATCGTCGGCGAGAACGATCACTACAAGCCGCTGGCCGTGCGCCTGCGCGGTCTGCTCGCCTCGGGCTTCATCGGCGATCTGGTGTTCGCGCAGTTCGTCACGGTGGCGCGCCGGCTGAAGACCGCGACCGACTGGCGCAACGACGAGACGATGGCGGGCGGCGACGCGTTCTTCGAAGAAGGCATTCACTGGCTGCACTTCGCCGGCAGCTTGGGCCCGCGCATCACGTCGATCGAGGGCTATCGTCCATCGCCCTCGGCGCAGGGGCCCGATCGGCGGACGAAGAGCATGCTCGCCGCGTTTCGCTACGACAACGGCGCGGTCGGATCGCTCTACTACTCGCGCGAGATTCCGTCGGTGTTCCGCGGGCTTCGGCTCTCGAAGCTGATGGGGCGCCGTGGCGTCATCTCGTTCGAGTCCAACGGCGCGATGGTCTTCGCACACGGCCGAGGACTGCCGCGCGTGTTCGTGCCGGGCCTGCGCGATCTCCGCGGCTATCGCGCGATGTATCGCGATTTCGCGGCAGCCATCCGGACGGGCCGCGTGCCCGAGATGAGCCTCGAGCGCGCGCTCGACGATCAGCATCTGATGGATCAGGTGTACGCGACGGCCGCTCCCGCACCGGCACCGGCACCGGCACCGGCGCTCACGCTCTCGTAATGCTTCAGGATCACGCCGACATCATCATCATCGGCAGCGGCGCCGGCGGCGGCACGATGGCACAGGCGCTCGCGAGCACCGGCGCGCGCGTGCTCGTGATCGAGCGCGGCGAGGCCGTGCCGCAGGAGCCGGCGAACTGGGATCCCACGGAAGTCTGGAAGCACCTGCGCTATCGCACGACGGAGCGCTGGCTCGACGGCGACGGCGAGCGCTTCCAGCCGTACACGCACTACAACGTCGGCGGCAACACGAAGTTCTGGGGCAGCGTGCTCTATCGCCTGCGGCGCGAGGACTTCCAGACGTTGGAGCACGTCGACGGCGTGTCGCCCGCGTGGCCGATCGATTACGACACGCTCGCGCCGTACTACGACCGCGCGGAGCGGCTGTATTCCGTGCACGGCGCGGTCGGCGACGATCCGACGGAGCCGCCGCGCGGCCCGTATCCGTACGCGCCGATCCCGCACGCGCCGGAAATGGCGGTGATCGTCGACGCGCTGAAGCAACAGGGGCTGCATCCATCGCCGTTGCCGCTCGGTCTGCTGCGTCCGGGCGAGCCCGGCGGCTGCATTCTCTGCAACACGTGCAACTCGTTTCCCTGCCGCATCCACGCGAAGAGCGACGCGGAAGTCTGTGCCGTGCTTCCCGCGATCGCGTCGCCGAACGTCGAGCTGCTCACGCGCGCGTATGCGGAACGCCTCGTCACCGATCCCTCGGGCCGTCGCATCGACGCCGTCGAGATCGTCCGCGACGGCGAGCGTCGTCGTCTGACGGCGGACCACGTCATCGTCTCGTGCGGCGCGGTGAACTCGGCGGCGCTCCTGCTGCGATCCGCGACCGATCGTCATCCGCGCGGCCTCGCCAACTCGTCGGGACTCGTCGGGCGCCGCTACATGGCGCATCTGGCGACGATGATGCAAGGCTTTCATCCGTTTCGGCGGAACACGACGGTGTTCCAGAAGACGGTCGCGATCAACGACTTCTATCTGCACGGTCCGCGATCGCGCTATCCGCTCGGCCAGATTCAGTCGCAGGGCCGCACGCACGGCGTCATGGCGCAGACGGTCGCACCGTGGATTCCGCTGTGGGCGTACGACGCCTGGGTCGCACGCGGCGTCGACTGGCTCGCCATGTCCGAAGATCTGCCGCTCGACGACAACCGCGTCACCGTCGAATCGGACGGCCGCATCCGGCTGTCGTATCGCCCGACGAATCTAACCGCGCACGCGGAGCTCGTCACGGAGACGACGCGCATCCTGAAGCGGCTGGGATTCTGGAAGGTGATGGCGTACTCGCACAAGACGCGCAACACCACGCACCAGTGCGGCACGCTGTGCTTCGGCACCGATCCGCGGACGTCCGTGCTCGATCCCTACTGCCGCACGCACGACGTCGAGAATCTCTTCGTCGTCGACGCGTCGTTCTTCCCTTCGTCGGCGGCGGTCAATCCGGCGCTGACGATCATCGCGCAGGCGCTGCGCGTCGCGGACCACCTCATCGCGACGGATTTGCGATCGTGATCCTGGAGCTCATGTCATGAGAGCGCGCTCGTTCAGTCACGTCGGCATCACGGTGTCGAGCTTCCACAAGGCCGTGCAGTTCTACTGGGACGTGTTCGGCTGCCCGCTCGTCGGCGTCGCGGACACGCCGCCCGAGCGCGTGCGCACGTTCTTCGGCGTCGAGGGCGACGCGCCGTCCTGCAAAATTGGCTGGATCCGCGCGCCCGGCGGCGCGACGCTGGAAATCTTCGAGTTCCAGCCGCAGCAGCCGCCGGTCGCGGGTCCGTGGAATCGCGTCGGGCTCACGCACATCTCGTTCAACGTGCACGGCATCCAACGTTGGTACGACTACCTCGTCTCGAAAGGCGTCGAGTGCCTCGGCAAGCCGGAGCGCTCGCCTCGCGGCCATTCGTTCTTCTTTGCCAAGGACTTCGACGGCAACCTGATCGAGATGATCGATCTCGGCCACATGTACTACGTCCTGCAATGGCTCGGCCCACTCGGCGGGTGGTTGTTCAGGCGGGGAATGTACAAGCAGTACTACCGCTAGCAGGCGACGATCGCGGGCTTGGGGCGACAGGTAATGCCGTAGGGGCCGCCCTTGTGGCGGCCCGGGCCGGGGCAACCACAAGGGTCGCCCCTACGACGCCTCTCGTGGCCCATAGCCCGCGCCCTGTCGCCCGTAATATCATCTGAGCAATTCAAGGGTGTTGGAGTTCACCCTAACCGCCCTCCTGATTCATCGAGGGAAGATGACTCCTGCGAGCTACGGCTGCGGGAGACGTGTCTTCACTCTCCCGCATCGGATCTCGCGCTGATCGTCGATACGACGTGCTGGCCGGCATGCCCGCTCGCCGACCACCCACGATTTCAAAGCCTGAGGAGGCTTGCGTGATGCGTTACGTGATGCTGGCCATCGGCGGCGCGCTCGGCTCGATCGCGCGCTATCAAGTGGCGCTCGTGGTCCAGCCGCGCGTGCCGGCGGGATTCCCGTGGGGCACGTTCGTCGTCAATCTCTCCGCGTGCCTGATCATGGGCCTCGCCAGCACGCTCATCGCCGACCGTTTCGCGACGAACCCGAATTGGCGCTTCCTCATCCCGATCGGATTCATCGGCGCCTATTCGACGTTCTCGACGTTCGAGCTCGATGTGTTCCTCCTGAATTCAGAAGGCGCGTTTCTCGTCGCCGGCGCGTACGTGATCGGCAGCGTCGTCGCCGGCTACCTCGCGCTGTGGGCGGGAATCGCTCTGGCGCGCCTCATCTGATATCTGATATCGCGCGCCGCGAGGCGCCCGGCAAGGTCGACGACCCGCCCCCGAAGCGGCGTCGATGACCGAATGTGGCGAATCGGATCGGCTACGCTCTCTCGCCAGGAGGGACCATGACCTGGTGGATGTTCGCGTTCGCGTCCGCGCTGGCGGCCGCCGCGACGGCCATTCTGGCGAAACTCGCCGTCGAGGACATCCCGTCGAACCTCGCGACCGCCATACGCACGGGCGTGGTGTTGATATTCGCCTGGGGCATCGTCTTCGCGCGCGGAGAACACGTGACGCTCACGGCGTTGCGATGGCGCTCGTGGGTATTTCTGGTGTTGTCGGGAATCGCCACCGGCCTGTCATGGCTCGCGTACTTCCGGGCGCTGCAGCTCGCCCCCGCGTCGCGCGTCGCGCCGATCGACAAGCTCAGCCTCGCGTTCACGATCGTCCTCGCGGCCGTCGTGCTCCGCGAGCCGATCTCATGGCGCCTCGGCATCGGCGCCGCGCTCATGGTCGCCGGCGCGCTCCTGACGCTCAGGGGGTGACAACTCGCGGGCGCGTACCCAAGTACCGCGCCCGCATCTGCTATGCTGACGCGGCGCGACGGGTGATGGAGTTCACCCGACCACAACCGCCGCACGATGAGCGCGGCTGATGACTCCTGCCGGCTCTGCGGCAGGAGTTTTTCATTTTGGCGTGCGGACACACGCGACGCGCGGCGGTCTGCAACGGAAACCGACGATGGCACAGTTGAACAAGTACAGCGCGAGACTCACGCAGCAGAAATCACAGGGCGCATCGATGGCGATGCTCCACGCCGCCGGTCTGAAGCCTGCCGACGCCGACAAGCCGCAGGTCGGCATCGCGAGCATGTGGTTCGAGGGCAACCCGTGCAACATGCACCTGCTGGATCTCGCCGGCCACGTGAAGGCGGGCGTCGAAGCCGCCGGCATGGTGGGCTTCCGGTTCAACACGATCGGCGTGAGCGACGGCATCTCGATGGGCACCGACGGCATGAGCTTCTCGCTGCCGTCGCGCGATCTGATCGCCGACTCGATCGAGACCGTGATGAGCGCGCAGTGGTACGACGCGAACATCTCGCTGCCCGGCTGCGACAAGAACATGCCGGGATGCGTCATGGCCATGGCGCGTCTGAACCGGCCGTCGCTGATGATCTACGGCGGCACGATTCGCGCGGGCCATCTCGGCGGCCGCACGCTCGACGTGGTTTCCGCCTTCCAGAGCTACGGCGAATATCTCGCGGGCACGATCGACGAGTCCCAGCGCCAGGCGATCGTCCAGCACGCGTGTCCGGGCCCCGGCGCGTGCGGCGGGATGTACACCGCCAACACGATGGCGTCCGCGATCGAAGCGCTCGGCATGTCGCTGCCGTACAGCTCGTCGACGCCGGCCGATGATCCGCAGAAAGCCGACGAATGCCGCCGTGCGGGCGCGGCGATCCGGCACCTGCTCGAAACAGACCTCAAGCCGCGCGACATCATGACGCGCGCGGCCTTCGAAAATGCCATCACCGTCGTCGTCGCGCTCGGCGGATCGACCAACGCCGTGCTGCACCTGATCGCGATGGCGCGAACGGCGGACGTGCCGTTGACGATCGACGACTTCCAGCGCATCAGCGCCCGCACGCCGCTGCTCGCCGACTTCAGACCGAGCGGTCAGTACGTCATGGAAGATCTCCAGCGCGTCGGCGGCACGCCCGCCGTGATGAAGCTGTTGTTGGACGGCGGCCTCATCGATGGCGACTGCCTCACCGTGACCGGACGCACCGTCCGCGAGAATCTGCAGGATCTTCCCGGCCTGACGCCTGGCCAGCCGATCGTCCGGCCGTTGACGAATCCGCTCAAAGCGACCGGCCATCTGCAGATCCTCAAAGGCAACCTCGCGCCGCAAGGCGCCGTCGCGAAGATCACGGGCAAAGAGGGACTTCGCTTCACCGGCCCGGCCAAGGTGTTCGACTCCGAAGAAGCGATGCTGCACGCGCTCGAGCAGCGGCTCATCGTCAAAGGCGACGTCGTCGTCATCCGCTACGAAGGACCGAAGGGCGGGCCGGGCATGCCGGAGATGCTGACGCCGACGTCGGCGATCGTCGGCGCGGGTCTCGGCAAGGACGTCGCGCTGATCACCGACGGCCGATTCTCCGGCGGCTCGCACGGGTTCATCGTCGGGCACGTGACGCCGGAGGCACAGGAGGGCGGACCGATCGCGCTCGTGCGCGATGGCGATCCGATCGTGATCGACGCCGAGCGAAACGAGCTGAGCGTGACGCTGACCGATGCCGATCTCGCCGCACGACGCGCGGCGTGGAAGACGCCGCCGCTTCGCGCCACGCGCGGCGTGCTCGCACGCTACATCCGCACGGTCAGCGATGCGAGCCGTGGGTGTGTAACGGATGAGTAGGCTGTCCAACAGGTCTCAGCCGTTCGCCGAGCCTTCGTGCTATCGTGACGCCCCATGACGACATCTCATGACGTCTCCAGGCGCGAGTTTCTGGCGGTCGCCGGCGCGTTGCCGTTTGCGGCCACGGTCCTGCGCGGACAGACGCGCACGATTCCGGTCGGTCTCGAGCTCTACTCCGTCCGCGACGCGCTGGCGAAGGATCTGCCAGGCACGGTGACCGCGGTCGCCAAGCTCGGCTATCAGATCGTCGAGTTCTACGCGCCGTACTTCGACTGGACGCCCGATGCGGCGAAAGACGTCCGCAAGCTGCTCGACGGCCTCGGCATCACCTGCCGGTCGACACACAACAACGTCGCGTCATTCACCGGCGACGGTCTGAAGAAGGCGATCGAGCTGAACCAGATCATCGGCAGCACGACGATCGTCCTCGCGAGCGCGCCGGGGCCGAACACCGCCGACAAGTGGAAGGCGCTCGGCGATCAGATGACGGGCGTGATGGAGACGCTGCGGCCGCTCGGCATGCGGGCCGGATTCCACAACCATCAGACCGAATGGAGCGGCGCGATCGGCCAGCGGCCGATGGACATCCTCGCGGCCAACACGCCGAAGGACTTCGTCCTGCAGTTCGACGTCGGCACGTGCGTGCAGGCCGGCCAGGATCCCGTCGCGTGGATCACGGCCAATCCCGGCCGCATCAAGAGCCTGCACTGCAAGGATTGGGGCTCCGGCCAGGGACGAGGCTACGCCGTCGCGTTCGGCGAGGGCGACGTGCCGTGGAAAGCGATCTTCGCGGCCGCGGAGTCGACCGGCGGCGTCGAGTACTACCTGATCGAGCAGGAAATCGCCGGCCCGGCCGGCGAGCTCGCGATGGTCGGGAAGTGCCTGGACAACTGGAAGACGCTGCGCGCGTAGCGCGATTGGATTCGATGATGTCGGTCTCACGAATGACACTGGCAAGCCTGCTGTTCACTGTGGCCGCGGCGGGTCTCGCCGCTCAGACGTCGACGCCCTCACAACTGCCGCCCGCTCCGCCGCCGCAGCGCGTGCCCGCGCCAGCCGCGCCGACGGATGCGCCCTATCAGCCGCAAGCGATTCTCGAAGGCGGCATCGTCGTGCCGCTGTTTCCACCGGACTCTCCGCTGCTCAAGGCCGATCGACTGAAAGAGCCCGAGGTCTACTCGATGACCAACGGCACGCCCGGCCGCATCGCGAGCGTCGTCGGCATCCACAACCCGTCGATCGAGTTCCACGGCGTGCCGGCGAGCTTGAACACGGGCGCCGTCGTGATCCTCGCGCCCGGCGGCGGACACAACTTCCTCAACGTCGGATCGGAAGGCTCGGACTTCGTGCCGTTCTTCTACAACTACGGCGTCAACACGGTCATCCTGCGCAACCGGCTGCGGCACGATGGCTACAACCCGCAGACCGACGAGGTGTACGACGCGCAGCAGGCGATCCGGATGGTGCGGGCGCGCGCGGCAGAGTGGAAGATCGATCCGCACAAGATCGGCATCATGGGCTTCTCCGCCGGCGCCGAGCTCGCCGCACCGGCTGGACTCGCGTTCGAGACGTACGAGCATGCGCACGCCGACGCATCCGATCCGCTCGCCGGCGTGAGCGCGCGGCCGGACTTCGTCGCGCTCGTCTACCCTGGCCCGACGCCGTTCGCGCGCGATCCGAGCACGCCGATCCCGGCCAACGCGCCGCCGACGTTCCTCGTCTGCGCGGGCACGGACGATGCGCAGCATGCGATTTGGGCGGATCAGTACTTCTCCGCGTTCCTGCGCGCACGCATCCCCGATCTCGAGATGCACATCTACGCCACTGGCCGCCATCCCGGCGATCCGCTGCCGGAAGGCGGCTCGATGAGCGGCGGCCTGACCGATCGCAACGGGACGCCGTTCGGCACGTGGCAGATCAGGCTCGTCGACTGGATGCGCGATCTCGGCTTCCTGCAGAAGCCGGGCGTCGAGACGAAAGCCGCGCGCGACGTCGCGACACACGTCGCGCAGCCGCCACGCACGGGCCGCGGCGGTGCTCCCGCGGCGACGCCGGCGCCGGCGGGACGATAGCCTGCCTGACCGGACCAGGCGCCCACAAGGGGCGCCCCTACGACTTGATAGATGTAGGCCGGGTCTTTAGACCCGGCGATCAGAAGCAGGGGTCGCCACAAGGGCGGCCCCTACGCGTCTTCTGTCGTCAGCGCCAGCGCCCGCGAAGATCGACCGGCCCGTGGA
>DASZVJ010000031.1:0-1768 GCA_035547155.1 Vicinamibacterales bacterium
GAGTCGGCCACCACGAGGCCGAGCAGGAACGCGACGATCGCGGTCAGTCCGATGAGGGCGCCGGCCTGGCGAGTCATGAGGCGGTCGCTTTCATTATAAGTGCCGTAAAGCCCGCCTCATCGAGCTCCGCGACGCCGAGCGCACGCGCCTTGTCGAGCTTGCTGCCCGCCTCGTGGCCGACGACGACCCATGTCGTCTTCTTGCTGACCGAGCCGCTCACCTTGCCGCCGAGCCGCTCGATCTGCTCCGTCGCGGCCTCGCGCGTCAGATGCTCGAGCGTGCCCGTGAGCACGAACGTCTGCCCCGCGAGCGGCTGCCGCGCCGGCCGCTGATCCGCCGCCACGTCGTCTTCCGTGCGGACGCCAGCCGCCGCGAGACGATCCAGCAGCTGCTGATTGCGCGGCTCGTCGAGAAACGCGCGCACGGACTTCGCGACGACTTCGCCGACGTCCGGCACGGCCTGCAGCTCGCCGACGCTCGCGTCGCGCAGCACGGCCAGTGCGGGAAACGCGCGCGCAATCGCCCGCGCGCCGCCTTCGCCGACGTGACGGATGCCGATGCCGTGCAGCAGCCGCCACAGCTCGCTCGCGCGGCTGCGATCGATCTCCGCGACGAGATTCGCGGCGGACTTCTTGCCCATGCGCTCGAGCGCGGCGAGCTGATCGATCGTCAGCGCGTAGAGATCGGCGTAGTCGTGCACGAGACCCGACGTCACGAGCTGATCGACCAGCGACTCGCCGAGCCCTTCGATGTTCATCGCGCGCCGCGACGCGAAGTGCAGCAGTCCGCGCCGGATCCGCGCCGGACACGATGCGTTCTCGCAGCGCCAGACGACCTCGTCCTCCGGTCTGACGAGCGCGCTGCCGCAGAATTTGCACGTCGACGGCATCACCCACTTCGGACGCGCCTCGTGCTCGTCGTCCAGCACCGGGCCGATCACTTTCGGGATGATCTCGCCGCCCTTCTCGATGATCACGGTGTCGCCTTCGCGCACGTCGCGGCGCTCGATTTCCTGCTCGTTGTGCAGCGTCGCGAGCGACACGGTCGTGCCGCTCAGCCGCACCGGCTCGAGCACGGCGAACGGCGTGACACGGCCCGTCCGGCCGACGTTGACGTCGATCTTCAGCAACGTCGTTCTCGCCTGCTCCGCCGGAAACTTGAACGCGACCGCCCATCGCGGAAACTTCGCCGTGTGGCCGACCGTCGCCCGCAGCGCGAGGTCGTCGAGCTTGATGACGACGCCGTCGGTCTCGAAGGGCAATTGACGCCGCGCGGTACGCCACTGCTCGCAGAACCCGACGACCTCGTCGATCCCGGCGCACACCTGCCAGTGCGATTCGACCGGACAACTCCACGCCGCGAGCTCGCGCAGCACCTCCTGGTGCGTCGTCATCGGCAGCGCGACGTCGGGCGGCGTGACGATCTGATACGTGAACGCGCGCAGGCCGCGCCGCGAGACGGCGTCGCGGTCGAGCGTGCGGATCGCGCCGGCCGCGGCGTTGCGAGGATTGGCGAACGGCGGCTCGCCGGCTTCCTCGCGTTCGACGTTCATGCGCTCGAACGCGGCGATCGGCAGATAGACTTCGCCGCGAATTTCCATGATGGCCGGCGGGCTCGGGGGCCGCAACCGCAGCGGGATCGCGCGGATGACGCGCGCGTTCGCCGTGACGTCCTCGCCTTCCGTGCCATCGCCGCGCGTGACGGCGCGTGTCAGCCGACCGCGCTCGTACGTCAACGCGATGCTGAGACCGTCGATTTTCAGCTCGGC
>DASZVJ010000032.1:0-3905 GCA_035547155.1 Vicinamibacterales bacterium
AACATCGCGGCGTTCTACGGCGTGTATCACGGACCGGCGGGCTTACGGGCGATCGCGGCGCGCGTGCACGATCGTGCCGTGCGGCTCGCCGCGGCCGTGCAAGCCGCGGGCTGGCGGCAGACGTCGCCGGTGTTTTTCGACACCATCCGCGTCGAGGCGGAGCCGGCGGCGATCGCGCGGCTGCGGCAGGCGGCGGAGCGACGGGAGATCAATTTCCGCTATCCCGAGCCCGGCGTCGTGCAGGTCGCGCTGGACGAGACGGTCGAAGAGCGCGATCTGGCCGATGTCGCGGCCGCGTTTGGCGAGGCGTCGGGAAAGCCGGCCGTCGTCACGCCGGCGAGCGGCAGTCCAACCACGGTGATCCCGCCGGCGCTGCGCCGCACGTCGCCGTTCATGATGCATGCGGTCTTCAACGCGCATCACTCCGAGACCGAGATGATGCGGTACATCCGCCAGCTCGAGCGCAAGGATCTCGGCCTAGACACGGCGATGATCCCGCTCGGCTCGTGCACGATGAAGCTCAACGCGGCGGCCGAGATGCTGCCGATCACGTGGCCGGCGTTCTCGCGGCTGCATCCGTTCGTACCGGTCGAGCAGGCGGCGGGATTCCAGCAGATATTCCGCGAGCTCGAAGCTGCGCTGGCCGAGGTCACGGGATTCGCGGCAGTCTCGCTGCAGCCCAACTCCGGCGCGCAGGGCGAGCTCGCGGGACTGCTCGTCATCAAGGCGTATCACGCGTCGCGAGGAGATGCGGCACGCACCGTTGTGCTGATCCCGCAGTCGGCGCACGGCACCAATCCGGCGAGTGCCGCCATGGCCGGCATGGCCGTCGCCATCGTTGCGTGCGACGAGCGCGGCAACATCGACGTCGGCGATCTGCGACAGAAGGCGGAGACGCATCGCGATCGGCTTGCGTGCCTGATGGTCACCTATCCGAGCACGCACGGCGTCTTCGAGACGCGCATCCGCGAGATTTGCGCGATCGTCCACGAGCACGGCGGTCAGGTGTACATGGACGGCGCGAACATGAACGCGCAGGTCGGCCTCACGAGCCCCGCGGACATCGGCGCGGACGTCTGCCATCTGAACCTGCACAAGACGTTCGCCATTCCGCACGGCGGCGGCGGCCCTGGCATGGGGCCGATCGCGGTCGCCGCGCATCTTGCGCCGTTTCTGCCGGGACATCCGCTGGTCAAGACCGGTGGCGCGCAGGCGATCGCGCCGGTCGCGGCGGCGCCGTGGGGCAGTGCGAGCATCCTGCTCATCTCGTACGGCTACATTCGCATGCTCGGTGCGGCCGGCATGACGAAGGCCACCGAGATTGCGATGCTCAACGCGAACTACATCAAGTCGCGGCTGGAGCACGCGTTTCCGGTGCTGTATACGGGTGCGCAAGGACGCGTCGCGCACGAGCTGATTTTCGATCTGCGTCCGGCGAAGGCGCGCACCGGCATCGACGAGCAGGACGTCGCGAAGCGTCTGATGGACTACGGCTTCCACGCGCCGACGGTCTCGTTCCCCGTCGCGGGCACGCTGATGGTCGAGCCGACGGAAAGCGAGCCCAAGGAGGAGCTCGATCGCTTCTGCGACGCGATGCTCGCGATTCATGCGGAAATCGAAGCCGTCGCGATGGGGCACGCGGACCCGCTCGACAACGCGCTCAAGCACGCGCCGCACCCCGCAGAAGACGTCACCGCGACCGACTGGCCGCACCGGTATTCGCGCGAGCATGCCGCGTATCCGGTCGCCGGCCTCCGCGCGCACAAGTTCTGGCCAACCGTCTCGCGCATCGACAATCCGTACGGGGATCGTCATCTCGTCTGCGCCTGTCCGCCCGTCGAGGCGTACGCCGACGATGTGACGGTGTGAGGACCGCCATGTCACGCACGATGTCTGCTGCTGTCGTGCTCGCATCCGCGTTGACGATGGGTGTCCTGGCCCGCCAGCAGCCGCCGGCGGCTCCCGCTCCGCCGCTCGTGCGCGAGGGCGTGACGACGAAGATCTCCGAGCACGTCTACGTCATTCCCGACGGCTCCGTCCCTCTCGTCCCCAACGTCGGCATCGTCGTTGGAGCCAATGCGACGCTGGTGGTCGACACGGGCCTCGGACCACGCAACGCGGAGACCGTGCTGAAGGAAGTCGCCAAGGTCAGCAAGAACGCGAAGATGTACTTGGTGGCGACGCACTTCCATCCGGAGCATGCGGGCGGCGCCACCGCGTTTCCGGCGTCGACGACATTCATCGTGTCTGATGCCGAACAGCAGGACCTCGACGAGCTCGGGCCGGGCATGATGACGAGCTTCTCTCGCATCTCGCCGGTCCACGCGGATCTGCTGCGCGACGTCACGCTGCGCAAGGGCGACGTCCATTTTGCGACGGACTATCACGTCGATCTCGGCGGCGGCGTGACGGTCGATCTGCGCTGGGTCGGTCCGACGCACACGCGCGGCGACACCGTCGCATTCGTCAATCCCGACCGTGTCCTCTTCTCCGGCGACGTCGTCATGAACCGCGCGTTTCTGGCGTTCAGCGGACAGTCGAGCACGACCGCGTGGCTGAAGGCGTTCGACACGCTCGAGGCGATGCGGCCGACGCGGATCGTGCCGAGCCACGGGCCGATGGGAGATGAATCCCTCATTTCGGAGCAACGCGCCGTCGTCACCGCGATTCTCGCCAAAGTGCGTACGTTGAAGGCGCAGGGCCAGACGGTCGAGCAGGCGGTGCCGGTGATCACGTCCGAGATCCAGGCGCAGTACCCGACGTGGACCTCGCCCGCGCGCATCGGCGCCGCGGTGCGCGCGACGTACGCGGAAGCGCGATGAGTTCGACGTTCGAAGTTCAAAGTTCGAAGTTGACTCCGCGCCGCAGGCGCTAGTCCTTGCCATGCGCTTGCTTGATACGGCTCAGATGCGCGAGGCGGATCGCCGGACGATCGAAGACGTCGGCATCCCATCCGTCGTGCTGATGGAAAACGCCGGCCGCCAGGTCGTCGCGGCGATCGAAGCCCGCTTCGACAGCCTCGAGCACTGGCGCATCGCCGTGCTGTGCGGGCCGGGCAACAACGGCGGCGATGGCTTCGTCGCCGCGCGCGTGCTCGCCGAGCAGGGCCTGTCCGTGGGCGTCTTCCTGTTGGGCCGCGCGGCCGACGTCAAGGGCGATGCGCGCACGACGCTTGCCAGCCTTCGCACCCTCGGTCACGACGTCGTCGAGATCGGCGATGCGGCGGCGTGGGAGCTGCACGGCAGCGATGTGCTCGACGCGGATCTGATCATCGACGCGCTGTTCGGGACGGGATTGCGCGGGCCGCTGACGGGATTGGCGGAGACGATCGTCGCCGACGTCAACGCGTCGCCGAAGCCGGTCGTCGCGATCGATCTGCCGAGCGGCGTGTCTGCGGATGGGCCGAACGTGCCGGGACCGGCGATCGACGCGATCATGACGGTCACGCTGGCCGCGCCGAAGCTGCCGCTCGTGCTGCCGCCGGCCGAGCAGCTCGCGGGCGCGCTCGTCATCGCGGACATCGGCATCCCCGACGCGGTCATCGACGCGATCGATGGGCCGCGAACGGAAATTCTCTCGCGCGAATCGATGCGCGCGCTCATCGTGCCGCGCGCGCACGACTCCCACAAAGGCACCTACGGCCGCGTCCTCGTCGTCGCCGGCTCGCGCGGGAAGAGTGGTGCGGCGCATCTCGCCGCGATGGGCGCGCTTCGCTCTGGCGCGGGATTGGTGACCGTCGCAACGCCCGCGTCCGTCCTGCCCATCGTCTCGGCGCTCGGCGCGGAGTACATGACGCTGCCGCTCGACGAATCCGCGGACGGCGTCGTCGTCGAGTCCGCCGTCGACGCCGTGCTCGCGTTCCATGCGGATGTCATCGCGGTCGGCCCTGGTCTCGGCAACACGCC
>DASZVJ010000033.1:0-2419 GCA_035547155.1 Vicinamibacterales bacterium
CTCGCGATGTCTGCTGACGCGCGGAGAGATGAAGCGCCCCGAAGGCAATCAGCAGCACGATCGCCGCGGCAGCGACGCGAGACGGCCGGCACCCGGCAATCGATCGAGTCAACGTGGTCATGGCGCGCGTCAGCTTAGCGCAAGACGGGCCAATCGTCGTTCCAGAAACCGTCGCTCCGGCGCGTGCGTCGCAAGCGCCAGCGCGCGCGCGTACGCGGCTTTCGCTTCGTGAAGCTGGCCGTTGCGCCGATACAAATCCGCGCGCGCCGAATGCGCCCACAGATAATCCGTCAACTCGCCGCGTGCGAGCAGGTGCTCGATCGCCTCCAGGCCGGCCGCCGGGCCGTCGCGCATCGCGATCGCCACGGCGCGATTCAACTCGACGACCGGCGACGGATCCGCGCGCATGAGCAGATCGTAGAGCCCGACAATCTGCGGCCAATCCGTGTCCGCCGCCGCGGGAGCCGCGGCGTGCACGGCGGCAATCGCCGCCTGCAGCGTGTACGGCCCGAATCGCCGTGACGCGATCGCGCGCTCGACGAGCGCTTCGCCTTCCGCAATCAACGCGCGATCCCATCGCGCGCGATCCTGCTCGTCCAGCAGGATGACGTCGCCGTCCGGCGTGCTGCGCGCGTCGCGACGCGACTCGTGAATCAGCATCAACGCCAGCAGCCCCATCACTTCCGGGTCCGGCAGCAGCTCGAGCAGCAACCGGCCGAGGCGAATCGCCTCCGCCGACAGCTCCTGACGCGTCAGCGCGTCGCCAGACGAGGCGCTGTAGCCTTCGTTGAAGACGAGATAGACGACGTGCAGCACGGCGTCGAGCCGCGCGGGCAGGTCGGCACGCTCCGGCACCTGATACGGAATGCGCGCGTCGCGGATTTTCGACTTCGCGCGCACGATCCGCTGCGCGACCGTCGATGGCCGCCCCAGAAACGCGCGCGCGATCTCCTCCGTCGTCAGCCCGCACACCTCACGCAGCGTGAGCGCGATCTGCGCGTCGGGCGTGAGCGCCGGATGGCAGCAGGTGAAGATCAGCCGCAGGCGATCGTCTTCGACGGACTCTTGAGCGCCGGCGAACGGATCGATCGAGCGCTCGAGCGTCGCCGCCAGCGTCGAGAGCGACGCGTCGAAGCGCGCACGCCGGCGGACGGTATCGATCGCCTTGAACCGGCCGGCGGACACGAGCCACGCACGCGGGTTGTCGGGCAGGCCGCCGCGCGGCCATTGATCCATCGCGGCGACGAACGCGTCGTGCAACGCTTCTTCAGCCAGCTCGAAATCGCCGAGCAGACGGATGAGCGTGGCCAGCACGCGGCGCGACTCGGCGCGATAGATCGACTCGATCCGATCCCGCATCACGCCGGTCGCGTCGTCGTGCATCGCTCGATCAGAAGGCCATGATCGGCCGGACTTCAATCGTGCCGATCCGCGCGGACGGAATCCGTGCCGCGACGGCCAGCGCGTCGTTCAGGTCCTTGGCTTCGATCAGGTAGTAGCCGCCGAGCTGCTCCTTGGTCTCGGCGAACGGCCCGTCGGTCGTCGAGATCTTGCCGTTGCGGGAACGGACCGACGTCGCCGTCGACACCGTCTGCAGCGCGTTGCCACCGAGATAGTGTCCGCTCGCGCGGATCGACTCCGTGAACGCCATGTACTCGCCCATGAACTGGTCGGCTTCCGTCTTCGACATGGCCGCGAGCTTCTTCTCGTCGTCGTAAATCAGACACAAGTACTTCATTGGTCAATCCTCCACCGGCGTCGAGCCGGTCTGAACATCAGATAGTCGTCCGGCCATGCGACGGATCGACATCGTGGATTCCGGCTCTCGCAAAAAGATGAATGACGGCTATTTGACGTCGATTTCGACGACTTCCAGCGCGTCGGCCCCGGCACTCAGGGCGGGAACGACGGATCCGGCCTCGTGCCACTGGAACGATCCCGGCTCCGCGCCGCGGACGACGACCGAGAGCCAGCCGCGCGGATGCCCATGGGGAGGAAGCGATTGCCCCGCGGGAACGACGACGCGGCTCAGCCTGACGCGCGCATTGTCGACGACGATCTCGTGTCCGGCAAGATCGTCCGGCTTGTCCGCGACGCGCGTCGGCGCTTTCGCGAGCACTTCGATGTCGACGATGCGCACGGTCGTGTCGCCGAGGTTCGTGATGCGATGGGTATAGGGCGGCGTCGCGGAATTGAACACGATGCGGCCGACCGGCGCGGTCTGCGGCTCGCCGGTGTCCGTGAGCGTGTCGATCCGAAGCGGGCCGGTCTCGATGCGGACGGACACGTTGTCGTTCGCGTGCGTGTGAAACAGCGTCGTATAACCCGGCGGAAAGCGCACGTCCAGCACGGCGAGTGTGTCGTTCGCGAACACGGGCCGATGATGCGGCTCCTGATTGACGGGGACGATGACGGGCGT
>DASZVJ010000034.1:0-72034 GCA_035547155.1 Vicinamibacterales bacterium
GTTTGCGCCACGATCGGCGCGCTCATTGACACGTCGAACGGGCGGAACGGATTTCGACATGGCCGATCTTCGGTGAGATCTTGCCCACATCCTTGCCGGGTGCCCATCCTTTTTCGGAACGGCGCCATCGAGCCTCCCCTCACACCGCCACTCGTTCTGGTACCGCTTTCGCACCGACGGAGGTGTGCCTGGCTCGCGGCATGCGAGCGAGGCGTCATCGGAACGCGCGGTGGCCACAGCCGTTCTCACCCATTCCGTCCCCTTCCGAGCGCGGCCGGCCTGCACGGCGTGGAAGCTCACGCGGTGTTGCAGCCTGATCCTGCTGCTCGTCTTCGCGAGCGCACTCGCGGCGCGCGTGACGTCGCTCGACGCGGCCGGCTTTTCCGAAGACGAGATGGACAAGCTGCGCGGTGCCGAGGCGTACAGCCGAGGCGATTTCGCGTTCGACGGCGAGCATCCGGCGTTGATGAAGCTCGCCGTGCTCGGCTCGCTGAGCGCGGCATCGGCATGGAACGCACACAAGCCGGCGCGCGCGCCGATCATCCGCACCGAAACGGCGGTGCGTCTGCCGAACGCGATCGCAGGCGCCGCGATCGCGCTCGTGCTGTTCCTGCTCGTCACGCACTGGTTCTCGCCGCTGACGGGCCTGCTCGCCGCGTGGCTGTGGGCCTTCGATGTCAACGCGATCGCGATCAATCGCATCGCAAAGGAAGACACCTTCGTCGTGCTGTTCCTGCTCGTGGCGTCGCTCTGCTACGAGTGGGCGAAGACGATCGGTCGCACCGATCCCACGCGCGCGCAGCGCTGGTTCGCGGCGGCCGGAGCGGCATTCGGCCTGATGCTCGCGTCGAAGTACGTGCCGTACTTCGTCGGCATCCACATCCTGTACTTCCGCCTCGCCGAGCCGCATCCCCGCTCGAATCGCGCAGATAAACCCACGTATTTCGGCGCGATGGCGCTCGCGTTCCTGATCGCCAACTTTCCCGTGCTGCTGCCGGGCAACTGGATGACCATCGCGAGCTTCCTCAGCGAGCACGCGGTCCAGCACACGGGATACGTCTTCCAGGATCGCCTCTGGCGGAACACGCTGTCGTCGACGCCGGCAGGGCTGCCTCCATGGTTCTACCTCGCCGATCTGCTGACGAAGATCCCGCTGGCCGTGCTGGCCGCGAGCGCAATCGGCGTGTGGCGGCTGTCGCATCGTCACGATCGCGGCGCCATGTACGTGCTGACGTTCATCGTGCTGACCTTGTTACCCTACTCGCTCGTCGCGACGAAGTTCCTGCGCTACATGCTGCCGACGCTCGCGATGCTCGACGTCGCGGCCGCCGTCGCGATCGCCGATGGCGTGGCGCTCGCGTCCAACGCGCGATCGGCCGCCGCACGCCGCATCGTCGCGGCAGGTGCAGCCGTCGTGCTCCTGGCGCCGCTGGCCGCGTGGCTCCAGGCTCGTCCACTCTCGGCGCTCTATCGCAACGTGCTCGGCGCACGCGTGTCGCCGGGCCGCCTCTGGTTCGCGCCGGACGAGCTCTACGACGCCGGTCTTCGCGAAGCGGTGACGGACGTCGCGCGCATCGCGCCGGCGCACGCGCGGCTCGTGACCGACGCGCCCGCGGTCGTCGCGTTCTACGCCGCAGCGGTGGGACGAAGCGACCTGCGCATCGCGCGTCCGGAGCACGACACGCCGCGGCCGGATGACTGGTTCATCGTGCAGCAGGGCCGCGTGTACTTCGAGAACTACGCGGCTGTCCAGAAAGCGCGCGAACGTCCGCCTCTCCTCGCGGTCGACGTCAGAGGCTTTCGCGCGGCGGAGGTGTACCGGACGTGGTAACGGCGCGCGCCCGGTCGAGCAGCAGCGCGCGCTCGCGCGCGTTCTGCGTCAGCGACGCGGCGCGCTCGAGCTCCTGACGCGCCTCGTCCACACGGCCGAGCTTGACGAGGAAGTCGGCGCGCACGCTCGGCAGCAGGTGATAGCGCTCGAGCGATCCGGCCGCGACGATCGCGTCGGCGATCGCGAGGCCGGCGGCCGGCCCTTCGGCCATGGCGACGGCGACAGCGCGATTCAGCTCGACGATGGGCGATGGCGTGAGCGACGCGAGCTCGGCGTAGAGCCGCGCGATGCGTATCCAGTCGGTCTCCTCCGGCGTTCTGGCGCGCGCGTGACACGCGGCAATCGCGGCTTGCAGCGCGTACTGGCCACGCATCCGTCCCAACGACTCGGCTCGCTCGAGCGCTGCCAGCCCGCGCCGGATCAACAGCTGATCCCATCGCGCGCGATCCTGATCGAACAGCAGGATCGGCTCACCTTCCGGCCCCACGCGCGCGTGCAATCTCGACGCCTGGATCTCCATCAGGGCGACGAGCCCGTGCACTTCCGGCTCCTGCAGCGCGAGCTCGGCGAGGATCCGGCCGAGACGCAGCGCGTCCTCACAGAGCTCGGGACGCGTCCAGTCTCCGCCGGCCGTGGCCGAGTAGCCTTCGTTGAACACGAGATAGATCACGTCGAGCACGGACGACAGCCGCGCCGCACGATCGGCGCCGCGCGGCAGCTCGAATGGGACCTGCGCCTTCGTCAGTGTGCGCTTCGCGCGGACGATGCGCTGGGCGATTGTGGGCTCGGGCACGACGAACGCGCGGGCGATCTCGGCCGTCGTCAAGCCGCCGACGAGACGGAGCGTGAGCGCGACGCGCGCTTCGGTCGGCAGCACCGGATGGCATGCCGTGAAGATCAGCCGCAGCAGATCGTCGCCGATGTCGTCGTCGATGGCCGCCTCCAGATCGGGCGGCGCGTCCTGATCGATCCCGCGCTCGTAGCCGATCTGCTCGTGCTTGCGATCGAGGAGCCTGGCGCGGCGGAACTGATCGATCGCGCGGTTCTTGGCCGCGGCCATCAGCCACGCGCCGGGGTTGCGCGGCACGCCGGAGACCGGCCACTGTTCGAGCGCCGCGACCAGCGCGTCCTGAGCGAGATCTTCGGCACGGCCGACGTCGCGAACGAGGCGCGCGAGGCCGGCGATCAGACGAGGCGATTCGATGCGCCAGACCGCGTCGATCGCGCGATGGGTGTCGGCAGCCGTCACGGCTCCCGATCACACCATCGTCGCGGCGGCGCTTCAAGCCGCGCCGGCCATCACGAGCGCGAAGCCTTCCGCTGCATCGCGTCGAATCCTTCGGCGGCTTTCTGGACGTCCGGCGGGAAATCCGACATCTCCTGCACCTGACGAATCTCGATGACCTCGTTGTCCGACCCGGGGCAGCGCTTCGCCCACTCGATTGCTTCCTCGCGCGACTTCACCTGAATCATCCAGTAGCCGCCGATGACTTCCTTCGCTTCGGCGAACGGGCCGTCGATCACGGTCGGCCTGCCGCCGGCAAACGACACACGCGCGCCGGTCGACGGCGGATGCAGGCCGTCGAGCGCCAAAAGGACGCCGGCCTTCTGCAGCTGCTCGTTGTACTTCATCATCGCCGCGACGGCCTTCGCGTCCGGCAGCGTCCCCGGCGTCGCCTTTTCGTAGCCTTTCGGGATCATCAACATCATGAAACGCATGGTGACTCGTGCCTCCTATGAACACGTCGAACGAGGAAGGGCCAGATCGACATCGACCGGAGCACGCCTCCGTCGATGCGCCCGTCGCTCAGCCCTGCCGCAGCGCGACGTTCGGATCGATCTTCATGGCTCGCCGTGCGGGGACGTAGCAGGTCACGGCCGCGATAGCGAACAGGACAAGCGCGACGGAGACGAACGTCACGGGATCGCTCGCGCTCACGCCGAAGAGCAGGCTCGCGCCCGCACGGCCCAGCCACAACGCACCGAACAGGCCAATGACGGTGCCCATGCCGGCCAGCGTGAGCCCTTCGTGAAGGACCATCCGGAAGATCGCACGTGCATCCGCGCCGATCGCCATGCGGATCCCGATTTCGGACGTGCGCGTCGTGACGGAGAACTGCACGAGGCCGTACAGGCCGACGGCCGCCATCACCAGCGCGACGATCGCGAACGCGATCAGCAGCGACGTCTCGAACCGCCGTGTGGCGAGCATCGAGCCGAGACGCTGCTCGACCGTCGTGACGCCGTACATCGTCACGCGCGTGTCGGCGCGGCGAACGGCCGCCTGCACGGCGGTCGACAGTGTAAGTGGATCTTCAGACGAGGTGCGGACGAGGAGCGTTTCGAGCCGCGATGGATTCTGTGCGAGCGGCTCGAACATCTGCGGCGCGGGCTCGCGTTCCCGCTCCTGCCGGCGCATGTTTCCGACGACACCGATCACCGTGAACCACGGGCCGCCCGCCTCGAGCGCGAATCGGTTGCCGATCGGATCCATGTCCGGCCACAAGCGGCTGGCCATGGCCTCGTTGACGATCGCGACGCGCGGCGCGTCAGGACCGTCAGCCGTCGAGAACGTTCGGCCGCGCCGCAACGGCACGCCAGCGGTCTCGAAGAACTGCGCGCTGACCTCGTCACGGCGCAGGCTCAGCCGCTGCGACGCGCGCGACGTGCTGCCGTCGAGCGTGACGAGCTGCTCGGCAGCGGCACCGACGAACAGATCGCCGATCATCGCCGCACGCTCGACACCCGGCAGCGCCTCGACGTGCTCGAGCGCGCGACCGTAGACATCCGATCGCCACGCTGACGTCTCTGCGGCCGGCGTCGCAACCTGCAGCGACAACAGACGGTCGGGACTGAAGCCGAGATCGACGCGCGCGGCCGACCACAGGCTGCGCAACAGAAGACCGGCACCGGTCAGCAGCACGATCGCCAGCGCGAACTGCACGACGACGAGCGCACGTCGCGCGCGGCGAGTCGCAGCACCGCTCGACATGCCGCGTCCGCTCTCGCGCGTCACCAACGCCGTGATACGCCGCGTCATGGTCGTGGCCGGCGCCAACCCGATCGCCACACCGGCCGCGAGACACAGACCCGACGTCCAGCCGAGCACGCGCGCGTCGAGACCGACGTCGTTCAAGCGCGCGAGCGTCACAGGCGCGGCCGCGACGATCGCGCGCAGCGCCGCGGCAGCGATCGCAACCCCGAGCGCGCCGGCGATCGAGACCAGCGTCACGCTCTCGATGAGCACCTGACGGACGACGCGTGTGCGGCTCGCACCAAGTGCCACGCGAATCGCGATGTCGCGCTCGCGGACGGCGGCGCGCGCCAGCGACAGACTCGCGACGTTCGTCGCGGCAATCAGGAGCACGCACAGGACCGCACCCGTCAACGCCCACAGGACGAGCCGCGGCCGAGCGCCGGTCACGTACGTGCTCAACGGGACGACGCTGATGCCTTCGTCAGCGGCAGCGCCTGCCGGCGACGTCTCCGCGTCCAGACGCCGCGCAATGGCCGTCATTTCGTGCTGCGCGCGATCGGCCGTCACGCCGCGCTGCAATCGGCCGAGCACGAACCAGGATCCCGCGCCGCGGGCTTGACGCCGCACGTCCCAGTCCGCGAAGCGCGTGTGCGGCTCCCAGATGTCCGCGTCGAATGGCGCGATCTGCACGCTCGGCGGCAGCACGCCGATGATCCGCGTCGCATGACCATCGAGATCGATCGACACGCCGATCGCGGCATTCGATCCGCCGAGCCGTGCGCGCCAGAAACGCTCGCTGACGAGTGCGACAGGCTGATGCTCATCGGCCTCCGTCGACGTGAAGACACGGCCGGCGATCGGCTGTGCGCCGAGCAGAGAGAAGATGTCTGGCGAGACGCGCAGCACGCCGACGCGCTCCGACTGTCCAGCGGTCACAAGCGTGGCCGATGCCGGATCGAACACCGCGAGGCTCGCGAAGCTGTCATTCTGCCGTCGCCAATCCTCGACATCCCGATAGCCGGACCGGCCTTCGCGCACCTGCTGGCTCGGCACGTCACGCCACAGCATCACGAGTCGTTCAGGTACAGGAAACGGCAGCGGCCGCAGCACCACCGCGTTCAAGATGCTGAACATCGCCGCGTTCGCGCCAATCGCCAGCGCGAGCACCGCGATCGACGTAACCGTGAATGCCGGGCTGCGACGAAGCGTCCGCAGCGCGTATCGAAGCTCTTTGACGATGTCGGTCATGACAGGTCCTCACGGGCGGCGGCGACGTGCATATCCGCCGTCTTGTCGCCGGCTTCGTCAGCCTACGCGCCTTTGACGTCGCCGACGCGACGATGGCCGCGTCGGAATCCCGACATGCGCGAGGGAAGCGATGTCGCCCGCCCGACGACTCGAGCCGCCAGAACGCGCAATTCGGCACGAATTCACGGGCCGTTGCCCTCATCAGATTGGATCATGGCTTGCTCCGCTCCACGCCAGCCTCTTCATGCCGACGACCTCGTCGCCTGCCGTCCTGATCGTATTTCCGTGGTGCGTCGATCGTCTCGGCCACGGCAACGTGCAGCGCGTGCTCGCGATGGCGGGCCATCTGTCCCGACAGGGATTCGCCGTCGATCTCGTCTATCAGGGCAATCCGCGCGTGCCGAGCCGCGAGCACGAGATCACGGGCTTCCGCCGCGTCGTGCGCGTGAGCGCATGGGAGAGCGCTGACGCGCTCCGCATCCACGACGAGTGGGAGGCGTTCTACCGGGGATACGATCCGCCGCCGCCCAATCTCAGCGCCGGCACGGCCCTGACGTCCGTCGTACGTGGCCTGCTCGATACCGGCGAGTACGCGGCCGTCATCGCGACGTACGCCTGGACGGCGCCGATTTTCGCGCGCGTGCCACCGCGTGTGCTCCGCGTCGTCGACCTGCAGGACGTCATCTCGCTGCACGCCGAGCGCGCTCACGCGGCGACGGGCACGATGCCCGCGTTTTCGATGGCGGCCGAGACGGAGCGCTTCCTCTGGCGGCAATGGGACGTTCTGCTCGCCATCACGCCCGACGAAGCGCAGGCGATCGCACCGTTTCTGCGACCGTCGCAGCGGCTGCTGACCGTGCCGCATGCCGTGGCGATCGCTGGCGATGATGTGACGGTTGGTGCGACCGACACCGTCGTCTACACCGGCAGCGACAACCCCTCGAACCAGGCGGCGGTGTCGTGGCTGCTCACCGAGATCTGGCCGCGCGTGCTCGCCGCGCGTCCGCACGCCCATCTTCGTCTCGTCGGGCTCATCTGCGACGCGATCCGCCGGACGCCGCTCACCGCGACACCAAACGTCGATCTCGTGGGATTCGTCGATCGGCCGATGGACGAAGTCGCCAAGGCGTCCGTCTGCGTCGCGCCGTATTTGTACGGATCCGGCCTCAAGATCAAAGTCATCGAGGCCGCGGGCGTGGGACGCGCCATCGTCACGACTCCTGCGGGCGCCGACGGCACGGGTTTCGTCGACGGCGCGCATGCGTTGATCGCACCGGATTCGGCGACGTTCTCGTCGGCGATCGTGCGGCTGCTCGGCGACGAGGCGCTTCGAGGTCGAGTGGCGGCGGCCGCGCGCGATCACGCACGACGGCACTTCTCCGACGAGGCGTGCTACGGCGCGCTTGTCGATCTGCTGCGCGCGCCGGACTCGCCGGTCGCGGCGACCGGCATCATTCCGCGCGCGATCGAGCAGCGCCTTCGGACCGTGCTCGCTGCGCTCGACTCACCTGCGGCCGTCGTCTGGGGCAATGGATCCCACACACGCGCCTTGCTCCCCGTGCTGAGCGCGCTCGGCGCGCGTGTGCGCTGCATCGTCGACAAGAGCGCCGCGATCGACGGCATGAGCCCGGAGGGGATTGCGATCGTCCCGGCCGAAGCGTTCGCGCCGCGGCCGGACGATCTCATCGTCCTGTCGTCACAAGCGTACGAATGGGACATGTGGGAGGACCTCGCGCCGATCCGCGCCACCGGCGCGCACGCGCTCGCGCTGTATTGCCGCGAGCTGATCACGGATGGGCTTGCCCGGATCGCGCGCGGCGGGACGCAGCGGCGGTCATCGTCGCGTCCGGCGACGTTGCCGGTCGCGCCGACGCGCCTCGTCATCGTCGAGCCCAGCGCCGGCCGCGGCAACGGCCCGTTCCTTCGTCTGGCGCGATCGCTGTCCGAGGTCTCGCATGAAACGCTGCGCGTCGTGGTCGCGGGCGCGAGGCGCATCTCGCCGGATGGCCTCGAGTCGACGGATCGCGAGCTGTTGGAGCCGGCCTTCGACTTCACGTATCTGGACGCGCTGCGCGAGATCCGCGAAGACACGTGGCGCGGCGTCGCGCGCTTCTCGCGCCTGCAGGCGCTGGATCTGGCGCGCCTGTCCGATCGCCTGACGCTCACCAGCGCCGACGTGGTCCTGTTTCACTCGACGACGCTCCTCGACGCCTTTGGCGCGGCGCAGTGGATGACGACGGGCCCCGATCGGGACGTGCCGGAGATCCGCTTCCTCTTCCACGTCGCATTGGAACAAGAGGCGCGCTGGCTGAACGCGTCGGCTGACGCGGTACGGCACGCGTACGCCGTCGCGCTCGCGCTGCTCGACGACCGCGCGGACGGCCGCGTGCGACTGCTGGCACAGAACGACGCGCTCGCGAAAAGGCTCGAGCGCGCGTTCGACCGTCCCGTCGACGTGATGGGATTTCCCGTGCCGAGCCGCCCGCGTGCCGTGAACCGCCTCACGCCGGCGCAGCCGCCGCGACTGCTCTACGCCGGCGAAGCACGCGCGGAGAAAGGCTTTGGCCTGCTGCCGGCGATGGCCGACGCTCTCGATCGCGAGCTACGCGACGGCCATCTGCGGATCGTCTGCCAGTCCATGCGCGGCGACATCGCGGACGCGCGCGTCGAGGCCGCAGCTCGTGCGCTCGCGGCGCGGCCTGGCGTCGAGCTCATCGAACGCTTTCTGCCGTCCAACGAGTACGATGCGCTCGTCGCCGGCTGCGATCTCGTCCTGTTGCCGTACGACGCCGCAGAGTACCGCGCGCGACTTTCGGCCGTGTTCGTCGACGCAACGTGCATAGGCGTGCCGGTCATCGTGCCCGACGGGACGTGGATGAGCGGGCAGATCGCGGAAGGCGCCGGTGCCGGATGGACGTTCGCGTCGCTCGACGCGACGCGGATCGCGGACGTCATCCGCGGCGCGCTCACGTCGCTGCCCTCGATGAGGGACGCAGCTCGTCGCGCGTCCGATCGCGCGTGGCAGCAACACGATCCGCGCGTGGTGCTCGAGACGATTCTGCGATCGCAGGACGCGCCCCCCGCGAGAGAGAGCAAGTCTGCGTAGGGGCCGCCTCGACGGCGTAGCCCGTCGCCCGCAGCCCGAAGCCCGTAACTACGCTGTCTGTGGCAGGACCGGCAGACGCGCGCGTCCGAGCGTGCGGCGGATCAGATCGGCCACGCCGTCCGTGCTCTTCTCGATGCAGTAGATGCGGTCGAAGATGTAGAAGAACTTCGCGACGGTCGACGGCGCCGCGCGCCGGCCATCCGGGGTCAACGCCGTCTGGAGCGCGGCGCCAATCTGATCGAGATGGTGCACGTCGTGCGTGAAGCCGAGGCCGCCGTAGTACGCGTCGCCGAGGACGACCGTCTCCTTCCCCATCATCAGCGCCTCGAGCCCCGCCTGCGAGCACACCGTGACGCAGACGTCGCTCTGCCGGATCAGCCCGTACGTGTCGAACCGGTTGTCGTGATCGATCACGCAGCGATCCGATTTCGACGCGAGCTCCCAGAACGATCGATCCTCCCGCAGCGCGTCGATCGTGAGGCCTTCGTACGAGAACTCCGCGGGCGGAAAACGCCGGCGCATCATCGGGCTGCCAGGGCGCTCGCGCGGGTGAATCTTCAGGACGAACGTGCAGCCGTTGGCGAGCGCCCACCGTGCAGTGGTCTTGATGGCTTCGACCTGCGATCCGACGCGCGAGTTGAAGAGAATCGACGAGTCCGTGAGCACGTTGGCCAGATAGAGCACCGTCCGTCCCGGCGTCGTCGAGCCCGGCCACTGCGTTTGCGGGGATCGATGATCGTCGCGCTTGCCCTCCTTGACCGACGACAGATAGGCGCGCACGTGCGCGGCGGCGTCATCCGCGTCCACCAGATCGGCCCAGCGCCAGTAGTAGTTGCGCGCGGGAATCTTGTTGACGGCGATGCCCGCGAGGTCGTCCCAGACCATGCGCGCGCTGTTGAAGCTGTTCTCGAGCGCAAGCACGCGAATCCCTCGAAGCACCGCGAGATAGCGATACACCGCGCCCAGCGTGATGTGGCCCTGCGGAATGACGATGGCATCGGGCCGCACGCGATCGAGCGCGCGGCTCACGACCTTGGCGGCCGCGGCGGCGCAGCGCATGTGCTCCTCGATCGATTGCCAGTGCTGCGCATTTTCCAGATCGAGCCGATCCGGCGTCACGCGCAGCGTCACGCACGTGTCGAACACGCTCGCGTCGTACAGCGGCACGCCGCAGTACCGGATAGTCCGGTAGTTCTCGCGATCGATTGCGACCGAAACGGGCGGCCGCGTGTGCGCGACACGTGCGGACACATAGCGAATACCCGCCTCCTCGCACGATTGCCGCAGCCGCGCGTAGTCGACGCCGAACCAGTAGTCCTCGAGTTGCATCACGACGGCCTGAGACGCGCTCGGAGGCTGCCGTCTGAGGATCGACACCGCGTGGCCCGCCCACGCGAACTCTTCTTCGTTGACCAGGCCGAGGCTCTCCAGCTGCGCGCAGATCTCGTCGTGCGCGCTGCTGGCGATGGCGACGAACAAGCCGCGGGACAGCTCGGCCTCGAGGGCCTGCGGATTCCGCACCGGCAGGCCTTCGACGATGCGTCCCCACTTCCCGGGATCGTTGTCGACGATGTACGACACCGGCAGATCGGCCGGCCAGTCGCGAAGCGCCAGCCGGCCGCCTTCGGAGGCGCCGAAGATGACGATGGTCGGTGTCATGAGACGCGCGCGTAATCCGCGCGTGCAGGCGCCGTGAGACGTGACGGCCGATGGCGCTGCACGAGCGCAGCCACTTCCGCGACGCCATGACTCGTCCGAAGCACGGTTTGCGCGCGCAGCGCCCGCGCTTCGCGCTCGGCGGGTGTCGCGGCACGGACGGCGCGCAGTGCCGCCGCCACTTGATCGGCCGACGAATAGGCGCAACGCTGGCCGTCCGCATAATACGAGGGATCGCTGCAGAAGACTTGCGGCACCATCTCGTGCGCGATCGGCCAGCTATCGGCGGCCCGCACGAGGTCGCAGTGTCCACCCCACGCGTTGGCGACGACAGGCAGTCCGGCAAGCACCGCTTCGGCGACGGGCAGTCCGAGACCTTCGCCGAGACTGGCCGTGACGTATGCGTCGTGACGCCGGTACAGCGACAAGAGATCGCTGCGATCCAGATGATCGGCGATGAGCACGATGTCCGTGCGCGGCGGCCGCCACGTACACGACGGCGAGACCTTCAGCGTCAGCATCGCGTCGCCGCTCGCGGGAAACGCGCGCATGAAGCCGTCGATCAGCAGATGGAAGCCCTTGCGAAAATGGGCCTCGCCGATCGACAGCAACCGGAACGGCGGCGGCGCCGTCCACGAGGTCTTCGGCGGCATCCGCCGCGCGGCGACGGGCGGCGGCACGAAGTCGATCGGCGCCGTGACACCGGACGCGCGGAGCGTCGACGCGACGTGCGTCGACGGCGCCCAGACCGACTGGAACGTGTTGAGCGCGGCGACCCACGGCGCGGGATATCGATCCCACTCGTGGAACACGACCGCCGTGTTCAGCGCGTCAGGAACGGGCCGCAGCAGCGGACCGATGGTGTGGTGCACGACCCACGCGCCCGGCAACGGACTGCGATCGGCGGCCGCGTACGGCATGTCGAGCACGCCGATGCCGGCCTCCGTAAACGCCTCGCGATAGAGCTCCGCCGCCTCGACGTAGCTCGGCCGATCCCGATCGACGAGAAAGATTGCCTGCCGGTCCATACGGAGCCTGCGGCAGTGCAAGGCACGGACCACCCGCCGCGTGGGCGTCGCCGCGCGCAGAATAGCGAGAGATCGGGGCGATTGACGACGAGAGGGACGTGAACGTGGGCGCCCGACCGACAGGATGTCGGTGAGCCGACAATCGAATCCTTTCGGAGCGGCGGACCGTTAGGTCCGCCCGCTGCGGCCGCGGTCCTCCGAAAAGCGATTTAGCTGGTCAACGAAGTGCTCGAAGATCAGGACCTGATCGTCGACGGTGCCGACGACGAGCGAACGGCCGGCCCAGACCGCGCGAAACGGATAGTAGGCCGTGAGAAACAACGTCGTACCGCCTGCGCCTTCGAGCGTGACGAGGTCCGCCTCGGGATATGTCGTCGCGATCCAGCCCGGTCCCGTGGACCGAGAGCCAGACGCACCGTATGGGCCGAGCGCGCGCGGCTCGAGACCGCGCGCCGGATGCCAGAGCCATCCTTCCGTCAGCAGACGCCGTTCGTACGACGTGCTCGTCGGGCGTGTCGACGGATCGAGCAAGAGTCCCGCCTCGCTTGGGCGCAGATCGAAGCACGTGAGATCGGCCGTGAGCTCGACGCGTGCGTCGCCCGGCGCCCACGATGCGAGCCCGCGATCGGGACGCACGTCGGCCGGCAGAAATCCCCAATACACGCGATCGTTCCACCACGCGCCCCACGACGGATTGAACGGGAGATCCTCGATCGTGGGCTCGCCATGCGCGGATCGCCGGTACATCACGTACGGCGCACCGGCAGGCGTGATGGCGCGTCCGTTCGCCCACGCGACGGCGCCATCATCCCCGAACGGCAGCTCGGAGAGAATCGGCCGCGGCCACCGACGATGCGGCGTGATGCGTCCGTCCTCGTCGACGACGACGCTCTCGGTGCCGTTCATGGGCACGCAGATCACACCGCGATCGATCGCGTAGGCGACCGTCCATCGGCGATAGCGATCGGTGAACAGCACGCGAGGACGCGCGACAATCGCCGGCGGCACGATCGATCGCGGCGCGCCCGATCGATGGACGATCGACGCACGGATCGTCGGTGAGGCGATGGCCGGCAGATCGACGCGATCGTCAGCATGCGCACGCACGACGCCAGTCATGACGCGCCCGAGCGCCGACTCCGCGATCGGCAACGACACATCGAAGGCCGTCGTTGTTCCGCCAAGCTCGACACGGAACGAGACGTCGATGCCGTCCGTCGCGCGACGGGTCTCCATCGCCGCGCGCGACGCCGCCTCGAGGCCGAGCAGGCGCTCGAGTGGATCGCGGATCGCATCGTCTGCCTCGAGGCGCGACCAGCATTCGAGCCATTCACGGATCAGCGACACGCCGGCATACGGCGTACGTGGCCGCGATGCCGCGTCGACAAATGCGTCGCCGGCCGCCTCTCGGCGATCGCCGTCATCGCGCGGCTGCACCGTACGCGCGAAAAACGCCGTCTCCACGCCATCTGCACGATCGCGCCAGGCGCGCGCGAGCAATGCCTCGATGATCGCGACCCGCCAGCGCAGCGTCTCGGGCCAGTCATACACCGCCGTCGCCGGATCGGCCGCCTTGGTCTTGCGCACGACCGGTCTGTCACCGATGAGGGCCAGCTCCTCGCGCACGTGCGAAAGCAACGCCGCGGCTTCGCGCAGCCATCGCTCGCGGTCGGCCATCGCCGGTTCGATCTCATCAGGACCGGCACCGGACACTGGCGCTGGCATGCCGTTCATCGCGGCGCGCAGACGCGCCAGCGATTCAGGAAGCTGACTCACGATCTCCATCGAGCACGCGGACGACGTCGTCGAAGACGACATTGCGTCGGCCGAATCGCCGGGCAGCTTGGAGCGGCCGTCCAATTCACGCAGCGCGTCGTCGATCGCGGCGCTCAGCACAGCCGGATCGAATCCGTCACCGCTGAACTCTGCCCATCGCGCCAGCAGCGGCGTCGACGTGCCAGCGGACATCGCGTCACGGGTCCCGCGCAAGGACGTCGCGAGATCGGGCACCCGCGCATGCACGCGCGGGCGGGCACACGCGGCGATGGCCGGCACGTCGATCGCGCGCGTCAGCGCCGTCTCGACCGATCCCTGCTCGATGCCGCTGCCCACGAGAATGCCGCCACCCGTCGCGTTGATCACCCGCCGGCCTGATCGCTGCACGCGCGCGACGAGCCAGTCCCTGAACGACACGAGCGCGGGCGTGGTCTCGACGTCCCGGCCGTCCACGTCTTTCGCCGTCACGCGCGGCGCCGCAGAAATCTGCCGCTGCCAGACGTCCTCGAGCCGGACGGCGCGCGCCGTGTCCAGCGCCCAGTCGAGCTCGTACGTCGTCCCGCGCGCATACGGCCGTCCGCCGGGAAACGACAGATCGGCGCCGACGATGACGATGGGATCGCAGCCGGCAAGGACGGCGACCTGAAACGCCGCCGTGAGCACGGAGCCCCAGACGTCGATTTGTCCGACGTCGATGCCGAGCGCGTTGAGCCACGGCCACGGCTCGTGATTCGACACGCGATACCAGAACGTCCGCTCCTCGAACACACGTGTGGCTCGACGATCAATCGCCGACTCGCTCACGAGCCACGTGCTCGCGCACGCGGGCAGCGACAGAAAATGGCGCGCGTTCAGCTCGCTTGGGTCGACGCCGACCACGAGCGGCGGCGCGATGCCGCTCGCGAGCAGCGGCCGCAGCGCCGTGTCGCACGCGATGAGCAGCGCGCGTCGATCGACGTCGCGCAACCGCGGCAGCGCGCGATCCAGCGACGGACCGGCCGCCGCGATCACCGCGGGTACGCCGCGATAGACATCCGTCAGATCGCGCATGTCGCAGCCGCGCGCGATCGACGGGACATTGCGAATCGCGTTGGCGAGATACCGTGGCGCAAACTTCCGGCGTGCTTCGCGATTGCTCGCGACGCCGAGCAGGATCTTCTTGAGAACCTGGGCGGCCTGCTTCGCGGCCGGCGTCGGCTTCAGCTGCGGATGCAGCAGCACCGGTGGCGATCCGGACGTGCTCGGAAAAATGCGCCAGGCTTCGTCGGCGCCGGAGTAATCCGGACCGGCGAGATACGCGAGGCGCTCGCCTTGGCGCCAGGCTGACCACGTGGCCGACGCGAGGAATATCTGCGCCGCAGCCGGATCCGGCTCGAGCACGAGCACGTGCGTGTCCGGCGCGTGGCGGGCCAGGGCGTCGAGCACGTCGCCGTCACCGCCGCCGACCAGCACGATGACGGCGGGCACGGCCGCGCCCTTGAGCTGGGCCGTGAGCCATCGCCACGCGGCGGTGATTCGTTCTTCGTCGTTTCGAGCGGTCACGAGATGGTGAATCCGTGTCGCGTGCGTGTGGCGCCCATGCGTCGTGCAACGGATCTACGTTGACGGCCGGCCGGGCTCGCGCACGATGAGCGCCGCTTCCGGATCGACGCCGTAGCGCTCGCGCACGTCCTTGATCGAGATGAACTCATCGAAATGCCGGATGATATCGCCGATTTTGCCGATCCAGTCGAATTGCATGCCCGTCTGCATGCAGAGCTCGTAGAGCGCTTTCCATTCGCCTTGCTCCCAACTCGTGTAGCTGACCAGCTCGTCGAAGACGATGACCGTGCCGGCCTGCAGGCGCGCGCCCAGCGCATCGAAGATCGTCTTCGTCGAGGAATACAAATCGCAGTCGACGTGCATGAACGCGATGGGCTCGTGCGCGATCTGCAGGAAGGGCGGCAGCGTCTGATCGAACCAGCCCTTGATCAACACGACGTTGTCCGCGACCTCCGGCATGACACCGCCGCGATCGAACGCCGAGGCCTTCTCGAATTGGCCGAAGCCGCGATCCCAATCTTCCGGCAGGCCCTGGAAGCTGTCGAAGCCGAACACCGCACGGCGCGTATGCTCCGCAATCGTGTTGATCGAGGAGCCGCTCCACACGCCGAACTCGAGCCACAACCCCTTCGGGATGTTCAGCTCGTCCTTGTGGTCGAGCATGTAGCGCAGCAGCCGCCCTGGCTTGTATTTGCCGGCAATCGGGATGCGCGGCACCGCGTTCATGCGGGACAGCTCGATGTCCGTGAACTGCGCGAGCGTCAGACTGCGCGCATTCGGCCTCGTCCAGTAGCCAGGTTCCTGCGAAATCGGGATCAACGTGCCCACGCCGGACTATGCAATCCGAAAATAGAAATGATCGTGATTGCGGCACTTGGGATTGAACGCCGCATGACACGCCGGACAGTGCGCGCCGCTGTCGAGGTACGCGCGGATGGTCAGCTCGGCACCGCACGCGCCGCAGCGGATTACGGGCTGATCCCACGCCTCGGCCGGCCAGACATCCGCGTCGTGATCGGCGAGCGCCTCGTGACAGTCCTTGCACGCGTAGTAGACGCCGCAGCACTTCATCTTGATGGCGACGATATCCGTCGGGCCGTGGAAATGCGCGCAGCGGCTCTGCGCGTCCATGTCGACCCCGCGGACGTCGTCGATCGTCGCCGGCACGTCAGTCGCCACCGTTGCGGCGCGGCGCCGGCGGCGGGATGCGCGGCGCGGCGGGATCGAGATTCCGCTGGATGACCTTCAGCAGCGAGTGCGGCGAGGCCGGATCGTCCTGCGTCAGCTCCCAGATCATCGCGCCGCCGTACTGCGCGCTGAGCTGCGTGAGACGCGCGACGGTGTTCTCGCCCTGATAGGTGAAGACGGCGCCGTCGCGGTACGCGCCGCCGCCGACGGTGTCGACCGCCCACGCGTTCGGATAGCTCGCGAGCAGCGTGCTGTAGTTGTGGAAGCCGATGCCCAGCGTCAGCTTGTCCTTCGGCACGTGCTTGACGTTCGCCCACCACGCCATGTCGGCGACGCTGCGATCGTACGATCCGTAGATCATCACGTTCACGATGTCGAAGAACGGCAGGACGTCGTCTTGCGTGCCGGCCTGGATGTACTGCGCGACAGCCGCAGTGACGAGCCTGCCCTTCGGCTTCAGCGTGGCCGCGAGCGTCCTGACGAACGTCGTGAACGGGACGCCCATCTGCGTCGGCTGCTCGACGTCCACGTCGACGCCGTCGATGCCGTGCGCGTCGAGGTACGCGTCGATCGCGGCCGTGAGCTCGGCGGACAAACCCGCGTTGTAGAACTGCATGATGCGGCGATCGCCGCCGTCGCCGCCGATCGAGATCAGCACCTTCGTCCCGTGCGCGTGCGCCGCGTCCACGATCGCCTTCAACGCATCGTCGGTCAACGAAGCGTTCGCGGCCAGCGTCATGTCGCTCTTCGCCGTGCACGCGCCATCGCACAACGGCGGATTGACGAACGCGAGATTGAGATGCGTCATCTTCTCGAAATCGAGCGTCTTCGCAACGGCGCTCCAATCGAGGTTCTTGTAGACGCCGAGATAGCCGACCAGATACGGGTGCGGATTGGGCGGGCCGTCCGGAATCTGGCAGGCACACGGCGCGGCATTCTGCGCGCGAAGGACGGTGACGCCGCAGATGACAGTCGCGGCAACGGCGAGCGACAGCGCGATCGTTCGAGTACGCGTGATGACCATGGCAGGCGCGCCTCAGGACGCGCCGGCCGTGAACGTATCACTCCGTCTTCGTTCTGTCGATGCGCGCCAACGTGACGACGAGGACGAGGATCAGGCCTGGATACGTCGCGGCCCACGCCGGACCGTGGATCAGCCACGTCGCGGTCGCGCCCGTGAGCGTCACCATCAAAATGCCGATACCAATCCTCGCGAGCGGCGGAATCCAGAGCGCGACGAGTCCGGCGATTTCCGCCACGCTGACGACGACGGCGCCCCAAGAGGGATAGCCCCACGCGGCGAATCGCTGTCCCCAGTCGGCAGGATGCCGCAGCTTGATGGCGATCGCGGGCGCGAACAGGAGTGTGATGACGACGCGCAAGACGACGATCGCGAGACGACGTGCTGTCGAGGCCTTCATCATCGGGCTCCAGGTGATGTACGAGCTCGTCTTGTGGTCGCCGATGGACAACCGATCACGTCGTCGTCGTGGCGCCGGCGCGCCTCGCCGAGACGCGGACCGCCAACACGCTGCCAGCGAGCGCCACCGGCCCGACGCCGAGAATGAAGCTCGTGCCGGCTGGTGCGGGCACGGCGATCGCCGCGAGCACGACCAGCAGGCCGGTGATCACGACGAGATGTCCGATGAGACGATGCGTTCGGATCCAGATCGCGCGGTCGGATAGCGTACGCGACGTCCGAATGCCGATCGCGAGATTCCGCCGCGTCCGCGGCAGCAGATTGCCGACGCCCATCAGGGTCAAGCCCAACATCAGCGGCACGACGCGCGCCGCCCACGTGCGTCCGACGAGCAGCCCGAGGCTTCCGGCGAGCATCGTCGCGTGGACGCCCATGAGGAAGGCGACGACGCGCAGCATGATCGCGTCGTAGATCGACACCATGTCTGTCGAATCCGGCGCTTCGATGGGATGACGGACCACCAGGCCGCGCAGAAGGACGTCTGTCGTCAGCGCGGCCATCGGAAACAGGAACGCGGCCGACATGTCGTCGATCCACCTCGCCGCCGAGCCGACCGGCGCCTCGTGTCCTGGAAATCCGGCGCGTAGCGCCGCGACTCCCATGGCCGCGCCAATTGCGCAGAGGACGACGTGTGAGAGCCGCCAGATCCGCATTTACGTCTCCTGGCGGCGCGTCCGCGGCAGCTTGACCGTGCGCCCGCCGGTTTTGCCGTCCGGGCGCGTCCACTCGATGAGGTGCTGAATCAGGTCCTGGAACACCGACGTGTCGAGCTCGTACCGAATCTCCTGCCCGCGGCGTTCGGTCGCGACGAGTCCCGCATCGCGCAGCACCGCCAGATGCCGGGAGATCGTCGGCCAGCTCGAGTGAAAGCGGTCGGCGATCTCGCCGGACGTGAGCGGTCCCGTTCGCAGGAGCCGCAGGATGTTCCGGCGCGTCTCATCCGCCAGCGCGCGAAACACGCGATTCGATATGGTCATCGTCGTCTCCGAATATTGCGTGATTAGCAAATTAGCTAATTATGAGCAGCGAGTCAAGCCCGCGACTCGAGGGGGCGACCTGGGCGCGTTGGGCTGCTACTCCGATCGCAGCGCGATCAACGGGTCGACCTTCGTCGCGCGGCGGGCCGGGAGCAGACAGGCCAGCACGCCGACGACCGCCAGCACGGCCACGACGACCGCAAACGTCCACGGATCGGTCGTCGTCACGCCGTAGATCTGATGCGCCATCAGCCGCGACAGCGCGTAGCTGGCGCCGATGCCGGCGAGGACGCCGGCGGCGATCGGCCGCAGGCCGCGCAGCAGCATCATGCGCATGACGCCGCCCGGCTCGGCGCCGAGCGCGATGCGGATGCCGATGTCACGCGTCTGCAGCGACACGGTGTACGCCATGACGCTGAAGACGCCGATCGCGGCGAGCACGAGTCCCACGGCCGCGAACGTGCTCAGCAGGCCGACGCCGAATTTCGGCGCAGCGAATGCGTCGCGGTTGACGAGATCCTCGAGCGAGAGCACGTTCATCAGCGCGACGTCGTGATCGACGGCCCACACCTGCTGCATGACGCCGTGTTGCAGCGACATCGGATCGACGCTTGTCTTGACGATCATCGCGGCCGTGGGCAGCGCGGAGAGCGTGTACGGCACGAAGGCCTGCGGCTGCACGTCGTCTTCGACGCCGGCATTGCGCGCGTCGCCCACCACGCCGACGATCTCGAACGGCGCGCGCTGGTCCGGCGGGCTCATCTGATCGAGCAGCGCGAACGTGACGGTCCGTCCAATGGGAGTCGCACCGCCCAGGAACGTCTGCGCGAACCGCTCGTTGACGACGGCGAACCGGCGCGCGCCGTCGATGTCCGGCGCGGTGAGCAGACGGCCAGCGACGAGCGACATGCCGAGCGCGCGGAAATAGTCCTCCCCGACGAGCTCGATCGCCGCGCGCCACGTGCCCGTCGGCGACGTGCCCGGAATCGAGAGCGGCGATCCGAAGCTGCGCACGATCGGCGGCGCGACGGACGGCGAGACGGCGGCGACGCCGGGCAGCGTGCGGACCTTGTCGACGACCTGCCGCACGAATTGCGTCCGCTGCGCCGGCGTTCGCGTCTGATCCTGCGGAAATTCGAACTGGCCGACGAGCACGTTCGACGGATTCAATCCCAGATCGATGTCCTGCAGCACGAACAGCGTGCGCATCATCAGGCCGGCGCCGACGAGCAGCACGATCGCCAGCGTCACCTGCACCGCCACGAGCAGCGTCCGCAGCCACGCGTGCCCGGCCCGCAGCCCGACGCCCTTGCCGGTGCTCATCAATCGCGCCTGGAGATTGCCGCGCGCGGCACGCCACGCCGGCACGAATCCGCACAACAGCGTGACCAGCAGCGTGACGCCGATCGTCGCGTAGAGCGCCTGATGGCTGAAGCGAATCTCGACCTCGGCCGGCAGCGCGTCGACCGGAATCGCGGCCTTGACCCACTGCATGCCCGCGTACGCGAAGAGGCCGCCGATGGCCGTGCCGATGACAGCCAGCACGAAGCTCTCCGTCAGCAGCAGCGACATCAGCCGCGTCCGTGACGCGCCGAGGCCGGCGCGCAGTGCCAGCTCGGTCTCCCGCGCGGCCGCGCGCGCCAGCAGCAGATTCGCGACGTTGCTGCACGCGATCAGCAGCAGCATCGCGACCGCGCCGATGAGGATGTAGACCATCTCCTTGAGGCTCGCCGACGTGTACGCGTCGGCGAGCGTCATCACCGTCACCGTGAACTGCGGCGGATACCGGTTCGGATAGAGCCGCGCCTGATTGTGCGCGATGACGTCGACGTTCGCGGCGGCCTGCTCCTTCGTCACGCCGGGCTTCAGCACGGCGTACGTCCACACGAACAACGGCTGCGCGGCCGGACCGCCGATCAACGTCGCCGTCGACTCCGCCGTGATCGTCGCCGGAAAGAACACGTCCGCGCCGTGCAGCAGGAATCGCGGGGGCAGCACGGCAATCAACGTCCGGTACGTGCCGTTGATCTTCAGCGTCGTGCCGATCACGTGTGGATCGCGATTGAACCGCTCTTTCCACAGACGATCACTCATGAGAAAGGTCGGCGGCGCCCCAGGCGCACCGTCGGCGTCGGTCATCGTGCGGCCGAGCACGGGCCTGACGCCGAGCGCGGACGGCGCGTGCGGATCGATGAGCGCACCGCGCACGCGGTACGTCGCGTTCTCGAGGTTGTAGAGCGCTTCGAAGCTCGCACCGCCCAGCACCGCACTGAACACGCGGTTCTGCGCGCGGTAGTCGACGAACTCCGGTGCCGGATACCACGCCGATCGGCCGGGCTGGTTCGGCGCCTGAATGTAGAAATGGACGACGCGCGACGGATTCTCGAACGGGAACGTGTTGACCAGCACGCTGTAGACGACGCTGAAGATGACGGCCGTCGCGCCGATGCCGAGCGACAACGCGAGCAACGCCAGCGCGACCGACCCGCGATCCCGAAGCAGACTGCGGACCGCGTCCCGCACATCACGCCCGATCCATCCCAAGCCGTTCATCGAAGGCTCCTCTCCGAGGACGTCGACGACTTACCCGTGGTGTGGTTGTGCGACTGAAGACGGAAGGATAGACGATTTGGGGAGGAAAATGGTCGCTACCTGCCTGCCAGCAACGCGTTCACCGCGTCCAGCTCGTCGCGCGTGATCGTGTGGCCCATGCCGGGATAGATGCGCTCGTCGACGGCCGCGCCGAGGCGGCGCAGCACGGTTGTCGATTCGTGGACGCGCTCGAGCGGGATGTGCGCGTCGACGTCGCTGCACCCGATGAACACCGGCGTGCCGTCGAGCGAGCCCGAGTAATCGCGCGGCGTGCCGGGCGGGCCGATCAATCCGCCTGATAACGCCGCGACCGCCGCGTATCGCCGGGCATGACGCGCGACGAACTCCAGCGACAGGCACGCGCCCTGCGAGAATCCCATCAGCGCGACGCGCTCCGCGGGCACGCCGTGATTGGCCAAATCGTCGATCGACGTGGCGATCAGACGCAGCGCTGACGTGAGGCTCGGTTCGTTCTCCTGGATCGGCGCGAGGAACGTCTGCGGATACCACGTGTGCCCTGCGGCCTGCGGCGCGAGGAACGCGACATCTGCCGCACGCACCTCGCGCGACAAGCCAAGAATGTCCTCGGCCGACGCGCCGCGGCCGTGCAGCAGGATCACGACCAGCCGCGCGCCGGCGACTGGCGCACCGGCGTGGAGCACGCTCGCGTCGGCATGGGGATCAGATCGTTGGTGCATGAGTCTCCTCGGTCGTCTTCTGATGCGGCAGCACGAGCGGCGGCAGCGTTCGCTCGAGCCTCGCACGATGCGGCTCGACCTGCGGCGGCAGCAACAGCCGCTCACCCAGATGCTCCGGCGCTTCGTCAATCGCAAAGCCTGGCGGATCCGTCGCGATCTCGAACAGGATGCTGCCAGGCTCACGATAGTAGATCGAATGGAAGTAAGTACGATCCATCACCGGCGACACGTGATGTCCGCCCGCGACGAGCCGCTTCCGCCATTCGCTCTGCTGCGCATCGTCCGGGGTCCGCCACGCGATGTGATGCACCGTGCCCGCGCCAGGATTGCCGTATGACGCATGGGATGCGGACAGCACGTCGACCAACGCTCTACCTTCATCGCCTGGCGCCTCGAATCTGAGACGATCGCCCTCGTGGCCGATCGCGCGGAATCCCATGACATCGGTCAGCAACGCGGCGGTCGGCTCGTGCGTGGCTTCGAGCAATGTCGCGCTGTGGAAGCCTGAAATGGCTGCGTCGACTGGAACGCCACCGCGCAGCCACGCGTCGCCGGGGCGCGCACGATCGGTGGCGACGAGCTCGAGCGGCAGGCCGTCCGGATCGGCGACGCGCAGAACCGGCTCGCCGAAACGCGTACCGGCATTCTCGACGGGAACACCCGCGCGCGTGAGACGATCGCGCCAGTACTCGAGCGACCCCTTGGGCACGGCAAAGCTGGTCGCCGATACCTGGCCGGCACCGACGCTGCCGCGCGGCACACCCGGCCACGGAGGTGCTGACGGAGACACTGCGGCGCCTGGAACGCGACGGCCTCGTGACGCGACGGCCGGAGCCGCATCAGTCGACGGTCGAGTACTCGCTCACGCCGCTCGGCCAGAGCCTGGCCGGCCCGCTCGACGCGTTGCGCCGCTGGTCCGAAGAGCACGAGGCTGTCGTCGAAGACGCGCGACAGCGGTTCGACGCCGCGCGGGCCGCAGGCAAGCCGGCGGAAGGCCGCATTCAGACGTGAAGCAGTTGTGTCGTCGCGTGACGTAGGTTATCCGCGTCGCGGCTTCCACGTCACCGGCTCGATGCGCGGCAATCCGAACAGGTACGCCGCCGAGCCGATCAGCACGACGATCGCGGAGACCGCGAACGCCCACAGAAACTGACCGGTCCGGTCGACGACGACGCCAGTGATGGCCGGAGCGATGACGCCGGAGAGATTCGCGACGAAGTTCTGCAGGCCCGACCATTTGCCGGCCGCGAGCGGACCGGCGAGCGTCTGCGTGATCGCCCAGTGGCTCGACGCGAAGACGCCGTACGCCACGCACGCCAGCATCAGCAGCACCATCGACGTCGTGCGATCGGGCGCGATGGCAACGGCGACGACGATGGTCGCGATCGCGAGCCCGCCGCCGGCGCACGTCTTCCGCACGCGCGTCGGTGTCGCGCCGTTGGCGATCGCGCGATCGGACACCGCGCCGGCGATGACGCTCGTGACGGCCGTCACGAGGTACGCAAGCGATCCGAGCGAGGCCATCTGCGTGAGCGAGAAGCCGCGCTCGCGCACGAGATAGAACGGCAGCCACGTGAGCAGGAAGTACCAGAAGTAGTTGCCGCAGAAGTGCCCGGTCACGCTCGCCCACGCCGCGGGCTGCGCGATGATCTCGCGCGCCGTCGGCACCATCGCCTGATGGCCGGGCGTGACGACGCGCGCCGGCATCCACTTCAGCCAGAGCGGCAGCCAGATCAAGCTGCCGATGCCGAGCACGACGAAGAACGGCCGCCAGCCATACCTCGCCATCAACAGGCCGCCAACGAACGTGCCCAGTGCCGGGCCGAACTTCGTGCCGGCGTCAATCATCGCGTTCGGCAGTCCGCGCTGATGCTCGGCGACGTGCGTCGCCAGAATCTTCGAATAGCACGGATACGCGACGGACTCGCCGATGCCGAGCGCCAGCCGCAAGGCGATCAGCGCGGCGAATCCGCTCACGAGGCCGGTGGCGGCCGTCGCCAGCGACCACACGGCGAAGCCCGCGGCCAGCAGCAGGTTCTCGTCGAAGCGATCCACGAGCCAGCCGGAGACGAGCTGGAAGAGCGCGTACGTCCAGAAGAACGAGGACAGCAGCACGCCGAGCTGCGACGCGGAGATGCCCATCTCGCGCTCGAGGATCGGCGCGGCGATCGAGAGATTGCCGCGATCGATGTAGTTGATCGCGACCGACACGACGAGCAGGATCACGATGCGCCACGGACGCCGCGAACGTTGAGCCACGTAGACCTCCGGATCGACGAACGCGCCTGGCGCGACGTGATGAGGGATGCGCGGAGAGCGTACACGATCGGCCCGCACGCGCGGGCGATCGGCGTGGATCGTCCCGATCGCGCGGGATGACGGATAATGTGATCCGCACGCCAGCCTGCCGTTCGCCGGAGTCACCGATGACCGCGGATCGCTCGCGTTTTCCCGCCGTTCGTCTGCTGCTCGCGACTGCCCTGTGTGGCAGCCTGTCGCTCGCGCCCGCGTCCGTGTCGACGCGTGCGGCCGATCAAGCCCTTCTCGCGACGTGGCGTACCGCCAGCATCACGATCGATGGCTCGCTCGCGGACTGGACGCAGTTGACGCGCGTCGGCCAGGGCCCGCTCGTCGGCGCTCAGAACGACGACCACTCGCTGTATCTCGCCGTGGCCTCGAGCGACGCGACCGTCCGTCCGCAGCTCGCGACCGGCCTCGTCGTCTGGATCGACCGCGCGGGCGGCAAGGCGCAGACGTTCGGCCTCCGGCTCGAAGGCCTGACGCGCCGGGCGCTGCCGGGCGCGGCACCGGACGCCGCGTCCAGCGGCGATCTGGAGCCCGGATCGCAGACGCTCGACGACTGCGATCTGCTCGGTCCGGCGAAGAATCAACGCCGCCTCATCGATCGCCCGGCCGACGTCGGCATCGCGCTCGCGTCCGGGTTCGAGAATCATCTGGTGATCTACGAGCTGAAGCTGCCGCTCGCCAGGACCGACGCGACGCCGTACGCCGTCGACGCAGGATCCGGCACCACGATCGCGATCGGGCTCGAGACGCCGGCCGATCCGAAGCTGCCGAAGCGGCGCGATCGCCTCGACAACCCGACATCGACGAACCCGTGGGTCAACGATCCGTACGGCGGCTACTTCAACCCGCCGCCGCCGACGAACAGCGGATCGCAGCCGCCGAAGGAGAAACGGATCAAACCGATGACGCTGGTGTGGGCGGCGGTGCGTCTGGCGTCTGCGCCGTGACCGCCTCGTGCGGATCGATCAGCAGACCGGCTCCGACATCCCCGGCTCCGGCCGATCGATCCCGAGAATCGCGGCGAGCTGATCGGCAAGCTGATCCGGCAGAATCGGCTTCGCGATGAACGCGTCGAAGCCGGCGCGCAGCGCGCTCTCGCGCTCGTCGGGCAGCGCGTGCGCGGTGAGCGCGACGATGGGCACGTGCGTGAACGCCGGATCCATCTTGAGCACGCCCAGCGCCTCGATGCCCGTCAGCCCGGGCATCCGGATGTCGAGCAGCACGATGTCGGGCCTGTGACGGCGAGCGGCGTCGACGGCCGCGCGGCCGTCGAACGCGGTGACGACGCGAAAGCCGAAGAAGCGCAGCCCCACCGAGTACATCTCACAGGCATCGACGTAATCGTCCGCGAGCAGCACGAGCGGTCTGTCCATGCGTTACAACCCCGACGCCACCGCGGGCGCGCTCTCGCCGGACGGCGCGTCCACGCCGGCAGTCATCGCAGGCACGCGCACGATGAACGTCGCGCCCGCATCGGTACCCGCGCTCCACGCGCGGATCGTGCCGCCGTGCAGCTCGACGAGCTGCCGCGTGATCGCCAGTCCCAGCCCGAGCCCGGCCGTGCCGCTCGTCGAGATGCCGCGCTCCTGGCGAAAGCGCTCGAAGACGTGCGGCAGGAACGCCGGGCTGATGCCGCGGCCGTTGTCCTGCACGACGATCTCCACGCAGCCCTCGACCATGCGAATGTCGGCCGCCACGCGGCCTCCTTCGGGCGTGAACTTGACGGCGTTGTGCAGGAGATTCCAGAGCACCTGCTGCAGGCGCCGGTCGTCGCCCGCGACAGCGCGCAGATCGGGGGAGACCGCAGCGACGAGCGCCACGCCTTTCCGATCCGCCGCCGGTTGCAGCTCTCGAAGCGTCGTCTGCAGCAGCTGGCCCAAATCCACGCGATCCATCTCGAGACGCAGCGTGCCGGACGTGAGCCGGCTCATGTCGAGCAAATCGTCGATCAGCTTCGCCTGCAGCTCGGCGTTTCGGCGGACCGTGGCAAGTGCGAGCTGGACGTCGCGCGCGCCCATGCCGGTCTCGAGCATCGACAGCCAGCCGAGGATGACGTTCATCGGCGTCCGCAGCTCGTGACTCAGCGATGCGAGGAAGTCATCCTTCAAACGGCTCTGACGCTCGGCCTCGTCCCTCGCGGCCACCAATGCCGCGGTGCGCTCGCGGACGCGGCGCTCCAGCTCCTGGTTCGCTTCCTCCAGCGCGGCCTGCACACGCTCGCGTTCCGCGATCTCCGCCTGCAGCGCTTCGGCGAGACGCGACAGCTCGCGCGTCTTCGTGAAGATGTCGACGAACACGCCGACCTTCGAGCGGAGGATCTCCGCGTCGATCGGCTTGCTCAGATAGTCGACGGCGCCGGCACCGTAGCCCTGGAGCACGTCGCGATCGTCCACCGTGTGCGCGGTCAGCAGCAGGATCGGCACGTGCTGCAGCCGCTTCCGCTGTTTGATGAGCGTCGCGAGCTCGATGCCGCTCATGTCCGGCATCCGGATGTCGAGGACGATGGCCGCGAACTCGTGGCTGAGCAGCGCCAGCAGCGCCTCGTCGGCCGACGTCGCGCGGACGAGCGCACAGTCGAGCTGGCCCAGCATGACCTCCAGCGCGTCGAGGTTGCGCGGCTGATCGTCGACGATCAGCACCTTCGGGACGTCGGCGGGTGTCGTCATCCGCGGGCTACCTGTAGAGCCAGACACGCAGCAGCGAGAGCAGCTGATCCGTGTTGACCGGCTTGGCGATGTAGTCGGACGCGCCCGCGGCCAGGCACTTCTCGCGGTCGCCCTTCATCGCCTTTGCCGTGAGCGCGAGGATCGGCAGCGTGCGGAACCGCAGGTCCCGGCGAATCTGGCGCATCGTCTCATAGCCGTCCATGTCCGGCATCATGATGTCCATCAGCACGATGCTCAGGTCCGGCGTGTGCTGGATGCGCGCGATGGCGTCGCGGCCGTTCGTCGCGCTCAGCACGTCCATCTCGTGGTTCTCGAGCAGCGTCGTGAGCGCGAAGATATTGCGCGCGTCGTCGTCGACGACGAGGACCTTGCGCCGGCGCAGGACGTCGTTCGATCGATGGAGCCGTTCGATCATCCGCTGTTTGGCCGGCGGCAGATCCGACACCACGCGATGCAGGAACAGCGCGGTCTCGTCGAAAAGCCGCTCCGGCGACTGCACGTCCTTCAGCACGACGCTCTTGGCGACCGTCCGCAGGCGCGTCTGCTCCTCGTCGCTGAGCGTCTTGCCGGTGAACACGACGACCGGCAGCGCGTCGAACGCGCGATCCACCTGCATGCGATCGAGCAATTCGAATCCGCTCATGTCGGGTAGCCGCAAGTCCACCACGCAACAGTCGTACGACTGCTCGTGCAGCGCCGCCAACGCATCGGCGCCCGTCGACACGGCGCGCACGTCGATGTCGTCGTGTGCCAGCAGCTCGACGATGCTCTGTCGCTCGAGATCGTTGTCCTCGACGACGAGCAGACGCCGCCGGTGCGGCGCGACGTAGGTCTTGAGCCGATCGAAGGCGTGCTCCAGATCGTCGGTCGTCGCGGGCTTCACGAGGTACGAGAACGCGCCGTGCGCGAGCCCGTGCTGCCGCTCTTCTTCGACCGAGAGCATCTGCACCGGAATGTGCCGCGTCGCCGGATCGAGCTTCAGATTGTTCAACACCGTCCAGCCGAGCATGTCGGGCAGGAAGACGTCGAGCGTCACGGCCGCCGGCAGGAACTGCCGGGCGAGCGACAGCGCGCTCTGTCCGCGGTTTGCGACGATGCCCTTGAAGCCCTTGTCGCGCGCCAGCCCGAGCAGGATCCGCGCGTAGTGCGGATCGTCCTCGACGATCAGCACGACCAGATCGCCATCGCGCACGTCCTCGCGATCGTCGGCCACGACCTCGTCCGCCTTCGTCGACGCCAGCACGGGAAGCGTCGCGCCCAGGGCCGACACCGCCGCGACCGGCGTGCGCATCGGCATGGCGAGCGTCTGCGCCGATCCCGTGTACCGGAACGGCAGGAACAACGTGAACGTGCTGCCTTCGCCCGGCGTGCTGGCCAGCTTGATCTCGCCGCCGAGCAGCGTGGCGAGCTCGCGGCTGATCGCCAGGCCGAGACCGGTGCCGCCGTACTTCCGGCTCGTGCCGGCATCAGCCTGCTGGAACGCCTCGAAGATCAGGCGCTGTTTCTCGGGCGCGATGCCGATGCCGGTGTCGCGCACCTCGAACGCGACCGCGCTCGGCACGTGCCGCAGGATCGGATGATCGACGGACCATCCGCTCGACGCCGCGTGCACGTGCATCGCGACCTCGCCCTGCGACGTGAACTTGAACGCGTTCGACAGCAGGTTCTTCAGAATCTGCTGGAGCCGCTTCGGATCGCTCGAGAACGCGCGCGGCAGGCCGCGCGCGATGTCGATCTTGAACGCCAGGCTCTTCGACTCGGCGACGTGATGGAACGTCCGCACGACGTTGTCGCGCAGCGTATCGAAGGCCATCTCCTCGGCCTCGACCGTGACGGTGCCGGATTCGATCTTCGACAGATCCAGGATGTCGTTGATCAGCGTGAGCAGGTCGGTGCCGGCCGAGTGGATGTTCCGCGCGAAGTCGACCTGCTTCGTCGTCAGATTGCTGCCGGGATTGTCGGCGAGCTGCTGGCCGAGAATCAGGATCGAGTTGAGCGGCGTCCGGAGCTCGTGCGACATGTTCGCCAGGAACTCGGACTTGTACTTCGAGGTGAGCGCCAGCTCGGCCGCTTTCTCTTCCAGCGCGCGCCGCGCATGCTCCACTTCCATGTTCTTGCGCTCGACCTCGACGTTCTGCTCGGCGAGCTGCTTCGCCTTCGACGCCAGCTCCTCGTTGGTCTGTTGCAGCTCCGTCTGCCGCGTCTGCAGCTCCAGCGTCAGCTGCTGCGACTGCTGCAGCAGGTTCTCCGTGCGCATCGTCGCCTCGATCGTGTTGAGCACGACGCCGATCGACTGCGTGAGCTGCTCGAGGAACGCGAGATGCGTCGCCGTGAACGACTGAAGCGACGACAGCTCGATCACCGCCTTCGTCTCGCCTTCGAACAGCACGGGCAGGACGACGATGTTCTTGGGGCGGGCGCTGCCGAGGCTGGACTGGATCCGCGCGTAGCTGCGCGGGACTTTCGTCAGCAGCAAACGCTGCTTCTCGAGCGCGCACTGGCCGATGAGCCCGTGCCCGACCTGGATGCGCTGCGCCTGATCGTCGCCGATGGCGTAGCCGGCGAGCAGCGACAGCGACGGCGACGTGTCGCCGACATCGCTCAGCATCTGGTACATCGTGCCCTGCTGTGCGTTGACGAGCGGCGCCAGCTCCGACAGCAGCAGCCGGCCCACCGTGACGAGATCGCGCTGGCCCTGGAGCATGCGTGTAAACTTCGCGAGGTTCGTCTTGAGCCAGTCCTGCTCCTGGTTGCGGTCGGTCGTCTGCCGCAGGTTGCCGATCATCGTGTTGATGTTGTCTTTCAGCTCCGCGACCTCGCCGCGCGCCTCGACCTGGATCGATCGCGTCAGGTCGCCTTTGGTGACCGCCGTGGCGACCGTTGCGATCGCGCGCACCTGGTTCGTGAGGTTGGCCGCGAGCAGGTTGACGTTGCCGGTCAGGTCCTTCCACGTGCCGGCCGCACCGGGCACGTTCGCCTGCCCGCCGAGCTTGCCCTCGGTGCCGACCTCGCGCGCCACGCGCGTCACTTCCGACGCGAACGCGTTGAGCTGATCGACCATCGTATTGATCGTGTCCTTCAGCTCGAGGATCTCGCCTTGCACGTCGACCGTGATCTTGCGGGAGAGATCGCCCGTCGCGATGGCCGTTGCAACGTCGGCGATGTTGCGCACCTGGCCCGTCAGGTTCGATGCCATCGAGTTGACGTTGTCCGTCAGGTCTTTCCACGTGCCCGCGACGTCCGGCACCTGCGCCTGCCCGCCGAGCTTGCCTTCGGTGCCGACCTCGCGCGCCACGCGGCGGACCTCCGAGGCAAACGCGTTGAGCTGATCGACCATCGTGTTGATCGTGTTCTTCAGCTCGAGGATCTCGCCCTTGACGTCGACCGTGATCTTCCGCGACAAGTCGCCGCGTGCGACGGCCGTCGTCACGCCGGCGATGTTGCGGACCTGCGCCGTCAGGTTCGACGCCATCGCATTGACGGAATCGGTGAGGTCCTTCCACGTGCCCGCGACGCCGGGCACCACGGCCTGACCGCCGAGCTTGCCGTCCGTGCCGACCTCGCGCGCCACGCGCGTGACTTCCGCGGCGAACCCGCGCAGCTGATCGACCATCGTGTTGATGGCCTCCTTCAGCTGCAGGATCTCGCCGCGCACGTCGACGGTGATCTTCTTGGAGAGATCGCCGTTGGCGACGGCGATCGTGACGTCGGCGATGTTGCGCATCTGCGCCGTGAGATTGCCGGCCATCTGATTGACCGACTCGGTGAGCTCCTTCCACACGCCCGAGACGCCCTGGACCTGCGCCTGGCCACCGAGCTTGCCTTCGGTGCCGACCTCGCGCGCGACGCGTGTCACTTCGGACGTAAAGAGGGACAGCTGGTCGATCATGCTGTTGACCAGCCGTGCGGATCGCAGGAACTCGCCTTCGAGCGGACGCCCATCGGCCTCGAGCGCCATCGTCTGTCCGAGATCGCCCTTGACGACGGCGCCGATGGCGCGCGTCACTTCGGTCGTCGGCCAGACGAGATCGTCGATGAGCGTGTTGATCGCCGAGACGTCGTCGGCCCAGTCGCCGACCGCGCCCGGCACGGTCATGCGCTGTTTGAGCTGGCCCTGTCTGCCGACCGCGTGCGAGACGCGCGCGGCCTCGCGCGCGCGCCGCTCGGCGACGGCCGCGATGTCGTTGAAGACGTCCGCGATCTTGCCGGTGATGCCGGTGTAGTCCGCCGGCAGGCGGACGCTGAAGTCGCCGTTGCGGAGCGCGAGCATCACGTCGAGCAACTGACGGGGAAACGCGTCGTCGGACCCGGCCGGCGAGAGCGTACGCGGGGCGCGATCGAGCGTGCCGCTCGACGACGCGGTGACATCCATGGTCGGCCTCCGACGTGACGCTGGGGAGAGCGCGCTTCGACGAGTGGCGCACGAACGCCGGCTGGGGAGGGCCGGACTGCGATCGCCGAAGACGCTCCGGCCATCCTACTCAGGGAATGGCCGAAGCGCCAGTACCGAATGGACCGTCCACACCGGCGAGCTCACGTCGAGCGCCGGTCCGCGGATGCTCCGTCGCGCGCCCGTTACCGGAGTGTCGAGGCTGACGCTGCTGCCTGCCGTGGCGGTCCGCCGGCGCGCAGAGAAAAGTCGTCGCTCAGTCAGAGTCGGTGGACGCGTCCAGGTGGCTGGCGGCGTCCAACGCCTTCAGATCGGAAACGGTCAGCGCGAGAGACGCGGAACGAATCAGACTGTCCACCTGATCGACGGTCGTCGCGCTGGCAATCGGCGCGGTGACGCCGGGTTGCGCCGCCACCCACGCCAGCGCGACCTCCGCGGGCTTCGCCGCGTGGCTGGCGGCAACCTGATCGAGGGCGTGCAGGATCCGTGTGCCGCGAGGATTGAGATACGTGCGCACGCCGCCGCCGCGCGGGCTCTGTCCGAGATCCGACTCGCGACGGTACTTGCCCGTCAGAAATCCCTTTGCGAGACCGAAGTACGTAACGACGCCGATGTCCTCGGCAATCGCGAGATCGCGCAGCGGACCTTCGAAGCTGGCGCGATCGTAGAGGTTGTACTCGGGCTGCAGCACGTCGTAGCGCGGCAGGCCGTTGGCCGATGCGGCATCGAGTGACGCACACAGCTGCGCCGCGTCGAGATTCGACGCGCCGATCGCGCGCACCTTCCCCGCTCGAAGCATCTGCTGATAGGCGCCGAGCGTCTCCTCGTACGGCACGGCCGGATCGGGCCAGTGCGAGAGATAGATGTCGATGTAGTCCGTGCGCAGCCGCTGAAGCGACGCCTCCACGGCTTCGACGATATACGCCGCTGACAGACCCTTTTTGCCGGGTCCCATCTCCGAGCCGACTTTCGTGATCACGATGGTGCGATCGCGGCGTCTGCGCGAGGCCATCCACTCGCCGATGATCCGTTCCGACTCTCCGCCGGCGTGACCGGGCACCCACGAGCTGTAGACGTCCGCGGTGTCGATCGTCTCGAGGCCAGCGTCGGCGAATCGATCGAGGACGGCGAACGATGCGGTCTTGTCTGCGGTCCACAGAAACACGTTGCCGCCGAGCACCAGTGGAGAGATCTCGATTCCCGTCCGCCCGAGACGCCGCTTCGTCATCTTGACAATCCTTCGTGCATGAGAGCGCACCGATGCGGTGCGATCCAAAGTCCCATCATACGTAGGCGGTGCCCTTCTCTCTTCCCTTGACGCTCTAAGCAAGACCGTGCTCTACTGTCACTCACTCAGACGATCTAGGTAAGCCACGTCTGGAGGAGGACGATCGATGGCGGTGCGGAAGGGCGATCTGCTGCAGGGGACGCTGGATCTCCTCGTGCTGAAAGTGCTCGGATCCGGGCCGAACCATGGCTATGGCATCGCGATGCGGCTGCACCAGCTCTCCGACGACGAGTTGCGAGTCGAGGAAGGCTCGCTGTATCCCGCGCTCTATCGCATGGAAGAGCAGGGCCTGATCGACTCGGAATGGCGGCCCACCGAGAACAATCGCAAGGCCAAGTTCTACAAGCTGACGCGGAAAGGCCAGCGAACGGCGCAGGCCGAGCTCGACGGCTGGCTGCGGCTGTCCGGCGCCGTCACGCGCGTCCTGCGCGCGCTCGAGCAGGAGGCCTGACGTGGCCCTGCGACCGCCGCGCCTCATTCGTCGTCTGCTCGCGCTCTTCCGATGGCGCTCGCGCGATCGCGACATGGATCGCGAGATGGCCTTTCACGTCGACGCGCTGACCCGCGACTACGCGCGCGATGGTTTGAGCGATGCCGACGCACAGCGCGCGGCGCGCCGCCAGTTCGGCAACGTCACGCGGCTCAAGGAGCGCGGGCACGACGTGCGGACGCTGCGCATGGCGGAGGACCTGGCGCGCAACGTCAGACACGCGGTGCGCGGCTTCACGCGGACGCCCGGCTTCGCGATCACCGTGGTGCTGACGCTGGCGCTCGGCATCGGCGGCAGCACGGCCATCTTCTCGATCGTCGATCAGACGCTGCTCCGCCCACTGCCCTACCCGAACGGCGACGAGCTCGTGACGATCTATGAAACGGCGCCGGCGTTCGGACTCGGTCCGGAACAGATCGTCTTCGGGCAGACACGCAACGTCGTGTCGCCTGCCAACTGGCTCGACTGGCAACGCGACAGTCACAGCCTGCAGCAGCTCGCGGCATGGCGGGGGGCATCGTGGACACTGACGGACGCCGGCGATCCCGTCCGTCTCGACGTACAACTCGTCTCGTCGGAGTTCTTCCCGCTGCTGGGCGTCCAGCCGTTGCTCGGACGCACGATCACGCCCGACGACGACCATCCGAACGCGCCTCGCGTCGTCGTGCTGAGCCATGACCTGTGGCAGCAGCGGTTCGGCGGCGATCCCAAGGTCGTGGGACGCGCGATCGAGTTGAACGACAGTCCCGCGCGGATTGTCGGCGTGATGCCGGCCGGCTTCCGGTTTCTCGATCGCGGCACGGCGCTCTGGAGCGCATTCCAGCTCGATCGCCATGAGGATTGGCGCGCGACGGCCGGCCGGTTCATGAACGTGGTGGCGCGGCTTCGGACCGGGACGCCGATGAGCGCCGCGCGCGCGGAGATGGCCGGAATCGCGGATCGTCTGGCCGCAACGTATCCATTCAACAAGAGCACGTCGCTACTGATGGTGCCGCTGCGCGAGGAGCTGACCGGACGGGTGAAGACCTCGCTGCTGATGCTGTACGCCACCGTCAGCGTGCTGCTCGCGATTGCCTGTTTGAATGTCGCGAATCTCCTCGTGGCCCGCGCCGCCTCCCGTCGTCGCGAGCTGGCGATCCGGATGTCGATTGGCGCGGGACGCGCAGCGATCGTGCGGCAGCTGCTCGTCGAAAGCGTGCTGCTCGCCGGCGCAGGCGGCGTCCTCGGTGCCGCGCTCGCGCGAGAGAGCCTTCACGCGCTGGTCGCGCTTGCGCCGCCGGAGTTACTGCGCGTGCCGTCGCTCGCGATCGACGTGCGCGTCCTGTGCTACTCGCTCGGCCTGTCCCTGGCGACGGGCGTGATCGTAGGAGTCGCGCCTGCGGCTCTGGCTGTCGGGGAATCGCTCGTCGCGTCGATCAAAGCGAGCGGACCGTCCGTCGCTCGTGCGCCGCGCGCGCGTCAGGCGCTCGTCGTCGGCCAGGTCGCGATGGCGGTCGTGCTGTTGTGCGGCGCTGGACTGCTCGTGCGGACGCTCGTCGCGCTCAATGCGACGCCGACCGGCGCGGGCACGCGGGACCTGCTCACGATGGAGGTCTCGCTGCCCGACGCGCGTTACGCCCCGGAACGGCGCGTGGAATTCTTCCGCGACGCGGTGGCTGTGCTGCGCGCGCTGCCCGGTGTCGAGGGCGCGGCAGCCGCGGACAGTCTTCCCGTCATCGGCGATCCGAGGGGCGGCACCGCGTTCCATCGTCAGGGCACGCCGCAACGCCCGCTCATGGAGATGCCCTCCGCCATCATCCGCGTCGTGACGCCCGGATACTTCCGCACACTGGGCATTCCGATCCTGCGCGGGCGGGAATTCAGCGAGGCCGACGACCGCAGTTCCACGCCGGGATTCGTCGTCAACGAGGCCTTCGCGCGGAAATATCTTTCGGATATCGATCCGTTGTCCGTGTCGCTGTCCGTGTGGATGCAGCCGGAGAATCCGCACGAGCCCGTGCTCGGCGTCGTGGGCGACGTGAGCGAAGGATCGCTGAGGGACGCGCCCAAACCGACCATCTTCTACAGCGAGCGGCAGATGACCGAGTCGAGCCTGACGCTGTTCGTTCGCGCACGGCGCCCAGAGACGCTCGCGACGGCCGCCGTGGGCGCCATCCATCGTCTCGATCCGAATCTCGCGGTAACGCGCGTCCGGACCTTCGAGGGCGCGCTCGCGGAGAGCATCGCACGCGAATGGCTCAACGCGATGGTGTCCGGCGCCGTCGCCGCGATCGGCCTGCTGCTGGCCTCACTCGGCCTCTACGGCCTGCTGTCGTTCCTGGTGATCGAGCGCACGAAAGAGATCGGCATTCGCATCGCGCTCGGTGCGCGATTGGCGCGCGTCAAAGGATCGATCGTCGCCGGCGGTTTGGGACTCGTCGCCATCGGCGCCGCGATCGGCGTCGCCGGATCGCTGCTGCTCCTGCGCTCGCTCGGCGCGCTGCTCTTCAGCGTCACGCCCTACGACGTCTCGACGTACGCGATCGTCATCGCGCTGCTCGGCGCCATCGCGACCATCGCGTCCTATCTGCCCGCCCGCCGCGCTGCGCGCATCCAGCCGCTCGTTGCGCTGCGGCAGGATTGAACGCCGGTCATCGCCACTCGCGCATGATCGCTGCTATTCGTCTGGCCTGCGATCCACCGAAATACATCGAGCGTGGGTGTTTAGGTCGCGCTCGCCGGGTTCATGGGCACGCGCTTCCAGCATCCGAGGTGACGTCGAATTGCAGCTGAAAATCCTGCTTGACCTTGGGTCCGGTACCGAGGAGAGCTGGCGAATAGAAGTAGTAGGCGGCGCACTGATCGGTCTCCGGCTCGGATCCGGAGAGCGACCGAACGGAACCGGACCGCACTCCCCCTTTGCCCGTTGTGACGCCACCGCCGAACCCGATCGCGATGCCGCTGCCGACGAACGAGCCCGTCAGCTTATAGGTGCCAGGAGAGAGTTGCACAAGGAACGCGCTATAGGCTGAGAACGTCTGTCCGTTGAGGCTGGCCGTGTAGGTATCGCCTTGCGTGGCAGGCTGAAAGCCGATGGCCACGGAGATGGTTCCTGCTCCTGACGGGGAGGTCGGCGACTTGGAGCCGCATCCGTTGGCCATCAAGACCAGGAGTCCGATGGTGAGCCCGCCACCATGTCGGCCGATCTTTCGAATCGCCTTACGAACAGAAGTCATCATTGCGGTCCTCGCCGCGCAGGAATCAAGGCGGACGTCACAGTGGCGCCGCCAACGTCGGCAGCCCTCTTCGTCTTGTCCTTACCTGTTGTCGTTACTTGAAGTAGTAGTGACCAGATAAGGAAATGGCGAATCCGCCTACGGAAACTCCGAGAAACGTTCCGGTGGAGTAGTACCCGATGTCGCCGCTGACACCGAAGTTCGGTGCGCCAGCGAAGACGGCTTCCGCGCCAACAAAGCCCTGTCCGCCGATACCGGTGTCACTGAGACCGGCTGTGCCTGCCCCTTCGGACAGGTGAAAGATGTTCATTCCGCCGCCCGCATATGGCCTGATCTGCATCGGTTTGGACAAATCCGGATGACCGAGCACGAAGAGCACCGACGGTGCAAACTGTGTGACCCCGACGTCGACGACGCCGTAATGGGAGAAGTCCATCTGAACTCCAAACGCGTCGCTGCCCCAATAGCGCAGACTTCCACCTACTCCGAGCGTGAATCCACCCACGCGCCCGCCGGCGCCGAACGTGTGACGACGCGTTGGCGAAGCGCTCTGCGTAGCTGATCCGCTTTCGGAGGCGGCGACGGCGGCCGTGAGCGCGTGGGACGACTGCGCTTGAGCCGGTGCCGCCAGTGCAATAGCAGCTAGTGCAACGAACGCTACTTTCATCACCCGATCTCCAGTCCTTGCGCCGCATGCGCGAGGCATTCTCTGCGTAGTCGTTCTGTAGTCGACGAGATATCTAGTGCCGAAGTGGCGCGACATCCTAACAGCTATAGGTGTTACATTCAACACATATAAATGCCATGCGATCGTGTGGCTTTCCACCTCGGGGACGATAGATACGCGACGTTCAGACGGGCGACCAATCGAGCGGACGTGCTACGACGACGTCGCGGGGCTTCGCGCTCGTTCCGCACGTCGTTCCGGCAGATCCGGACAGCCGGTCAAGCGCTTCGGACGCTTGCGCATGGGCCCAACGGCCGCCATCTCCTAGCCTGGATGTGCGCGTCGCCGCCGTTCGGCGACAATGCGCCAGGCATAGGAGTGCGTGATGAGCGGGCAACGACGATTGATGGCCGTGCTGGCCCACCCGGACGATGAGTCGCTCGGGTTTGGCGGCACGCTCGCGAAGTACGCGGCGGAAGGCGTCGAGGTGTCGCTGGTGACCGCGACGCGCGGTGACGCGGGCCGCTACCGCGGCCAGCCTCGCGGAGACGCCGCGCATCCGGGTCCAGCGGCGCTCGGCGAGATCCGTGAGGCCGAGCTGCGCGCCGCCGCGAACGCGCTCGGCATCCACGACGTCTCGGTGCTCGGCTATCCCGATCAGCATCTCGATCGCGCCGATCCGCGCGAGGCGATCGGCCGCATCGCCGCGCACATCAGACGACGCCGTCCCGACGTCCTCGTCACCTTCGGACCGGACGGTGCGTACGGACATCCAGATCACATTGCGATCTCGCAGCTCGCGACCGCGGCCGTTGTCTCGGCCGCCAACGCGACATCCGCCGCCGGCGACGACGACGCGGCGCCGCACGCCGTGTCGAAGCTCTACTACATCGCCTGGCCCGCATCGACGTTTCAGGCGTACGAAACGGCGATCCGTACGCTCTCGGTGACGGTCGACGAGGTCGAGCGGCGCGCGACGCCGTGGCCGGACTGGGCGATCACGACCGCGATCGACACGAGCGACATGTGGCCGACGGTCTGGCGCGCCGTGTCGTGCCACGACTCGCAGGTCGCGTCGTACGTGCGCCTGCGCGATCTGCCGCCCGACCAGCACAAAATGCTGTGGGGCCAGCAGTCGTTCTATCGCGCGCTCAGCCTGGTCAACGGCGGACGCACGCGCGAAACCGATCTGTTCGAAGGAGTCGGACGATGACGAACGAATCGACTCGACACGCGCCGCTCGCGATGGATGCGGCGACGTTTCGCACGCTCGGCCATCGCCTCGTCGATCAGCTCGCGGCGTCGCTCGAGGCGATCGCGCGCGGACCAGTCACGCACGACGAGTCCCCATCGGCTGTGCGCCAGGCGCTCGATCTCTCTGGCCCGCTTCCCGAGTCGGGCACCGATCCCGGCGCGCTGCTCGAGCGCACTGCGCAGCGGCTGTTCGCACATTCGCTGTTCAACGCGCATCCGCGCTTCTTCGGCTACATCACGGCGGGGCCCGCGCCCATCGGCGTGCTCGGCGATTTCCTCGCGTCGGCGATCAACGCGAACGCCGGCTCGTGGACGCTGGCGCCGGCTGCGACGGAGATCGAAGCGCAGACCGTGCGCTGGATCGCCGAGCTCATCGGCTATCCGGCCACGTGCGGCGGTCTGCTCGTCAGCGGCGGCAACATGGCGAACATCGTCTGTTTTCTCGCCGCGCGCGCCGCGAACGCCAAGTGGAACGTGCGCGAACGCGGCGTCGTTGGCGCGGCCGGACAACGTCTGCGCGTCTATGGATCGGCCGAGACGCACACGTGGATTCAGAAGGCGGCAGATATCGGCGGCCTCGGTACCGACGCGATTCGATGGATTCCGACGGACGCGGATCTCCGCATGGACGTCGCCGCCCTCCTCAAGCAGATCGAGACGGACACGGCGGCGGGCGACGTGCCGTGTCTGGTGGTCGGGACGGCGGGATCGGTGAGCACGGGCGCCGTCGATCCGCTGCACGACCTCGCCGCCGTGTGCAAGGCACACGGCATCTGGTTCCACGTCGACGGCGCGTACGGCGGCTTCGCGGCGGCGCTGCCCGACGCGCCCGCTGATCTCCACGCGCTGGCGTTGGCCGATTCGGTCGCGGTCGATCCACACAAGTGGCTCTATGCGCCGCTCGAGGCGGGATGCACGCTCGTGCGTGATCCCGAGCGTCTGCGCGAGGCGTTCGCCTATCATCCGCCGTACTACCACTTCGACGAGCACGCGACGAACTACGTCGATTACGGCCCGCAGAACTCGCGCGGCTTTCGCGCGCTCAAGGTATGGCTCGCGCTGCAACACGCCGGTGCCGCGGGCTATCGCACCATGATCGCGGATGACATCGCGCTGTCTCGCGCGATGGCCGACGCCGTGCGCCGCCATGACGATCTCGAGCTCGTCACACAAGGGCTGAGCATCACGACGTTCCGCTGCGTGCCTCGCGACCTGCGATCGCGGATCGGAGACGAGACGGTCGAGCGCCATCTCGATGCGCTCAACCGCACCGTGCTCGATCGCGTGCAGCGTGGCGGGGACACGTTCGTCTCGAACGCCGTCATTCGCGGCCGCTACGTGCTCCGAGCCTGCATCGTCAATTTCCGGACGACGCGCGCCGACGTGGACGCGACGGTCGAGATCGCGGCGCGACTGGGACGCGAGGTCCACGCGGAGCTGGCGCACGCGCCACGCTGACGGCCCAATCCTTTTTCGAAGTCAGGAGGGGCCGGATGGCCTGGATGCTCTTGGTTGCGGCCGGTGTGCTCGAAGTCGTCTGGGCGTTCGCGATGAAGCGCTCGGCCGGTTTCACGAAGCCGGCCGCGTCGCTCGTCACGATCATCGCGATGCTCGCCAGCTTCGGTCTCTTGTCGATCTCGATGAAGACGCTGCCGCTCGGCACCGCGTACACGACGTGGACCGGCATCGGCGCCGTCGGCGCGTTCCTCGTCGGCGTCTTCGTGCTCGGAGAGCCGTTGACGATGACGCGCGGCCTCGCCGCTGCGCTCATCGTGGCGGGGCTGATTTTGATGAAGGTGTCGGCGGCGAGCTGATCCGCCGCACGCGCACGTCTCAGGCGATTTCCATCACGCGCTGAATCGCGGACACCAGCTCGTTGAACTCGGCGCGCTCGTCGGAGAGATGCTTGCGTCCCGCTTTCGTCAGGGTGTAGTAGCGCGCGCGGCGATTGTTCTCGGATGGTCCCCACTCGGCGTCGACGTAGCCGTTGAGCAGCAGCCGCTGCAGCGCGGGATACAGCGAGCTTTCGCCGACCTGCAGCACGTCCTGCGAGAGCACCTTCAGCCGCTGCGCGATGCCGTAGCCGTGCATCGTCTCGCGCGCGAGCAGACGCAGGATCAACAGGTCGAGCGTGCCGGGCAGCAGATCCGGCGGAACCGAACGGGCCATGACGTTCTCCTATCGACTTACGATGGAAGAGTGTGCGCGACCGGTGCGGTGGAAGTCAACTTGCGCCAGATCAAAGACGTGCTCGGACGGCCGCGCGAGACTGGATCGCGTGGCCCTCGGATCGCCGGACGTCTTCCGGTTTCGAGGTCGAGGGCCGGGAGGCGCATCGTGACGGCGTCTGAACGCACATCGACCATCGCGCACGACGAAGCGATTCCACTCGGCGCCCATCTCGACGTCGAAAAAATGCCGGCGCATTGGCTGATGGCGCGGCTCGGCAAGCGCGTGCTGCGGCCAGGCGGCATCGAGACGACGCGATGGCTCCTCGAACATGCGTCCGTGACGCCGCGCGACGAGGTGATCGAGCTCGCGCCCGGCCTGGGACGAACGGCCGCGCTAATCCTGTCGCGGCAGCCGAAGAGCTACGTCGGCGTCGAGCGCGACACGCGCGCGGCACAATTCGCCGAACGTGCGCTGACGGATGCGGGCTGGCGCGACGCGCACGTCCTGCACGCGGATGCGGCGTCCGTACCGCTTCCGGACCAGGCCGCCACGCTGCTCGTCGGCGAAGCGATGCTCAGCATGCAGACCGCGACGACGAAGCAGGCCATCATCCGCGAGGCCCATCGTCTGCTGAAGCCGGGCGGCCGCTACGTGATCCACGAGCTGGCGCTCATGCCGGACGCGATCGATCCCGCGCTGTTCGCGCGCATTCAATCCGACCTGTCGTCCGTCATTCACGTCGGCGTCCGCATCGGAACCGTGCGCGAATGGAAACAGTGGATCGAGCAGGCGGGATTCACGATCGAACAGATGACGACCGCGCCGATGCATCTGCTCGAGCCTGCGCGTCTGATTCGCGATGAAGGCGTGGCCGGTGCGGTGCGTTTCGTCTTCAACGCTCTGCGCACGCCGGGCGCACCGCGACGTTTGCGATCCGTGCGCGGCGTCTTTCGCCGGTATCGTGAGCACCTGTGCGCGATTGGCGTGATCGCGCGCGCCTGAGGAGACACGACCGATGTCCTCGAAGCCGTCATCGCTCCCGCCCGCCGAAGTCCTGCCGCTGCACGGGCTGATTACGTCGACCGAACAGGGCATCGCCAGCCGCGTGCTGGCGAAGACGGACGGCGGCAATCTGACGCTGTTCGCGTTCGACGCCGGACAGGAGCTCAGCGAGCACACGTCGCCCTTCGACGCGCTCGTCATCGTCGTCGAGGGCGTCCTCGCGCTGACGATCGGCGGACGGCAGGTCCGCGCGACACCGGGCACCATCGTCCGGATGCCCGCGAACGTGCCGCACGCGGTCGAAGCGATCGAGGCGGCGCGGATGCTGCTGGTGATGCTACGAGACATCAAGCCCGCGCCTCCTGCGTAACTTCGATGCCGCCCGCGGGCGCGTATTCGTCAACTTTGAACTTCGAACTTCGAACTTTCTGAGCTCGCCTTAAGATGTTCGCGTGCCACCACACGCGCGGCCGCTGGGCTCCGTGCCGCTGTTCGAGGGACTGGACGATCGCGCGCTCGAGGCGGTCGCTGCCGACGCGCGTCTCGCCCGTGCGGCCGCGGGGCGCGCGTTCTTTCGCGAAGGCGAGCCGGCGCGCGCGTTCTATGTGCTGGCGCGTGGCCGCGTGAAATTCACGCAGGTGTCAGCAGAAGGCCACGAAGTCATCCTTCGCGTCATCGGGCCTGGCGAGCCCTTCGGCGGCGTCGCCGCGCTCGTCGATAACGGGACCTATCCCGTTACCGCGCGTGCGGTCGAGCCGTCCGACGCCCACGCGTGGGACGGCACTCGTATTGCGGCGCTCATGCAGCGATTTCCGATCGTGGCGATCAACGCGGCGCGGATGATCGCCGATCGCTTCCACGACCTGCAGCGTCAGCATCGCGAGCTGATGACCGAGCGCGTCGAACGGCGCATCGCTCGCGCGATCCTGCGGCTTCTCGATCAGAGCGGGCGGCGTGTGGAGGCCGGCGTCGAGATTGGCTTCCCGCTCTCGCGTCAGGATTTGGCGCAGATGACGGGCACCACGCTGTTCACCGTGAGCCGGACACTGCATCGCTGGGAGGAGGCGGGCCTCATCGCCGCCGCGCGTCGCCGCGTCGTGATCCGGGAGCCTCATCGTCTCGTACGGATCGCGGAAGATCTGCCTTGACGCACGCCTTTCCGAACGTAGGCGACGGGCTTCAGGCCGCCGCGCGGTCCGCCGGCCTGAAGGCCGGCGGCTACGTATGTCAAAGCGCTCATCGGGACTAGTCGATCCGGTATCCCGTCCGCGTGCGTACGCGGTACTCGTCGTGTCCTCGCACAGTTACCGCGACGTCGTGCCACCCGGCGGTTTCGCCGCCGAGGACGTATCGCACGGTGTAGCCGGCTCGGAAGTCCTCGATCGCACTGGTGAACGCGTTGTCGATCAGATTCGCGTTCGCGTGACCGGTGAGCGTGCCCGGCGACGGCTGCACGATTTCGATCGCCGCGGCGGTGCTGACCCGGCTGCCGGTGAGTGTGGTGAGCCGTTCGAAGAACGCGGTGGGGCGCCGCTCGGGATGTTCGACGAACGCTCGCGGGAACGAAGCCATCTCCCAACCGCTCGACGCGGTGCGCGTCACGGCGAACACGACGGCACGCGACCGGCCCGCCAGATCGAGCACGTCAGCCTCGCTCAGCACGCTGCCCGTGTCTCCGCCGTCGGCGAACACGACCGCGAGATGACGACGATCCGGCGGCACGGGCGCGGCGAGCATGACGCCGAGCACGTCGTTCAACGGCGTGTGCGTGCCCCAGTTCGATGGCTGCCCCAGCTTGACGCCCGCCGCGTCTGGCGTCACCAGCGCCGCGAGCGTCCTGATGCGATCGGCAAACGTCAGGACCGACACGCGATCGGTGGGCTTCAGATGATCGCGAATCCGGCCGATCGTGCGCTCGATCTGCGCGATCAGGACTCGACTCTGCATCTCACTCATGTCGACGGCGACGGTCAGATCGATCGGCTGCACGTCGCGCGAGACGCTCACGATCTGCTGCTCGATCCGGTTGTCGCGGACCTCGAAATCGGCGGGCCCGAGATCGAGCACCGGCGTCTTTCCGGCGATCACGCTCACGTTGAGCTCGACGGCATGGACGCCGCCTCGGAATTGGACGGGACCGGCCGCGAATGTCGCGACGCCGAGCGCGAACATGAGCAGGATGGTCGCAACGCGCGCGCTCATCGGCGGCTCATTTCTCTGAGCGTATCGATCCGCGCCTGAAAGAACCGCGCGTCGCCATCGCGATACGACCGCCACGGATCGACGACGGGATCTGGCGCCGCCTTGATCGCGGCGAGCTGCTCGGCGACGTCCGCCGAGCGCTGGCGTTTCATCTGAAGCGCCATGATGGCGATTCGCGCGGACTCGGCCGATGGCACGATCCGCAGCGCGTCCTGATACGTCGCGACAGCGTCGTCCGGCCGATCGAGTGCCTCGAGCGCCTGCCCGCGCAGCAAATGCTGCCAATAGCGATACGTGACATCGCTCGTCCACGCATCGTCGAAATCCGTGAGCACCGCCATCGCCTCTCCGGAGCGTTTCATGCGCATGAGCAGCCGCGCTGCGCGCAGCGTGGCCTCCGCACGTATCTCGCCCGCACCGGCGGCGGCTGCCTGCCGATAGTGTTTCAACGCATCGGGGCCGAGGACGTCGAGCCCTTCGGGGCGATCGATGGTGATGAGCTCGAGCGAGAATCCGCGCGCGATCTCCACCCACGGCACGACCAACACTTGCGCCTCACCAACCGGCGCCGGGACTGCTGCGATGCGCGCGGCCATCGGCTTCACGCCCGCGCGCTCTCTCACGAACGGATCCTGAAGCGTGTCGAGAAATGCCACCGTGGTTTGATGCCAGAGCACTTCGAAGGCGTCGGCATCTGGATTCGCGCCCGGTGGTTCCGGTCGATTCGACAAGAACGTGGAGCCGAGCGTGAGGAAGCTCTCCCAGCCCTGATAGCTGTGACGTCTCCCATCCGTCGCCACGGCGATCTCGAGCATGAACGCCGCCTGCAGTCGCGTACGCGGGCCGCGCTGCCATTCGGGCAGCACGCGTGATTCGAAGTCGGCGCGAAACTGCTCGAACCGCTGCCCCGTGGTCATCGAGCTCAGCGCGTCCGACATCACACGAGGCCCCTGCGCTCGATAGGCGTCGAACAACGCGTCGGCCATCATGCGACCGGGCCGCTGCGCCAGAAGCGTCGCGCTCAGCACGATCGAGGCGCTCGCGACACACACGGTCCATCGCGGCGTTGTCATTGGGCGGAGCTTGCAGTCTAGACCATCTTCCTGTCAGCCGCGCTCGCCGGTTTCCGCGCGCATCCGAGCGAAGACGGCCTTCCTGTCGGCGACCGAGATCTGCTTGTCGATCATCGGATAGAGGATGTGCTCCTCTTTGACGTTGTGCGCGGCGAGCACCTCGAGCAGCGTGGACTCGTCCGCGTCGACGCTCGTCTCGTTTTCCTGGAGCGCCGCGTCGATCGAATCGAGCAAGGCTCTGATTTGACGATGCTCGGTGCGCATCACGACGGTCGGTCCGTTGTCCGTGAGCCCCGTGAGCCGCTCGAACAGCGGAAACAGGATGTCGTCCTCCCACCCGATGTGACGCTCCAGCCGCGTCTTGAACGCGCGGTACATGGCGAGCACGGCCGGCCGATCGCCCGTCTTCGACGCACGGAACTCCTCGAGCAGTCGATCGATGTCATCGTGATCGACGGCGTAGCGGGACGAGATCGTCACCGGTGCGTCCTTCACTTCCACTTCGCGGATCACCCATCCTTCGTCGGCCTCTTCATGCTTGCGTTCGGCGTCGACCCGCGCGGCGCGACGGCTGGCCCGAGACAGCGTGACGAACAGCACCGCCACACCAAAGACGACGGCGACGATCGCCACTGACCACTGCATCAACATGAGGCGCTCATCCAGCGTTCATTCTGTCGGGCGCGCGCGTCCCCGACGTTGCGCTGGCGCAAATCGCGCGGACGGCCGTTGGTCATTGCGTTTCCGCAACGTCCGCGGCCGACACATGCGCGATGCTCGTCGACATGACGACGCACCTGCACGTCCAGCCTGACCAGCTCTACCCGTTCGACGCGCGCGGCATCGCCAGGCGCTTCCGGCACGCCGCCGTTTTCGGCGCCCTCGACGCGCTCGTGCCGGGCGAAACGATGCGATTCTGCAACGACCACGATCCGCTCCCGCTCCTCGCGCAGATCGAGACCCGCTACGGTAATGCCGTCGCCATCGAGTACATCCAGCGCGTGCCGGGAGAAATCGTCATCGACTTCGCGAAGCGGTCTGCCTGAGCGGCGCGATCCCGATGTAGAATCCGGCCTCGCCCATGAGCGATGGAATTGACGACGTCCGTCGAGCGATCGATGCGCTGAACGCCGCGTGGCGCGAGCGGCGCTTCGCAGATCTGGCCGCGTGTCTCGACGAGCACGTCGTCATGCGCGGGCCCGGCCTGGTCGAGCTCGCTCGCGGGCGCGACGCGCTCGTCACGAGCTACGCGGACTTCATGGCGAAGTCGGACATCACGGAGTACGTCGAGTCAGGGCACGCCATCGATCGATGGGGCGGCACGGCGATCGCGCGTTTCGACTGGTCGATGACGTGGATCCAGAACGGCAAAGAGGATCGCGCGTCGGGCCAGGATCTGTTCGTGTTTCAACAACGCGGCGCGGACTGGATCGCGGTCGAGCGCATCATGCTCTATTGAGCGCATGAGTCGCAGCGGTCCGTCATCCCCACGGCGCCGCGTACGTCTCGTCCCGCAGGATCGCGCGAATCGCTTTCGAAATGACGCCCAGCTTCAAGTTCTTGTTATTGTCCACGAGGATGACGGTCACGCCCTTCTCCAGGTCGATCGTCATCAGCGCCTCGAAGTTGCGTGACTGGCCGTCGTGCTCGCGGAACGTCAGCGTGTCGCCATTCCACACCGTCTCGCCCAGACCGCCGTTGCGCGGGTTGAAGCTGTGACCGAGGGTTGCAATGGATCGCTGGCTGATGATGGTGCCCGCGTGGAGGCACTGCGTCCAGTTGTACAAATCGCGCGCGGTCACATAGACGACGCCCGTGATCGGCACGTCGGTTGGATCCTGCCCGAACCCGTTGTTGAACGACTTGGCGATGAACGGCGCGTCTGAGGCGGGGTTCAGCGTCGACGAGGTCATGCCGCACGGCGGAAAGATGCGGCGTTCGACGAAGGTATTGAACGGCGCACCCGTGAGCCGCTCGACGATGAACTGCCGCAGCGAGACATTGTTGTTCGTGTAGCTGAACGTCGTGCCGGGATCGGATTCGAGCGTCGTGATTTTCAGCAGGTCCGCGTAGACGTCGCGATCGTTCTTGATCGTGTTCCAGTTGATCTCGGGAATGCCCGACGTGTAATCCAGCAGCTGCCGGATCGACACACGCGCCGCCCATGGCGGCAACTCGGGCAAGTACTTGGACACCGCGTCGTCGATCGCGAGCCGGCCCTGCTCAGCCAGCATCATGATCGAGACGGCGCTGAACTCCTTGGTAATCGATCCGATGTTGAATCGGTGCTGCAGCGTCAGCGGTGTCTGCAGCGCGGCATCCGCGTAGCCGATCGCCTGCTCGTAGACGATCGTCCCCTTGCGCGCGACGAGCACGTTGCCGTTGAAGATGCCGCGCGCGTGGGACTGGCGCATCAGCCGATCGATGCGATCCGCCGGGGATTGTCTCGCCGCGGAAACGGATATCGACAGCGCGCCAGCGACCACACACAGGCACATCGTCCTCATGCGGCGTTGGACGAGAAGTGAGGCGCGGGCGTTGCCGTCGGACCTGATGGTGCGTGCGACAATGGTCCGATGGCGCCTGTACTACTGATTGGACTCGACCCGCATACGATCCCTGGCTTTGATCCCGCACCGGTCGAGCTGGCGATCGCGATCGGACAGAAGCGGTTCGACGAAGCGGGCATCGACGTGGACACGTGCCTTGTCGCGATCGACGACCAGGCGCGTGCGACCATCGCCAACGCGCTGCAAGCCAAGCCCTACGGCGTCGTCGTCATCGGCGGCGGAATCCGAAAGCCGGACGAGGTCGTCGCACTCTTCGAGGACGTCATCGACCTCATTCGTCGTCACGCGCCGCAGGCCGCGATCGCGTTCAACACGAATCCGGTCACGAGCCTCGACGCGGTACAGCGGCGATCCTCCTGACGTTCGGTCCGCGCGTGCGAGCTCCGTCGGCTCCGGCCGATCGGGGACGGCGCGCAATCGCCTCGTTGATTGGTGCGCCTATTCGCTCCTGAGCGACACGATCGGGTCGACGTTCGATGCCCGCCTGGCGGGCAGATAGCTCGCGAAAAGGCCGACGACGATCATCCACGCCACGGCGGCGACGAATGTCAGGAGATCGATCGGCGCCACGCCGAACAACAGGCGTCCTAACGCCGGCGCGGCGCCGAGCGCCACGATCGTGCCCGCCAGCACGCCCGCGCCGACGATCTGTGCGCCCTGGCGCACGACCATCCGCCGCACGGTTCGCGGCTGGGCGCCGAGCGCCAGCCGCACGCCGATCTCGCGCGTGCGCTGCGCGACGATGTAGGAAAGGGCACCGTAGAGACCAACCGCGGCCAGCACGATGGCGAGCCCTGAAACGAGTCCAAGCGTGAGCATCGTGAACGACAAGTCGCGCATCTGCCGCTCCGCGAGAAACTGCATCGTGTAAGCGCGGTAGACGGGCGCTTCAGGCGCGACCTGCCGTACGAGCGCCTGCACGTCGGCGCCGATGCTCTCGGCGCGCGTGGTTCTGATCACGTACCCGGGCGACGTCACCATCCACTCTCGCGGATCGTGGCCGGTCAGCGGATAGTAGACGAGCGGCTGCGCCGGCCGGCGCCAGTTCTCCTGGATCACGTCGTCGACGACGCCAACGACGGTCTCCCATGTCGGCGCGCGATCGCTCGTCAGCCGGCGTCCGATGGGATCGGCATTCGGCCACAGCAGCTTTGCGGCGCTCCGGCTGATGATGACGTTGCCGCGCATGCCGAGCGCATCGTCGCGGGTGAAGCCACGGCCCGCGAGCACCTTGATGCCCATCGTCTCGTAGTAGTCAGGTCCAGCGATGGTGAACGCCAACCGCACGGCGCCGTCCTCGGGCGCGCCATCGACCATGAATCGCGCCGACTCCGTGCCTTCGTCGAGCGGCATGTTGTCGACGATGCCGACGGATTGGACGCCGGGTAACGCCCGCAGACGATCCATGAAATCCAGGTGAAACTGCGCCCACGACGGGCCGTCGGTCAGACGCGGCTGCTTGGGCGCGAACTGGAACGTGAACAGGTCCTTCGTGCTGTAGCCGGGGGAGACATGGCTGAGCCTCGCGTAGCTGCGCAGAAGAAGACCCGCGCCGACGAGGAGCACCAGCGCCAGAGCCGTCTGGCCCGCCAGCAGCGCGTCACGTTCCCAGCGACGACGTCCGGTGACGCTGCGCGTCGACGCGCGCATGTCGAGCGCGCGCACGCTCGACGATCGCAGGGCGGGCACCACGCCGCAGACCAGACCGCTGCCCAGTGCGAGCACGAACGTAAAGGCGATCGTCGTGAAGCCGATCGCCGCAGCGGCCAGGCGAGGGACGTTGACGGGGGCCAGGGCCACGAACACGGGCAGCGCGACGCGCGCGCACACGACGGCCAGCACCGCCGCGGCGAACGCGACGACGATCACCTCGGTCATCTGCGAGCGGATGATTTGACTGCGCTGCGCGCCGATCGCCTGCCGGATGGCCACTTCGTGCCTCCGGTTCTCGGCGCGGACTCCGAATAGATTGGTGACGTTCGCGCAGGCGATGACGAGCACGATGAGCGCCGCGGCAAACAGTACCGCCAGCGGCCGCGTGACCGATCCCAGCATCTCGGTGCGCAGCGGGCGCGCCACTACCTGCAGACGCGGAAGCAGGCGCGCGTAGGCGGCGTTGTTCCCGTAGCGATCGGGGAGCTGACGCAGCAGGCCGGTCAGTTCCCGCGCGACGTCGTCTGGACTTGCGCCGGGGTGCACGCGGGCGATCGCTCCGCCGCCGGGCTGACCGAGACGGTCAGCCGAGGGGCGGACGTCGAAGGGCGTCCACGCCGCGATGTTGTCGCTCGGAAAGCCGAACTCCGGTCCCATCACGCCGATGATGGCGCGCGGCTCGCCATCGACGATGAAGGTCTTGCCGATGACGTTCGGATCGCGACCGAGCCAGTCCCGCCAGATCTGATACGACAGCAGCGCGACGCGTCCGTGATCGTCGGGTCCCGGCAGACGTCCAAGCACGGGTCGCGCCCCGAGCGTGGCGAACAGGTTGTACGTTACATCGGCGAGCCGCGGCCGTTCGACGCGGTCGCCGATGCGCAGCGTGCCCGTCCCGGCGGAATAGAGCGCGAAGTCCTCGACGAGGTGCGAGCGCTCGCGCACTTGCGGAAAGCTCTCGTCGAACAGTCCGAACTCGCCGGGAATCTCCGAGCCCGGCGCCGTGGCCGCGACGAACATCAGCCGGTCGGCGTTGGCGAACGGCAAGGGTCTGAGGAGCACAGCGTCCGCGACGGCGAAGATCGCGGCGTTTGCGCCGATGGCCAGTGCAAGCGTGACGGCCGTGACGGCGGCGAATCCCGGAGTCCGCGCCAGCGAGCGGGCGGCGAATCTCAAATCCCTGAGCCAGTGCTCGAACGTCCGCATGCGATGACCTTTCGTCTTGTTCGACAGATCCGACGGATCCACGTTCCATGTCGGGCGGACCCACTCGGCGCACGCGGCGCCGGCAAGGTTCATCACCGTGTAGAGCGTGCACCGCCAGGCCGCGAGGCGCCCGCGCGACCGCGCCCGATCGATTTCCTCGCCGGCCATGGCGCGCATGGACGATCCGAACTCACGCCGGAATGCCGGCGGGAACAGAGCGACCGCGAGCCGGATGATTCGGGACATGCCGCCTACCTCGCGGTTCCGAGTCGGCGTTGCGCGAGTGCCGCGGTGCTCTTGAGCCGCTTGGCCTCGGCGATCAACGCCGTGCGCCCGGCGGGCGTGAGGCCGTAGTAGCGCCGGGCCAGGCCCGGATGCGGATCGATCGCACCTTCAGGTCGCGTCTCCCTGACCCACCCGAGCGTGATGAGACGCGCGATGACGCGGTAGAGCGTGCCGGCGCGGGGCGTCTGGGTTCCTCCGGAATCGGCCGCCACGGCCTCTTTGATCGCGTATCCGTAGAGCGCCCCGCTCGAGAGAGCGAGCAGCACGTGGTAATCGAGCGGGCTCATGGCAATTACTCCCGTAGCAATTATGCACAAAGAGTAATTATCCACAACACTCGTCGACGCCGCCCCGCACGGTGGGCTGTGCACGACGCGAACCGCTGGCGCTATTCCGCGCGCAGCGCGGCGGACGGGTCGATGCGTGTCGCACGGCGCGCGGGCAGCCACGCCGCCATCAGTCCCACCGCCAACAGCAGCAGCGTGACGATCGTGAACGCGATGGGATCGGTCGGCGTCACGCCGAAGAGGAACGACTGCAGCACGCGCGTGACGATGAGGGCTCCGGCGAGGCCGACGATCACGCCGGCGGCGACGATGCGGAGCGCGCGGGTGAGGACGAGACGGAGCACGTCGCGGCGCGTGGCGCCGAGCGCCATGCGCACGCCGATCTCGCGGCGGCGCTGCGTCACCGCGTAGGCCATCAATCCGTAGAGGCCGCACGTCGCGATGAGCATGGCGGCGATCGCGAACAGTCCCAGCAGCACCGTCCGGAAGCGCGGCGCCGCCACCGACGCGGCCACCGCTTCATCCATCGTCACGACGCCGGCGATCGGCAGATCGGGCGCAGCCTCGCGAATCTCCGTGCGGATGCCGTCGACCACGCTGGCGGGCGTGGACGTGCGCGCGACGAACGACACGAACCGCAGCAGGAACGGCGCGTCGCGCTCCTGCTGGAATGGCGCGTAGATCATCGGCTTCACGCCCCGATCGAGCCCCTGCTGATGGATGTCCGCGACCACGCCGACGACCGTCAGCCACTCACCGTCAGCGTGCATGATCCCCAAGCGCAGGCGCCGGCCGAGCGCCGCACGCGGATCACCGGGAAAGTATTCGCGCGCGACGCGCTCGCTGACGATCGCGACTTTCGGCGCGTCCGCCGTGTCGCGCGCGCTGAACTCGCGTCCAGCCAGCAGCGGAATCCCCATGGTCTTGAAATAGCCCGACTCGATCTTCGGCATGCCAGCCGCCAGCGTGGTCGGCGGCTGTCCTTCGACCTCGTACGCGCCTTGGATGAACATCATGCCGAACGGCGCCGAGTTGATCACGCTCGCGGACGTCACGCCGGGCAGATGGCGGACACGATCGAGCACGCCTCGCGCGAACGTCTGCATGCGCTCGGGTGTCTGAGCGAGGCGCTCGGGCAGCGTCACTCTGACGACCTGCAAGACGCCGTCGCTCCCGCTCGATTCGAAGCCGGGCGACACCGACGTGAGGCGCACGAAACTGTGGATCAGCAGGCCCGCGCCGATCAGGAGCACGAGCGTCATCGCGATCTGCGCGGCGACCAGCAGCGTTCGCAGCCGCTCGCCCTGCCGATCGCCGGTCGCGCGCGTCTCGCCGGCGTGCAGCGCGCGGGCTTCGCCGAATGCGACTCCGCTGACGCGCAGCGCCGGCATGAGGCCGATCAAGAGCGTGGAGAGGAGCGACAGGCCGAGGCAGAACGCCATCACGCGCGCGTCGATCACGATGCCGCCGACGCGCGGGAGCACGGCTGGCGGCACGAGCGGCAGCGTGACGTCGATCGCGATCCGCGCGAGCCACGCGCCGAGCGTCGCGCCCACGAGCGACAACACGATCGCTTCCGTCAGCAGCTGGCGCACGATCCGTCCTCGTCCCGCGCCAAGCGCCATGCGGATGGACAGCTCGCCGCGGCGCGCGGTGAGACGCGCCATCTGCAGGTTCGCGACGTTGACGCAGGCGATCAGGAGCACGAACGACACGGCGCCGACGAGAACCAGCAGCAGCGTGCGCACCGACGCGGTGCCGGACTCCTGCAAGCCGGACGTGCGTGCGATCGTGCGCGCGTTGGCTTCGAACGCGCCAGCCTGCGCGAGCGCGCCGGCGGGGACGATCGGCGATCCGTTCAGCAGTGCCGTCAGCTCCGCTTCCGCGCGCTCCGGCGTCGCGCCCGGCGCCAGACGGCCCATCAGGACGAGAAACGCACTTTTGCCAGTGTCGCCGGGCCAGCGATCGGACAGAAAGAGATCCACCTCCGGCAATGCGCCGTTCCGAATCGCCGGCCTGAATCTGAAGTCCTGCGGAAGCACGCCAACGACGATGTGCGGGACGTCGTCGATGGTGATGGCCTGTCCGACAATCGCCGGATCGGCCTTGAACGATGAACGCCACAAGCGATCGCTGATGATCGCGCTGCCGTCATCGCCCTGCGCGGCGGCCCCGGTGAGGAACGCGCGGCCGCGTGCAGGACTGACGCCGAGCGTGGCGAAGAAATTCGGGCTGACTTGCATCGCCGGGATCTGCAGCGGCTCGCCGCGTCCGGTGAGCTCCACGTCGATCGGGTTATAGGCCGCGAGGCTCTCGAACGTGGTGACGCGCGTGCGCAGCCCGTCGTACGACATGGGCGCCCAGGTGCCGAACACCTTGACCCCCTTCGCGGTCTGCTGCGCCGACGAGATCATGACGAGACGATCCGGATGCGCATACGGCAGCGGACGCCAGAGCACGCCGTAGGCGACGGAGAAGATCGCGGTGTTGAGCCCGATCCCGAGCGCAAGCGTGGCGAGCGCGGTGGCGGTGAACACCGGATCGCGCCGCATCAATCGCAGCGCGTGACGAATGTCCTGCGCGAAGGTTTCGATCGCCGGGAAGATCCAGGGCTCGCGCGACCGTTCGCGCAGCTGCAGCGGCGGCCCAATCCGCCGCCGTGCGGCCGCCCGCGCTTCGTCGCGGCTCAGACCGTCCGCGTCGGCGAGCGCGCGGGCCTTCATGTCCTCGTGAAAGCGCAGCTCGTCCTGCAGATCCCGATCGAGCTGCCTGCGCCGGAAGAGGAACAGCACACGTCGAAACAGAGAACCCACGGCACCCTCCTGCGAGTCAGGCCGCTACGTCGTCTTCATGACGCGCATGATCGCGCCGGAGATTTCGGAGAACCGCGATTCCTCGACGCCGAGCTGCTTCTTCCCCGCTGCCGTGAGCGTGTAGAAGCGCGCGCGCCGGTTGTTCACCGACGTCTTCCACTTGGCCAGCACCCAGCCCTTGATGAGCATTCGCTGCAGCGCCGGATAGAGCGACCCTTCTTCGACGGTCAGCACGTCCGCCGACAGCATCTGGATGTGCTGCGCGATGCCGTAGCCGTGCATCGACTCGATCGACAGCGTCTTCAGGATCAACATCTCGAGCGTGCCGGGCAGGAGCTCGTTCTTGGTCTTCGTCTTGGCCTTTTTCATAGATCGTCTTTGCATAGACAAACTATGAGAGATGACGACGGCTGTCAAGCGGTGGTGAGCGATGCCAGCGCGTGCTTTCGACGTTCTAGCTCGTCACCGCGCGTGCTGGCTCCGTCGTCACCGCGGACGGAGCGTCGACGGACTCGGCCGTTTCCGCCTTCGCGCTGTTGGATGACGCCCGCGATGAGCGCTCCAGACGCCGCGCGATGTTCCACGCGGCCAGACGCATCGGATCTCCTCGGGCGCCTGCGCGCGGCGGTTGTACGAGCGCGGTCGGGTCTCTGCGCGAGTGATGACGGCTGGCGCGCTCGAGGCGCGCCGGCCGGCCGCATGGAGCGAATTTTGTGAGCGACGCACGATCGCCGCCCGGTGCTAATCTGCCGCGGGCTCAAGTCCCGGATGGTGAGGTCCATGACGCGAATGCTGCGAGTCTTCGTCGTGTGCGCGGGAGCCACCCTGTTGGCGCGGCCGGCCGTCGTCGTGCAGTCGACGGTGCGCGTGGTGAAAGTCGCGGGCGATCGACATCAGCTCGCGCTGAAATCAGACGGGACCGTGATCGCCTGGGGCCAGTGGGCCTACGGTCAGCTCGGACCGGTCGCGGCGATCGGCGTGACGGGATTGTGGGCCGATCGGCCGATCGCGATCGCGCTCGAGGGCAAGGCCGTCGACGTGGCCGCGGGCGACAGCACGTCCTACGCCGTGCTCGAGGACGGCACCGTGTGGGCTTGGGGTGATGGCCGTCAGGGCGAGCTCGGCACCGGCCCGAATCCGCGGTTGTCGCGCCTGGCCAACAGCACGCCGTCGATGGAATATCGCGGCGCCGAGCACCCGGTGAGGGTCGACGTGGATCAAGTCAAGGCGATCGAAGCCGCGGGACACACGGCCGTGGCGATCCTGCGCGACGGCACGGTCGTGCAGTGGCCGCGCCGACGCACGCCCGACGCCGAGCCGAGCTTTCGGCCGACGCCCGTGCCGAAGCTGACCAACGTCACGCAAGTCTCGGTCGAATGGAGTCACATGCTCGCCCTCACGTCCGACGGCCATGTGTGGGCGTGGGGCAGCAACGAAAACTATGCGCTCGGCGTCGAGCCGAAGGGAGGATGGGTCAACGATCCGGTCGAAGTACCTGGGCTGACCGATGTCGCGGCCGTTGCTGCAACCGGCGATGCGTCGCTCGTGCTGAAGCGCGACGGCACGGTGTGGGTCTGGGGATCGAATGGCCAGGGACAGTTCGGCAACGGCCAGCGCGCGAACCACCCGACCGTCGGCACAACGGGCACGCCACAGCGCGTGCCGGGCATCGCGAACGTCGTAGCGATGAGCGCCGGCTTCGGCGGTCGGCACGTGCTCGTGCTCCTGAAAGACGGCACGCTGCGGGGCTGGGGCAACACCGACTGGGGCCAACTCGGCGCCGGCGTGTCCGGCACGTTCCAGCTCTCGCCCGTCACGCCGAAGCTGGCCGGTGTAAATGCGGTCTTCGCGGTCGGCAACAACAGCTTCGCGGTGAAGAACGACGGCAGCTTCTGGGGCTGGGGCAGCGGCGGTCAGGGCCGCTGGCCGTTCAGCGCCAACACGAAGCTGCCCACGGCGATTGCGCTGCCCTGAAAGCGCGGATCGCGAATCGATGAGCACGACCGGTCCCGTGAGCACACCACCCAGCGCCAACACCCTTCACCATCATTCCCGGCAGATGCGCGGACGCGATCGCCACGAGGCGAATCGCGTTGCCACGCCGCTCGAGCTGCTGTTCGATCTGACCTTCGTCGTCGCGTTCGGCCTCGCGGCGTCGCAGCTCGCGCATGCGCTCGCGGAGGGCCACTACCTCACCGCCGCGATCGGTTTCGGTCTCGCCGCGTTCGGCATCTGCTGGGCGTGGACGAATTTCACGTGGTTCGCGTCGGCGTACGACACTGACGACTGGATCTACCGCCTCGTCACGATGGTGCAGATGATCGGCGTGCTCATCCTGGCGCTCGGCCTGCCCCGGCTGTTCGCGTCACTCGAGCACGGCGAGCACGTCGACACCGCGGTGATGGTGCTCGGCTACGTGATCATGCGCGTCGCGCTCGTGTTCCAGTGGCTGCGCGCAGCGCGGCAGGATCGCGTGCGCCGCCGCTCGTGTCTCACGTACGCGGCCATTGTCTCGGCCGCGCAGGTCGGCTGGGTCGCACAGATCGGATGGCACCTGTCGCTCGCGCCGACGCTGATCGTCATCGGCGCGCTCACACTCGTCGAGCTCTCGGCGCCAGTGCTCGCGGAACGCCACAGCGGCGGCACGCCCTGGCACGCGCATCACGTCGTCGAGCGACACGGCCTCTTCGCCATCATCGCGCTCGGCGAGGGCGTCGTCGGCACGGTCGCCGCGCTGTCGGCCGTCGTCGAGCAGCAAGGCTGGAGCGTGGACGCGGCCCTCGTCGGCGTCGCCGGCGTCGGACTCACCTTCGGACTCTGGTGGGTCTACTACTTGCTGCCGTCCGCGTCCGTGCTCCACGCGCATCGCGATCGATCGTTCGTCTGGGGCTACGGTCAGCTCGTCATCGTCACGGCGATCGTGGCCACCGGCGCGGGGCTCGACGTCGCGGCGTCGTTCATCGAGCACGAGACGCGCATCGGTCCGCTCGCGACGGTGCTGACCGTGGCGATTCCCGTCGGCATCTTTCTCGGACTGATCTACGCGCTCTACTACTACCTCGTGCGCCGATTCGATCCGTTCCACGTATGGCTACTGACCGCGACGGCGGCCGTCGTGGCGCTCGCCCTCGCCGCGGCCGTGTGGGGCGTGGACATGGCCGTGTGTCTCGTGATCCTCATGTGCGCGCCCGTCGTCACGGTCGTCGGCTACGAGATCCACGGCTACCGGCATCAGGCGGACTCGCTCGCGCTCGACCGGTGAGGTGAGTGCTCTTGTCGTTGGCTGCGCGGCGACGACGTCTGCTCGTCGTCGTTGCGAATCAGGTAGCGTATGGCAATGCCGGACGACGACATCGCCGCGCTCGAGCAGGCCTTCATCGCCAGCGAGCAAGACGCGCGCACGCTCGTGGACGGCTTGAGCGAGAGTCACGGCACGTGGCAGCCGCAACCTGGCTCCTGGAGCGTTGCGGAATGTCTCGATCATCTGGCGACCGGCAATCGCGTCTATCTCGACGCGATGTCCCCGTCCGCTGAGCGCGCGCTCACCGAGGGACGCCTCAGGCGCGGTCCCGCGATGCCCGGGCTGATCGGCGGATGGTTCGTGCGATCGCTCGAGCCGCCCGTGAATCCGCGCTTCAAGATGCCCGCGCCGCGAAAGATTCGGCCGCGGGCATCACCGCCGCTCGCCGACGCGCGCGATCAATTCTTCGCGTCCCATCACGACGTCGTCACGTTCCTGCGGCAGTACGCCGCAATCGATCTCGCACGCGTCACGTTTCCGAATCCGTTCATCCGCGGCGTTCGCTTCAGTCTCGCAACGGGACTCCACGTGCTCGCCGCGCACGAGCGCCGCCATCTCTGGCAGGCGTGGCGCGTCCGGCGCGCGGCGGAATAGGACGCGGTGACGTCACCGTAGCGCTGAATCGCGCTCGTCCTGTGAATCGCCGTGAATTCCCGTCGAATTCACGACTTCTCTCATCGGCGGCGCCCAAGCTGAAGGCTGGCTCGTGTGCCTTCGGAGGCGACGATGAGGACGACGATTGCGCTGCTGATGATGCTCGGCACGTGCGCGTGCGGAAAGGCCGATATCCCGACCGATCCAGGCAAGGTCTACCAGCCGCCGCCGCTCGGCGCGTCTGTGGTCCCCGCGTCCATCACGGCGTTTGCGATGACAGGACAACTGGTTCAGGACACGTATCATTACTGGCCGACACTGATCATCAACGCCGGCGGCACGGCGATCACGCTGAAGCACATCCGTTTTGCTCTGCCAGGCACAACGCTGACGAGCGACGGCGCGACGATGGACTGGACGGTCGACGCCGGCCACATCTTCGACTTCAGCACGGCGCACACCCATTTCGAAGTCCTGGGATCCGGTCCCGCCACGAGCGCCACTGTGACGATCGACTACATCGGCGTGGATGGCCAGACACACGAGCTCACCGGAACGACGTCGATCGACCATATCGAATCGACGGCAACGCCGGCGGCGCTGCAGATTTCGAACTTCGTCCTCACGCGCTGGCAGGGACCGAACGAGTGGGACTACTGGCCGCGCTTCACGGTCACGGAAACAAGCGGCGCCGTCGACGTCACCATCACGCGTATCGAATTCATGCTGCTCGACATGGGCATCAACGGCCGTGTGCCGCCGTCGTTCGGCTCGTGGAAGGTTCCGGCCGGCGGATCGATCCGCTTGTTCGACGAATGGTCCTACGGTGAGCCGGCGCTCTACTTGTCGAGCAGCGGGCTGACCGATCGCGCCATGGTGACGCTGTCGTACGTGGACACGACGGGCCGGCCCGGTGACGTCACCGCGACGGCACAGGTGAGTGCGGACGGACTTCCGCCAGCGCCGAAGTGACGCGCGCGGCTCTATCGTGTCGATGTTGCGTTCGGAGGCGACGATGAGAGCGACGATTGCGCTGCTGGTGATCCTCGGCACCTGCGCCTGCGGGAAGGCGGATGTTCCGACGGCACCGACGCCATCCTCACCGCTGGCGACAACTCCCGCCACGCCTGCGACGCCGGAACCGCCGCCACCCACGCCGCCCGAACCGCGCGAAGCCGGCATCGCGTCGTTCTCGATGACGGGACAGTTGATCCAAGGCGTCTATCACTACTGGCCGGCGGTGACCATCAGCGCCGGCAGTGAAGCCATCGTATTGAAGGGTTTGATCTTCTCACTGCGAGGCGTCGACATCGCCAACGACCGCGTCGGCATGAACCGGACGATCGCCGCCGGCACGTCGTACGAGTTCGACGCGCACAACTTCGAGGTGCTCGGATCCAGTCTGGGCACCGAGGCGACCGTCACCGTCACCTACATGAGTGCGGACGGCCACTCCTATCACCCGATCGCCACGACGACGATCGCCCCGATCGAATCGGCACCGGCCAGCGCCTCGCTGCAGATCTCCGACTTCGCCCTCACGCGATGGCAGGAGCCGTATGAATGGGACTACTGGCCTCGTTTCACGGTGACCGAAACGAGCGGCGCGTCCGACGTCACCATCACGCGCATCGAGTTCCTGCCGCTCGACACGGGCATCAACGGCCGCGTCCCGCCGTCGTTCGGCCCATGGACGGTTCCAGCCGGCGGATCGATCCGTCTGTTCGACGAATGGGGCTATGACGAGCCAGCGTTCGGTCTCTCGAGCAGCCGGCGGACCGATCGCGTGATGGTGACGCTGTCGTACGTGGATGCGGCGGGCCGGCCCGGCGATGTCACCGCGATCGCGCAGGTCAGCTCGGACGGACGCCCAGCGGCTCCACGGTGACGTTCGACGGCCGCGATCGCCGTGCTCAGTACAGCGTCGACTCGAAGAACGCGCGCATCGACGCCGCGTAGTACACGCCGTACTTCGCGAACGTCGCCTTCGTGGCCTCGTCCGGTTTCCAGTCGAAGAACGCGTGGCTCGCGCCGCCGACCTGGATGTACTCCGCGCGCTGGCCGGCCTTGACGAGCGCATCGATGAAGTCGGTGACGTCCGCATTCGTGATCAGCGGATCGCGCGTGCCGCGCAGCAGGAACTGCGGCACCGATCGCTCGGTCGCCTGCGGGATGTGGCTGAGCGGCGCGATCGCTTCCTTCCACGCCATGTCGTTCGCGTGTTCCTCCGAATACGTGTTCAGCCGGGCCGCGGCGAACACACCGTAGCTCGGCGCTGCGGCCTTGATGGCCTTCGACAGCTCGTCGCGCACCTGTGCGACCGTCTTGCCCTTCGGCAGATAGCTCGGCATGAACTGGAAGACGCCCGGCGTCTTGCCGAAGCCGCCGTCGCCGATCATGTTGGTCATCAGCGACGCGGCCGCCGAGAGATGTCCGCCCGCACTGTCGCCCGTCACGCCGATGCGCGTCGGATCGCCGCCGTACTGCGCCGCGTGCTCCGCGATGTGCGCGATACCGCCGAAGACATCCTCGATCAGGTTCGCCATTGTGTTGCCGACGGCATCACCGTCCGCCTTGCCGCCCCAGCGGTAGTCCATGCTGAACACGACGAACTTCCCGCCCTTCACGAGCTCGCGCGCGAGGCCGCGCATGATGTCTTCGTCATTGGCCGTCCAGCCGCCGCCGTGGACGATGATGATGACGGGCAGGTTGCGCGCGCCCTTCGGCGAGAACACGTCGTACTTCAACGGCTTCACGCCGGGCTTCGCGTAGACGATGTCGTTGGTGACGACGATGTCCTTCACGGCGGCCGCGTCGATGAACGACGCGCCGACGCGCGTGTTCTGCGTGATCGTCACCTTGAACTCGCGCGTCATGCCCTCGTGGTACATCTGCCCGAACTGTCCGGGCACCGAGTACCACGCCGAGTCCAGCGCGTACCCCGCATCCGGCGTCGTCGTCAGCGTGACGACCGCGCCGGCAGGAAGTTTGCCGTCCGCCGGCAGCGCGGGCGTGATCTGCAGCTTGCCGTGTACCGGCGGCACGACCGTGACCGTGTAGGACGCAGGCGTCTGCGCGCGCGCGGTCGCGGCGACGGCCAGACACGCTCCGACGGTGAACAGAACTTTGGCGGCTGGGTGCATAGGTGTCGAATCTTAGCGCAAAGGGACACTGCCGAGCGGTTTTGTATATAAATTCCGTGCTCCCGCATGAGGTCCCCCCAGTATGCGAATTGCGTGTGTCAGTGGACTCCTGGCTGTCGTCATCGTGCTCGGCGGTGGCTGCGGTAAAGGGAACAACGGTCAATCCAACGGAACGCCGACGGGTCCAAGCTCCACCGCGATCACGTCGATCGCCGTCAACTCATCCGGTCCAACGCTCACCGTCGGCAACACCGAAACGTTCACCGCGACGGCCACGCTCGGCAACGGAGCCACCCAGCCTTTGAGTGGAGGCATGTGGGGCCTCGACGCGCCGGCCGTCGCGTCCGTGGGAGGGAGCACCGGCGCGGTGAAAGGGCTCGCGTCTGGCGCCGTGACCGTGTTCGTCGATGCGCAAGGCGTCAGAGGCACGAAGCTCATCAACGTCGTGCCGAGCTATCAGGGACAGTGGGCCGGCGGATATACCGTCACCGACTGCTCGGACACGGAGGATTTCCACCTGGGCGGCCTCTGTGCGCTGTTTGCGCCCGGCTTGCAGGCCGCGGCGGGATTTCAACTGACGCAGGCCGGCAAGGCCGTCACCGGCGCCACCAGGCTCGGAATCGTGATCTCCGACGCGTTCTCCACGTCGATCAACGGCGACGGCGGCCTGACGTTCTCGGTGAACGCCACATCGGGCACGACGACGGTGATGCAGTTCTGGTCGATCAATGTCCTGACGCCGGGACGGATGAGCGGCACGCTGCGTCAGGAGTGGTCCGACTCCTCGATCGCCGGGCATGCCACGGTGAACGCGACGATCACGGACATCACACTCGCGGGCGCACAGCCGACGCGCGCGACGTCGAATCGACCGGCCCTCGTGCCCGACGGAGCCGGCCGGCGCTGGATGCAATTCAGATAGCGATCACGATCCGTCCAGATCGATGTGTCCGATGTTGCCGACAACGAAGAAGCAGCGAGGATTGCGATCGCCCTTCAAGTCGATGCGACTCGGCCTGCCTCTGATTCTCGCGATCGCCGCGGCGCCGGTGTCCGTATCTCAGGCGCCGATTCCGGCACCCGGCGCGGTCGACGTCACCGGCCGCACGGAGGTTGCGGGCCAGGCCGCGCGGTTCGTCTACGACTTCGATCACAACGCGCTCGCCGACGGCGTGCGCGCCGGCGACGCAGTGATTGCGCTGACGGCATCAGGCAACCTGCTGCGAGTCGACGCGCGAACGCTCGCGCTGACGACACAGCAGGTCGTGGACGGTCGCGCGACAGCGATTGCGCTCGACGACCGCGGCGTCGTCCTTGTCGGCAAGGAAGACGGACAAATCGCCGTCGTCGATCCCTCGACGCTCGCGCTGACGACCATCGGTCAAGCTGATGGTGCTATCACCTGGTTGATGCGGCGCGGCGGAACGCTCGTCGCGATCGCGCGGTCTCAGACGCCGGAGCCCTGGCCGGGCCAGGACTATGCGTCGCTCAATCGCCTGATGCAGCGCCCAGCTCGCCTTTCCATGTTCGTGAGCCAGGGCGGCAAGGTCTCCACACGCGCATGGTCCGGGGAGGCGGCGACGACGTTTTTTCTCGATGCAGGCCTTCTCTGGTTCGGCACGGATCTCGGAGAATTTGGCGGCGCGCTCGGCTCGATCGATCTCGATACCGGCCGCCGCGTCCATGTGCCGGTCGAGAACGGCGTCTTGGGGATCATGCGGGCGGACGACGGCCGATTGCTGGCCTATGGCGGCACGGCGCACTTGTGGGCGGCGAGCGGTTTCGTCGCCGAAGTCGTCGACGGACGAGCCAGGATGCTGCGTCAGTTCGAGCGGCCGACGCAGCCCCCTATCGATCAATCGCATCCAAACGCCCCGATCGACCGCGTTGCCGCTGATCGCGCTGGCAGCGGCTTCGTCGTGCTTTCCGCTCATCATCTCTATCACGCGAGCGCCGATTTCTCGACGTGGTCGCTATCGACCGATCTCGGTGGACGCTGGAGCGCCGGCAGGCGCCATTCCGTCGGCAGCACACCAACCGTCAACGCGCTGCTTCCTGGCCTGAGCGCGAGTGAGTGGCTCGCGATCCGAGGACGTGACGGCATCCAGCGCATCGTGGGCGATCGCGTTGAGAGTGCCGTTGTGCCGCGCCAGCTCGAGTCGCCGATTGTCGACATCTGGCACACATCGAACGGCACGATATTCCTGTCCGATGGAGAATCGGTCCTGTGGCGGCATGACGGAGGCACGTGGACGACCTCGGCGCTCTGCCCCGACCATATCCCCGGCAGCGACTCGGAACCGAGCGCAATGCCGATCGCGGACGATGGACGCGGCCTCCTCGTCGATTGCGACGGCACGGTGACGCCTGGACCATCCGCGTTGGTCCACATCGACGGGACCGGCGCGATGCGCACGATCGACGTTCGAACGAGCGATCGCAACACGTCGACGCCGGCCTCGTTGTTCGTAGGGCCGGCAGGACGGCTGTTCGGCATGAACGAGGAGACGCTCTGGCGCAGTGACGACGGCGGGTGGCAGATCGCTGGAGCCATCGGCTCGTGGCCAGCTATGGACCGATGGTCGGGACAGGCAGGACGCCAGTACGTGACGCTGGCGACGCCGGACGATCGCACGGCGTTCATCTGGCATGTCGGCATCGGCGATCTCCTGCGACTCTCGCATCAGACCGATGACCGCTGGCGATTGGATGTCATTGGCAGGCCGACGATGGCCAATATCTTCGACGCGGTTGCGGATCGCGACGACGCGATTCTGACGTCGACGCCGCGAGGGCTCTTCCGGTACCACACGGGCGACGGGCGGATCGAACGGTATCGACTGCCGGCTCGCGATCGAATTGTGACGGCCGTACGTGACCGGCGAGGACGTATCTGGGCCGCCGGCGATCGGCTGTACGTGTCGAGTGACGGACGTCGGTGGAACGTCGTGGATCTTCCGATGATGTCGCAAACCTGGCTGAAACGGCTTCGTCTCGATCCCGAGTCGCCAGACACGCTCCTGCTGAGCCTGTTCGATCGCGGATTCGTCGCCATCACCGTGGACGGCGACAGCGATCGAGCAACGCCGCGATAAATTCTCAGCGCACCAGGCACGGCCGCTTCGGATCGAAGCGCCAGCCCGGCACCAAATACTGCATCGCCATCGCGTCGTCGCGCGCGCCGAGCGCCGCGCGCTGGTAGAGCGCGTGAGCACGTTCGACGCGCTCCATGTCGAGCTCGATGCCGAGACCGGGCGCAGCGGGAACGGCGATCGCGCCGTCGACGATTCGCAGCGGCTCGCGCGTGAGGTGCTCACCGTCCTGCCAGATCCAGTGCGTGTCGATGGCGGTGACGTCGCCGGCGGCCGCGGCCGCCACGTGCGTGAACATCGCGAGCGACACGTCGAAGTGGTTGTTCGAGTGCGATCCCCACGTCAGGCCCCAGTCCCTGCAGCGCTGCGACACGCGCACGGATCCCGCCATCGTCCAGAAGTGCGGATCGGCAAGCGGGATGTCGACAGCGCGCAAGTGCAGCGCGTGCGTGAGCTGGCGCCAGTCCGTCGCGACCATGTTCGTCGCTGTGCGCAGGCCCGTCGCGCGCTTGAACTCCGCCAGGATCTCGCGGCCGGAGTAGCCGTCTTCGGCGCCGCACGGATCTTCGGCGTACGCGAGCAGGTCGCGGCGATCGCGGCAAAGCGCGACGGCCTCGTCGAGCGACCACGCGCCGTTGGGATCGAGCGAGAGCCGCGCGCGGGAGAATCGCGTGCGGAGCGCCGCGATCGCTTCCATCTCGTCGGCGCCGCTGAAAACGCCGCCTTTCAGCTTGAAATGCTTGAATCCGTAGCGTGCGTGCGCGGCGTCTGCCAGCGCGACGATCGCGTCTGGCGTCAGCGCCGGTTCGCGCCGCAGCCGCAGCCAGTCGTCTCCGCTCGACGACGATGCCTCGTACGGCAGATCCGTCTTACGGTGATCGCCGACGTAGAACAGATAGCCGAGCGTCTCGACCGACGTTCGCTGCTGGCCTTCGCCGAGCAGCGACGCGACCGGCACGCCAAGGCACTGGCCGACGAGATCCAGCAGCGCCGCTTCGATGGCGGTGACGACGTGAATCGCCGTGCGCTGATCGAACGTCTGCACGCCGCGGCCACCGGCATCGAGAGCACCGAAGCGCTCGAGGGCGCGCGCAAGGATGCGCGCATGCGATCCGATGGCCTCGCCGATCACGAGCGGCGCGGCATCGGTGAGCGTGCGCCGAATCGCCTCGCCGCCCGGGACTTCGCCCACGCCTACGTGGCCGGACGCGTCCTCCATGATGACGAGGTTGCGCGTGAAGAACGGCCCGTGCGCGCCGCTCAGATTGAGGAGCATGCTGTCGTGCCCCGCGACGGGGACGACGCGCATGCCAGTCACGAGAGGGGTGCCCGTCAACTCCATCACGCGGTCTCCAGCTCGACACGCTCGATGTTGCCGACAATGAACACGTAGGCGACGACAGCCACGATCGCGTTGGCCGCGACGAAGATCAGTGCGCCGTTGAACGAGTGCGTCCACTGCACGATATAGCCGATCACGATCGGCGTCGTGATGCCGGCGGTGTTGCCGAACATGTTGAAGAGCGCGCCGCTCAGACCTGCGATCTGTTTCGGCGACGTGTCCGACACGACGGCCCAGCCCAGCGAGCCGATCCCTTTACCGAAGAACGCCAGCGCCATCAGACCGACGACGACCGGTGCCGAGTCGACGCCGTTGCAGAGGATCATGCTCGTGGACAGCAGCATGCCGGCGACGATCGGCACCTTGCGCGCGACGTTGAGCGAATAGCCGAGGCGCAGCAGTCGATCCGAGATGACGCCGCCGAGCACGCCGCCGGCGAAGCCGCAGATCGCTGGCAGCGACGCCGCGATGCCCGCACGCAGGATCGACATGCCCCGCTGCTCGACCAGGTAGACCGGAAACCACGTCAGAAAGAAGTACGTCATCGTCGTGATGCAGTACTGGGCGACGTAGATGCCGAGGAGCATGCGGTTGCCGAGCAGTTGCCGGATGTACGAACGCCGCGGCGCCGGTCCGTTCGCCGCGGTCTTCGACGGACGGTCCATGTCCACCAACGCGCCGCCGCGCGCGATGTGCTCGAGCTCGTGCGCACTCACCCGCGGATGATTCGCCGGCGCGTGGACGACTCTCGCCCACACGATCGCGAGCGCGACGCCGAGCACGCCCATGACGAAGAAGACGTACGGCCAGCCGAACCGGAAGGTGATCCATCCGGTGATCGGCGCGAACATCGCCGTCGCGAAGTACTGCGCGGAGTTGAACACGGCGGACGCCGTGCCGCGTTCCGCCGTCGGAAACCAGGCGGCGACGATACGGCCGTTGCCGGGAAACGACGGCGCTTCGGCCAGCCCCAGCAGAAATCGGAGCAGGAACAGGACGACAACGGCGATGGCCGCGTCGAAGGCGCCGACGAAGCCCTGGAGAAACGTGAACGCCGACCACGCGACGATGCTCCAGAGGTAGACGCGCGCGGAGCCGAAACGATCCAGCAGCCAGCCGCCGGGAATCTGGCCCAGCGCGTACGCCCAGCCGAACGCGGAGAACGCGTAGCCCATCGCGATCTTGCTCAGGCCGAGCTGACGCGAGACGTCGCTGCCGGTGATCGAGAGCGTCGCGCGATCCGCGTAGTTGATCGACGACGCGACGAACAGCATCAGCAGGATCGCGTAGCGCACGCGGCTGCGATCGGGGCGTGTGGACGAAGACGCGGACATGGCGCGAGGACGCGGGGCGCGCGTCTAGCTCTCGGCCGACACGGCGGCGATCAACGCTTTGATGTAGCCGAACGCGAAGACGAAGCCCGTCATGCTGTCGAGGCCGGGCACGGCCGGCACGTGGTCGGGCATCATCATGCCGTCGTAGCCGACTTCCTTGTAGACGCGCATCGCCCGCAGCATGTCGACGCTGCCGTTGTCGATGAACGTCTCGCGGAAGTTCAGGAGGCCGCCTTCGATGTTGCGGAAGTGCACGCTGAAGATCTTCCCGCGCGATCCGAAATAGCGAATCACGTCGTAGATCTGTTCGCCGGGCTTCTCGAGCTGTTCGGACACGGTGCCCTGACAGAAGTTCAGGCCGTGGTACGGGCTCTCCTTGATCGACACGAACCGCTTCAAGCCGTCCGGCGACGCGAGCACGGCGTCGACGCCGCGCCATCCCGATCCGCGCGGCAGCCCGGGATCCTGCGGATGACAGCCGATCCTGACCTTGTACTCCTCAGCCACCGGGACGACGCGCTCGAGGAAGTAGGTGATGCGTTCCCAGTACGTGTCCGCGTCGATCCGGCCCGCGATCGTCAGCGGCGGATCCTGCTTCGCACCGGCGTAGACGAACTCGCTGTAGCGCGCGCCGCCGCGGCCTTGTGCCGCGCCGGTGCGGACGACGCCGAGCAGCGTGAAGTTGTACTTGACCTGCTGAATGCCGGCGCGTGAGCAGTTGCGAATCATCTCGCAGATGGCGTCGATGTCGCGATCGCGCTCGGCGCTCGCGCCGAGATAGATGGCCGGCAGCTCAGCCGTCCCGATCTCGTGCGAGCTCATCGGGAGCGGCAGCATGTCGAGCGAGATGCCGTGCGCTTCGACGCGCTCGCGGCGCTTCGACAACGCGTCGACAGACCAGGTGTCATCGAGCTTGGCCGACGGCAGACTGCCGCAGATGTTGTTGACGCCGAACGCCGCGAACACGCGGAGCATCTCGTCGGCGTCGCCCTGCTGCGTGCCAATTTTCATCAGCGCCCTGCGCGGCGCCGTGGATGGCGGCGCGGGCGACGCGGCGATCTGCGCGCTCACGACCGCTTCCGCGAGGGCGCCCACGGACAGTCCCGTGCTCGCGAGCCGGACGAACTCCCGTCGATGCATGCGTGCTCCTGTGGGTGACGCTGAAATACTACGGGCCGGCGGCGCGCGGAGCAATGCTCACTTCGACGTGCCGAGGACGAAGCGATAGACTCTGCGCGCATGGACCTGCCCGTCAACATCTTCAAGCGCGCGCTCGCAGACGGCCGGCTGCAAATCGGCCTGTGGTCGTGTCTGTCGAGCCCGAACACCGTCGAGGTCATCGCCGGTTCCGGCTTCGATTGGATTCTGTTCGACACCGAGCATTCGCCGAACGACGTGCCGATGGTGCTCGATCAGCTGCGCGCGGCCGTCGGCGGCACCGCGCATCCGATCGTGCGGCCGGCGTGGAACGACACCGTGCTGATGAAGCGGTTCCTGGACATCGGCGTGCAGACGTTCCTGGTGCCGTACGTCCAGAACGCCGAGGAAGCGCGCAAGGCCGTGGCCTCGACGCGCTATCCGCCCGACGGCGTGCGCGGATTCGCGGTCGCGACGCGCGCGTCACGATTCGGACGCGTGACGGGCTATCACGCGCGCGCGGCCGGCGAGATTTGCGTGCTGGTCCAGGTCGAGACGCGCGCGGCTTTGAGTCAGATCGAAGCGATTGCGGCTGTCGACGGCGTCGACGGCGTGTTCATCGGCCCGGGCGATCTCTCCGCCGATCTCGGCCATCTCGGCAATCCGGCCCATCCCGACGTCCAGGCGATCATCGAGGACGCGATCGTCCGGATCAAAGCCGCCGGTAGCGTTCCCGGAATTCTGACGGGCGACGAGACGCTCGCGCGCCGGTACATCGAGCTCGGCTGCGGCTATGTCGCGGTGGGATCGGACATCGGGATCCTCGCACGCGGCAGCGAGCGGCTCGCGGCGAAGTTCAAGACGCCGAAATAGCCCTCGCTACGACTCGATCGACAACACGCCCGGATCTTCGATCAGACGGAGCCCTCCCCGTCCCTGTTGACATCCGACCCAAGACGATGTCATGTTCTGGTCGGATGCCTTCCCAAAACAACTCCGACGATCGCATCGCCCTCCTGCAGGGCACGCTCGACGTGCTCATTCTCAAAATCCTCGTGCTCGGCCCGTGTCACGGGCAGGGCATCGCGCGCTCCATCCAACGTCAGTCGGAAGCGGTCTTTTTCGTCGATCATGGCTCGCTCTATCTTGCTCTCCAGCGCCTTGAAGACAAGAAGTGGATCAGCGCCAAGTGGGGCGTCAGTGAGAACAACCGCAAGGCGCGCTTCTATTCGCTGACGGCCAAGGGACGCCAGCAGCTCGCAGAAAAGACCAGCGAGTGGCAGCGGTTGACGAGAGCGATGGGATTGATTCTGAACCGCCAGGAGGCCTAGTCGTGTTCAGACGCAGAAGAAGCGCGGACGATTTTGCCGAGGAGATCAAATCGCATGTCGAGCTCGAAGCCGATGAGTTACAGAGCGACGGCTTGAGCGAAGACGAGGCGCGGCGCAGGGCAAGAGTCGAATTCGGCAACGCGCAGACAGCGCAAGAACGCTTCTATCTCAGGAGCCGTATCGTCTGGCTCGACAATCTGCTCCACGATATGAAATTCGCGATTCGTCAGCTGACAAGACATCCGGGCTTCGCCGCCATTGCCATCGTCACTCTTGCGCTGGGTATCGCCGCCAACAGCACGATCGTCAGTTGGATCAACTCGACGCTCCTCGATCCTATTCCCGGAATCCCGCACACGAGCGACATGATCACGGTCATGCGCGGCGAGCGAAGCGAGCATCCCACGCCGCCCTTTTCGTACCTCGACTACGCGGACCTTCGCGAGAGCACGCGGAGCTTCACCGGGTTACTCGCTTATCACGACGACTACATGGCGATCACGGACTCGGGCACGCCAGAGCGCATTTATGGGACGCTGACGTCGTCGAATTACTTTGAGGTACTCGGTGTGCGCCCGTTCCTCGGCCGGTCGCTTGAATCGACTGCGTCAAATGAGCGGCTGGGTACAGCGGAAGCGGTGCTCGGCTACGGTTTGTGGCAGCACCATTTTGGCGCGGATCCTTCGATCATTGGAAAGGTCGTTCATATCAATCTGCGTCCGTTCACGATTGTCGGTGTCGCCCCCGAGGGTTTCCAAGGCTGCCTGAGCGGATTGCGGTCCGATCTATGGATACCGCTTGGCATGGATTCGCAGATTTCGGGTGACGAACGAATCAAGTATCGCGACGTCCCATGGCTCAACGTGCTCGGCAAGCTCAAGCCGGGAGTCGATCATCGCCGGGCTGAAACCGAGCTGAATATCCTGATGCAGCGCCTCGCGGAGCGGTTTCCGGATGCGCACAAGGGACCGAACACGATCTCTTCCGATCCGCTGTGGCGGTCGCCCTTTGGCGTGAATGTCTATCTTTATGGAACGCTGCCCATTCTGTTCGCGCTGGCGTCGGTGCTCTTGCTGCTGGTCTGCGCGAACCTGGCGAATCTTCTATTGGTGCGCTCGGTGGCGCGCCGGCGCGAATTTGCCATTCGCCTGTCGATAGGGGCAACCCGCTGGAGGCTGGTGCTTCAGCTGATGGTGGAGAATGCGTTGATCGCTCTGGCAGGAGGCGGGCTCGCGCTGTTGTTGACCACATGGACGGCACGCGGATTATCGGCGTTTCTGCCGCCCACGACGCTTCCTCTTGTGCTGAACGGACACGTTGACCGCACGGTGCTAGTGGCGACCACCATGATGTCGCTTCTCGCTGCCGCGGTGTCCGGCGTTGTGCCGGCGCTTCGAGCTTCCCGCATCGCCCTCGCTCCGGTGTCTACCTTGAGGGAGGAAGGACTCAATACCTCCGGAGGCATCCACAAGTCACGCCTGGCAGGAGGACTGGTCGTCGGACAGATTGCGTTGGCGATGCTGCTACTGGTCTGTGCCGGACTTCTGGTCAGCAGCCAGCAGAAGGCACAGGATGCCTATCCGGGGTTCGATCCCAGCCACGTGTTTCTCGCGAGCTTTGATCTGAAACCGGTCGGCTATTCCAGAGCGCAGGGCGTCGAGTTTGACAAACAAATGCTCGTGCGCCTGAAATCGCTGCCGGGCGTCCAGTCGGTCACGCTGGGAGATTTCTCGCCACTGAGTTACACCCTTCACACGGATCTCATCCTGCCTGAAGGCTATGTGCCCAGGAAGAATGAGTCCATGGAGGTCGACAGGGGTGTCGTCGGGCCGGAGTACCTGCGGACGGTACGAACACCCTTGCTGGCCGGACGAGACTTTACCGACAGGGACAATGACAGCGCGCCGCCGGTCTCGATCATCAACAAGGCATTGGCCGACCGCTATTGGCAAGGACAGGACCCGATCGGCAAGCGGCTGCAGGTGGCCCGCCAGTGGACGACAGTGGTTGGTGTGGCCGCCAATGGTAAGTACCGGCGTCTGGTCTACGACACTGCCCCGCTGGTGCTGATTCCGATGTTGCAGAGTTACAGGACCGACCAGGTTGTATATGTGCGTGTCGCTGGCGATCCTATGGCCTATGCTCCTGCCGTCGAACGAACAGTTCACGAGCTCGATTCTGATTTGCCGCTCTTCAGCGAGACCACGCTCGCCGCGAACATGCGGTTGGGGAATGCCTTTGAGCGCATCGCGGCAGCCTTCGCAGGTTCATTCGGGCTGGTGGCTCTCATCCTCGCTGCCATCGGCGTGTATGGTGTGGTTGCCTATGCCACGAAACAACGCACCCGTGAAATCGGCATTCGCATGGCGCTCGGTGCAGGCAAGCGGGACGTGTTTCGCCAAGTCCTGGGACGAGGCTTGCAGCTTACGGGCTTGGGCCTGGTCCTCGGTCTGATGATCTCGTTTGCGCTTACCCGCTATCTACGAGGCCTGCTCTATGGCGTGGGGACGGCGGACTGGCTGACATTCGTCATGGTGGCCATTCTTCTCTGCGTCGCGACACTGATTGCCTGTTTTGTTCCTGCCCGCCGCGCCGCATCGATAGATCCCGTGCGGGCCTTGCGGACAGAATGACCAAGGTACACCGACATCGGACCTACGGCATGACGCCGGCATCGCGGATGGTGAAGCGGTCATTGAGCGAGAACAGCCTCTGCTTCATAACGTAGCGCACGCTACGACTCGATCAGCAACACGCCCGGATCTTCGATCAGCTCTTTGACGCGCACGAGGAACCGCACGGCTTCGGCGCCGTCGACGATGCGGTGATCGTAGGTGAGCGCGGTGTACATCATCGGCCGCAGGACGACCTGGCCGTTGACGCCGGCGGGACGTTCTTTGATTGCGTGCAGACCGAGGATGCCGACCTGCGGCGGATTGAGGATCGGCGTGCTCATGAGCGAGCCGAACACGCCGCCGTTCGTGATGCTGAACGTGCCGCCCTTGATGTCCTCGAGCGTGAGCGTGCCGTCGTTCGCCTTGCGCGCGAAGTCGCGGATCGTGCTCTCGATCGCGGCGAACGACAGCGCGTCCGCGTCGCGCAGCACCGGCACGACGAGCCC
>DASZVJ010000035.1:0-4448 GCA_035547155.1 Vicinamibacterales bacterium
CGATCGTCGCGTGGAACAGATCCTGACGCGGCGACGAGGTGTCCATCGCGTGATCGCCGCCGTGCACGTGCGCGGCGTGTGACATGGGCATCTGCATCGGCATGGCCGGCGTCGCCGTGGCATTGCGGCCGTCGAGCCAGAGCACATGGATGCGCCGATCGCGGTCGATGGCGATCGACGCCCAGCCGCGCAGGCCGGAGAGGCCGGCCGGATGCACGGCCTGGCCGGGAGAGAACGTGCGGCCGCCGTCAGTCGATCGCGCGTACATCACGTCGGAGGTCGAGCCTTGCTTCGCGGCCCAGACGACCGCGATCGTGTCGTCGTCAATCGCCACGCGCGGTGCTTGCTCGCCGGAGTTACGTGCGGTGCCCGGCCGATCGTTGACGCGCACCGGCGCACCAAACGTGCGGCCGCCGTCGGTGCTCACGGCCGCGAAGACGTCCGCGCCGCTTCCATCCGGCTGCGACGCCGTCCAGGTGAGCACGACACGATCGCCTCGCGTGGCCAGCGATGGCGTCGCGTTTGCGCGACCGTCGAGGCCGATCGTCGAGGTCCGCGCGTCTGTTGGTGCGGAGGGCGCGTGGCCACAGGCCAGCGAAAATCCCAGCAGGAATGCCACGGCCGCGCGTCTCATGATCACGATCGTACGGTGTGTCCGCGAGACTCCACGTGTGGCGTATTGTCGCGGGCCAGCGTCGTGCTAGCGTATGTTTCGGGATCAAAAGTTAGGCTGTTCGGAGGGGCGGACCTTCAGGTCCGGCCGAGGGTGTATGCGTGGGCTATTGATGGCGGCAATCGGGATGTTCGGAACGCTCGCGGGAGCGCCGGTGGCGCTGCGCGCGCAGACCATTGCTGCCGTTGTGCCTTCAGCACCGGTTGAGCCGGTGGCGCACGCACCGGCGGACTTTGCTGGCGTCTGGATGTACAACGCCAACGAGAGCATCGACGTCGCGACGGGCAAACCGGAGCAGGGGCCGAAGGGCGTGCCGGCACGTTCGACGCGGACGGTCGCGCCGCGGCCGGTGCCGAGCGACGGTGCCGATCGCATGGGTGGTCCCGATCAAGGCCGTCAATCCGAGTTCGGTCCGTCTCCGCTCGCGTTGCGCGCATCGCGCGATCTGATGCGCGATCTGCTCGAAGTGGCGCAGTCGCTCGATCTGAAAATCGCACCAAACGCGGTGACGATGACCGACGACATCGATCGGTCGCGCACGTATCCGACCGACGGCAGCCGGCAACACTATCGACTTGGTGGATCGGAGTTCAACGCGCGCGCGCAGTGGCGTGATTCGCAGCTGCGCAAGGACATCGACGCGGCGTTCGGCTTCAAGATGACCGAGGTCTACTACCTCAGCGACGACGGCCAGCGATTGTTCGTGATCCTCCGCGTCGCCGGTGCGCCGAGGAACGCGCCCATCGGTGCAAACCGCGTCTACGACCGCGCCCCTACTCCGTCCTCAACACATCCACCGGATTGACGCGCGCGGCGCGCCGCGATGGCACGTATGCGGCGATGACGGTCGTGACAATCACCACGATTGCCGTCAGCGCGATCGTCGTCGCGTCCTTCGTATCGACTTTGAAGAGCTGCGCTTCGGCTAGACGGCCCGCCCAGTGGGTTGCGATGAGGCCGGCGATGAGACCCGCGACGACGGGCACCAGTCCCTGGCGCACGACCATGCGCGTGAGCGACTCGGGCGTCGCACCAATTGCCGTGCGGATTGCCAGCTCGCGCGTGCGGCTGACGACGAGAAAGCCGATCACGCCGACGATGCCGAAGGCGGTCAGCAGGAGCGCGACGCCGCCGAGGATGGCGAGGACCATCGTCTGGAAGCGGGGATTGCGAAAGTCCGTGACGTTGGAGATGGAGTCGGACCACCACGTCGCGGTGGCATTCGCTCCTGGGATAGCGCCATTGATCGCTCGCCTGAGACGTTCTAGTGCACTGTCATTTCTCGCCCGCATTCTGACGACGAGTTGAATGCGCTTCACAGCGGCTCCCGGGATCGCAAAGGCCTCAGCACCGAGAGGGTCGGCGACGCCTTGGCGGATGTCCGACACAACGCCCACGACGTGGAATGTTCGGCCGCGGCCATTGTCGAAGATGCGACCGAGAGGGTTGGCATCACCGAAGAGCGCTCGCGCTCCAGAAGCCGACAACACCGCGGCGTCGCGATCCGCGTGCAAGTCGTCGAGCGTCAAGGTTCGGCCTTGCAACACGGGTACTCGGATCGTTTCGAACAGCCCAGGCACAACATGCCTGATGCCCACGCGAGTCTGGCCCACTGATACACGAACGCCTTCGTCGGCGCCGCTTCCGTCGAAGGGCAATTGTCCGGCGCCGCCAGCGGCGATGACATCGGGCTGATGCAGGATGGCCTCGAGTACTTGGAGATAACCGTCAAGGAGATTTGGGTCGGCTGGTCGCCGTACGCCAATCAGCACGACATTTTGCGGATCGAATCCTAACGGCGTCTGCAGCAGCGTGACGAACGCGCGGCCGGTGAGCATCGCGCCGAAGACGAGCAGCAACGTGAGCGCAACCTGCAACGCGACGAGCGGCCGGCCGAGCCGCCACGACGGCGCGGAGCCGTGACTCGCACCCGTGCGAATGAGTGATTGGGCGTCTCGAAGCGTCGCGCGCCACGCCGGCACGAACGTGAAGAGCAGTGCCGTGATCAAGCCCAGGCCAATCGTGAGCAGCACGACGCGAAGATCGATACCGATCGGGGCGTTGCCGTAGGCGATCGATGGCACCTGCTTGAGTAGTGATGGAAATGCCAACCGTGCGATCAGCAGAGCGAGACACGTTCCTGACAACGTGACGACGAGGACTTCTACCAGCACGGGTCTGACGACGCGCAGGCGGCTGGCGCCGAGCGCGAGCCGCAGACCGACGTCACGTGCACGTCCGTGGCTGCGCACGAGGAACACACTCGCGAGATTCACGCACGCGAGCACCATGAAGGCGAGCGCACCGGCCGCGAGCAATTGCATGATCGGACGACCAGCTCGGAAGAGGACGGATTCCAATGGATCGAGCGCGGGTAAGGCCCGCTGCGTGTCGGCGGCAGGCAATCCCGCAATGGCGATGGCATCCAACCGTGCCTGCGCGCGTTCGACCGTCACGCCTCGTGCGAGGCGGACAACAGGGTAGAACGCGCCGCTATTGGCTGCCGGCGGCGGCAAAGCGGCCGCCGTGAACACCTCCGGCTTTTGGTTGAAGACCATTGGCAAGAAGAGATTCGGGGGAAGGATCCCCACGACACTGAGACTCGCGTTGCCGAGCGTGACGACTCGTCCAACGACAGTCTCGTCGCCGCCGAAATATTGCTGCCACGCGCTGTAGGACAAGAGCGCGACGTGGCCCGGAGCAATGTCGGCGTCCGAGAACAGCCGGCCGCGATACGGCTGGATGCCGAGCACCTCGAAATAGCTCGGTGTTGTGGCGGCGGTGACAAGGCTCTGGGTGCCAGAGGCTGTTGTGATCGTGATGCGCTCACCGCTATCGATCGCGCCCACTCCGCTGAATTCGTCGGTGCGTTCACGCAACAGCGCCAGGAGGTCACTGCGTACCAGCGTGGCGTGTTGGCCGGATTTCACGTTGCGCATCAGGATCACGCGAACCCGAGATGCATCCCGATACGGCAGCGGCCGGAAGAGCACACCGTCGGCCACACCGAGGACCAGCGTGTTGACGACGCCTGCTGCGGCGAGGATGAGGATCGAGACGATCGTCGCACGCCGGTGACGCCGGAGCCCGCGCAGCGCGTAGCGCACGTCGACGCGTAGCTCGTCGAGCCAGCGAAAGCCACGCGCGTCGCGATGGGCGAGTCTGACTTGCTCGACGCCGCCGAGCACCTTGCGTGCTTCGGTGTGCGCGTCCTCCGGCGACATCCCGCGCCGCCGATATTCGTCCTCGAGCAGCGTGAGATGCGACGCGACTTCACGCGCGACGTCCGCATCGCCGCGTGACGGCCGCAACGCATGTGTCAGTCGGAGCCACAGCCGTCGCAGGCGCGCCATCAGTCCTCCCGTAGCAGCAGTGCTGGATCGGTACGCGCGGCCGTGCGCGCGGGCTGCCACAGCGCGACGGCGATGGTCACCGCAAGTGCTGCGATGACCATCAGCCAACTGAGCGGATCGAAAACCGTGACGCCGTACTGGAGCGATGCGATCGTCGTGGCGAGCGCGCGAGCGAGCAGTGCGCCGAGCGCGAGGCCGATACCGCCGACGAGCAGGCCGTCGGTAAACACGACGCGCGCGATGTTCGCGGGCGTCGCGCCGAGCGACGCGCGGATGCCGAACTCGCGCCGCCGCTGCTGCACCGCGTAGGTCAGCACGCCGAAAAGACCACCAGCCGCGGCGACGAGCGCGACGATGGCGAACGTCAGCGCGAGCGCCGCCGAGGCGCGCGGCTGCTCGAGATCCTGCGCGAAGGCCTCGTC
>DASZVJ010000036.1:0-3417 GCA_035547155.1 Vicinamibacterales bacterium
TGATGTTCTTCGCCGGGCTGATCAGCGCCTTCACGATCTCGCGGGCCGGATCGACCGACGCGATGTGGATCACGCCGTCCGCCCCGCTGCTGCCCGCGGCCGCAACGGCCGTCAATACGACGGCATTGATCCTGAGCGGCCTCTGCGTGTTCGTGGCCTATCAGCAGTACCGCCGCGACTCGCCCACCGCAGGCCGCACGCTGCTCGCCGGCTGGCTGCTGGGCGCGATGTTCGTCGTGCTGCAGGGCCGCGAGTGGGTCGGGCTGCTCACGCAGGGTCTGACGATGTACTCGAGCGGCCTCGGCGCGTTCTTCTATCTCATCGTCGGCCTCCACGCGCTGCATGCCGTGGCGGCGCTGATCGGGTTGGGCGTCGCGTGGAACCGCCTGAGACGCGGGTCGCTGACGCCGGGCTTCTTCCTTGGCGCGCAGACGTTCTGGTATTTCGTCGTCGGCGTCTGGCCGGTGATTTATTTGCGAGTGTATTTCTAGGGCTTGGGGCTTGGGCGACCACAAGGGTCGCCCCTACGGTGGCCGGTGTAGGGGCCGCCCTTGTGGCGGCCCGGAGAGAAGCAACATGCGGACTGCTCTGTCGGCGTTGATGTTCGTGGCGCTTTCGTCGCCAGTCCTGCTCGCCTGCCCCGTCTGCGGCTTGGCGAGTCCGTCGGACAATCAGTCGTCCTACGTCTCGATGAGCATCATGCTCTCGGCCCTGCCGCTCGGCATGATCGCCGGCTTCGGCATCTGGCTGTATCGCAAGTACCGCTGAGGGGCGATCGGAACTTCGAACTTAGCCCTGAGAACCCGGAACCCGGAACCCTGGAACCCGAACCCCGGAACCTAGAACCTCAGAACCCAGAACCCTTTCTCATGTCTCGTCTAGCCAACAAAACCACCATCGTCACCGCCGCCGCTCAAGGCATTGGCCGCGCGACCGCGCTGGCGTTCGCGCGTGAAGGCGCGCGGGTCGTCGCGTGCGACATCAACGCGGCGGGTCTCGACGCGCTGGCCGCGGAGGCCCGTGTCGAGACTCGCGTGCTGGACGCGCGATCGACCGACGCCATCGCCCGGCTCGCGGCCGACGTGCCCGCGCCGGACGTGCTCTTCAATTGCGTCGGTTACGTGCACAACGGGACGATCCTCGAGTGCGACGATGAGGCGTTCGATCGATCGTTCGACATCAACGTCAAATCGATGTTCCGCCTGATCCGCGCGCTGCTGCCGGGCATGGTCGCCGCCGGCCGCGGGTCCATCATCAACATCTCGTCGGTCGCCTCGTCGGTTATCGCCGTGCCCAACCGTTTCGTCTACGGCGCGTCGAAGGCGGCCGTAATCGGCCTGACCAAGTCCGTCGCGCTCGACTTCGTCGCGAAGGGCATTCGCGCGAACGCGATTTGTCCGGGCACCGTCGAAAGCCCGAGCCTGCAGGACCGCATGCGCGCCACCGGCGATTTCGACGCCGCGCGTGCGAGCTTCATCGCGCGGCAGCCCATGGGCCGGCTCGGCACGCCGGAGGAGATCGCCAACCTCGCCGTCTATCTCGCCAGCGACGAGTCGTCGTTCGTGACCGGCGGCACGTTCGTCATCGACGGCGGCTGGACGAACGCATAGGCGGACTGCGGGCTACGGTCCGCCGTCTGCAGACGGAAACCTGCGGACCGCCGACCGCAGTCCGTAAGCCCGCAACACCTATCCGATAGGCTACACTGTCCCCTTCACAGCAGCGGAGGGCACGATGGCGAGACGGATCTGGTGTGTAGCGGTGCTGGCAGCGTTGGCAGCGGGCGGATGGCAGGTACGTGCCAGCCAGGCGCCGGCGGCCATCGGCATCTTTTCCGGCAGCGGCGACATCGGCGTGCCGTCGACAATCGGTCCAGGCTCGACGAAGTACGACGCCGCGACGAAGACGTACACCGTGACCGGCGGCGGCGAGAACATGTGGGCCACTGCGGATCACTTCCAGTACGTCTGGACGAAGGTCTCGGGCGACACGGTGCTGTCGGCCGACATCGAGTTCGTGAGCACGGAGCCGGCGACCGGCACGCCGGACAATCACCGCAAGGCGTGCCTCGTCATCCGGCAGTCGCTCGACTCCGACGCGATCTACGCTGATGCGGCCGCGCACGGCGACGGCCTGACGTCGCTGCAATGGCGCGACACGAAAGGCGGCGCCACCCACGAAGTGCAGTCGAACATCGCCGGTCCCAAGCGCCTGCGCATCGAGAAGCGCGGCGACTACGTGTCGATGTCGATTGCGAGTCCCGGCGAGGCGTTTCATCCAGCCGGCGGAGCGGCGCGGATCGAGCTGACCGGTGATTTCTACGTCGGCCTCGGCGTCTCGGCGCACAACACCGGCCGGCGCGAAACCGTGCGTTTCTCGAACGTCTCGCTCGACACGCCGGCGCCGCTCGTGACCGGCCAGACGACGCTCGTCAACACGCTCGAGACGATCAGCCTCCGCTCGAAGGATCGCCGCGTCGCGTACGTCGCCACGCAGACCGGCCGGTTCGAAGCGCCGAACTGGTTTCCCGACGCGACGAACACGCTGTACTTCAACAACGGCGGCCGCTTCTACAAGATCCAGGCCGAGCTGCCCGGCACGCCGAACCCGAATCGGCTGAAGACGCCGGAGCCGGTCGATCTCGGCATGCTGACGCGCATCAACAACGATCACGGCGTGACGATGGACGGCAAGACGTGGGCGTTCAGCGATCAGTCACAGACCGTCGGCACGGGACGGCCGTCGCTCATCTACACGATGCCGGTCGGCGGCGGGCCCGTGAAGCGCCTCACCGAGAAAGGGCCGTCGTACTTCCACGGCTGGTCGCCAGACGGCAAGGCGCTCGTCTACTGCGCGGAGCGTGACGGCAACTTCGACGTCTACGCGATTTCCGCGGACGGCGGCGAAGAGACGCGCCTCACGAACGCGCAAGGCAAAGACGACGGTCCGGAGTACTCGCCCGACGGGCAGTACATCTACTTCAACTCGGAGCGCACGGGATCGATGCAGGTCTGGCGCATGAAGCCGGACGGATCGAGCCAGGAGCAGCTGACGTCAGATCCCGACGCCGAGAACTGGTTCCCGCACGTGTCGCCGAACAACCAGACGCTGGTGTTCCTGACGTACGCAAAGGGCGTCGGCGATCACCCGGAGAACAAGGACGTGATGCTGCGCACGATGAACCTGCAGACGCGCGCCGTCGACGTGCTCACGAAGCTGTTCGGCGGACAGGGCACGATCAACGTCGCGTCGTGGTCGCCGAACAGTCAGTATCTGGCGTTCGTGAGTTATCAGATCGTGCCGAGGTAACGGTCCGCAGTCCGCGGCCTGCCGTCTGCTGGCGACGGTCGGCAGACTGCGGACTGCGGACCGTATCCCGCTACCGCTCCGGCGTTCCCAATCCCAGCTTCGTCAGAT
>DASZVJ010000037.1:0-6092 GCA_035547155.1 Vicinamibacterales bacterium
CTCGATCTGGTGAAGACGAATTTCTACCGCGGCCAGCGCGTCCACCACGTGCAGCCCGGCATCGTGCAGTTCGGCGATCCCCAGACGCGCAACATGCAGAAGGCGCCCGACTGGGGCTTCGGCGGAAGCGGCCGGCCGATCGGCGTGAAAGAGACGTCGAAGCACACGTTCGATCGCGGCGCCGTCGGCTACGCCTATCGCACCGATCAGCGGCCGGAAGATGCGGATAGCCAGATCTTCATTCTGCGCATCGCGAATCCGACGCTGAACGGCAAGTACGCGTATCTCGGCCACGTCACCAAGGGCATGGAGGTCGTCGACAAGCTCGCCGTGCCGGATCTGATCAAGAACGTCACGTTGAAGCCCTAGGCGGTGGACGCCTTCGCGCTCGGCGCGAACCTGCCGTGGCTTCGCTACGGTTGCGATGTCGGCGCGAATGCGTGGCAGCCGCGCGGCGGCCTCGCGACGCGCGGCGTGCCGCCAGAGGTCGACGCGACGCTCACGTCGCTCGCCGGCGCCGGCGCGTCGATTGTCCGCTGGTTTCTCTTCTGTGACGGCCGCGCCGGCATCGTCTTCGACGATGCCGGCTGGCCCGCGGGTCTGGACGCCTTCGTCTTCGCCGACCTCGACGCCGCGGTCGCGCTCGCACGCCGCACCGGCGTGCGAGTCGTCTTCACCCTCTTCGATTTCCTCTGGTGCCGCCGTAGCCGTCTCGTCGACGGCGTGCGGATCGGCGGGCACCGGCGCGTGCTCACGCACGCACCGGGCCGGACCGCGCTGCTCGATCGCGTCGTCGCGCCGGTGTTGCGCCGCTACGGCGCAGAGCCGGCGATCGCGGCGTGGGACGTCATCAACGAGCCGGACTGGGTCACGCGTGGAATGGGCGCGCGCAACCCGTTCGCGGCCGTCGGCCGCGACGCGATGCGCGCGTTCGTCGGGGACACGGCGTCGCTCGTCCGCGCGCTGACGACGCAGCCGGTGACTGTGGGATCGGCACGCGCGCGAGGACTCGAGCTCGTTCGCGGCCTGGGACTCGACTTCTATCAGGTGCACTGGTACGACCGCTTCGAGCGGCGTCATCCGATCGCGACGCCGGTCCACGAGCTCGGTCTGGATCGCCCGGTCGTGCTCGGCGAGCTGCCGACGTGCGGATCGCGCCGCGACGCGGCCTGGCTGATCGCGGCGGCTCGACGCGCCGGCTACGCCGGCGCGTGGCTGTGGTCGTTGTACGCGGAGGATGGGTCGACTGACGGACGCCGCGCAGCGGACGCGCTGCGCGACGTCAGTTCGGCATCGCGAGATCCGGCATCGGACGCGCCATGAACAGCCGGCGCGCGGCGCGGCCGATCCACTTTGCGCGCGTGACCGATCGCGAGACGCGCGCGCTGTCGGTGGCGATGCCGGTGTTGGCGTACATCTGGCGATAGAGCTTCGAGATCAACACGAACGCCAGACGCGACTTGAGCGACGTCACGACGCCCGAGCGCTCCCAGATCCGCCGCCAGCTGTAGAACTCGTCCCACACGCTCTGCGTCCGCGTGCGGATCTCCTCAGACGACATCGTCGGATGCGGCATGAAGATCTTCGGCCGCCGCGACTCGTCGATCAGCCAGTGCGTCGTCACCGGCACGCCGTCGACTGTCGGCGGATCGACTTGCTCCTTGGCCCACTTCTCGAAATCGATCGTGCCCGGGAATGGCGTGAGCAGCACGAACTGCGCGAACGTGAGGTCGGCCTTCTCGGCGAGCTTCAGCGTCGTTTCGAACGTGTCGGCGCGATCGCTCGGCAAGCCGAAGATGAACGAGCCGAGGATGTGGATGCCGTGCTTGCGGAATTGCTTCAACCGCGCGACGAGCTCGTCGCCGTGCAGGTTGAAGCCCTTGTAGACGTCCTTGAGGCCCTCGCTCGTGACCGACTCGACGCCGACGAGCGCGCCGCGGATCTTCGCGCGGCGCATGGCTTCGAGAAACTCTTCGTCCTCGGCGGCCTCCATGGTGATCTGCGTGAAGAACACCATGTCGTCTGGCAGCTGCGCGAGCTTGGCCATCAGCGCAAATCGTTCGGCGCGGATCGCTTCGAGCTCGTGGAGGCGCGTCGGGTCCTGACGACGGCGCGCGGCCGCGAGATCGCCGAGCGGCACGGGATAGAAGTTGTCGTCGGCGAGCGCGACGAACTTGAAGCCGCGCCGGCGCAACTCCACGATCTCACCGACGATCAGGTCGACCTCGCGCACGCGCGGCTTCTGACCGTCGGTCCGCCAGACCGAGCAGAACGAGCAGTGCTTCGGGCACCCTCGCACCGTCTGCACGGACGCCCACATGTAGCTGTCCTTCGGCAGGAGGTCCCAACGCGCCGGCACGAACTCGTCGCCGGCGATCCGTCCGCCTTCGTAGACGCGGCACGGCTTGCCTTCGAGACAGTCGCGTACGACTTGCGGCCAGATGCGATCGCCGTCGCCTTTGACGACCGCGTGCGCGCCGCCGCGCTCGAGCACTTCATCGGGAAAGAGCGTGCTGTGAATACCGCCGAAGACGACCCACGCGCCGCGATCGCGCACCGCGCGGCCGATCTCGTAGCCGCGACGCGCGTTGCCGCTATGAATGCCGATGCCGACGACATCGCCCTTGGCGATCGTCGAGAGATCCAGCCGCTCGAGCGACTCGTCGACGATGTGCGGGTCGCCCCATTCAGTGCCGCTTGCGGCGGCGAGGACGAAGAGCCAGCGGGGTGTGATAACAGCGGTGCCGAACGTCGTGCGGCTGGGATTGACGAGGTGAATGCGTGGTGCCATCCGTGGGGAACCTCAGAGACACACCACGAGCGCTCCGATTCCGGCCCAACCCGGGACGGTAGAACGTCTATCAGCCAGCAGTGTGCGTACGGACTATACCGTGATTCGACCCGTTGAGCGGGATTGACTAGGCGGACTCGTCGCCGCTCTCGTCCTCGTCTTCGTCGCCCCACGGATTGGGCTGGGGCCCTGGCACGATGCCGGCGATGTCCGGATCTTCTCCGGCAGGGGCGTCCGGCTCATGCGACTTGCGCATTTTGGCCTCGAGCCGGCGAGCAGCCTTCTGCTGCTGCTTCTCCTGTCGGGCGCGCTCACGCGCCCGTTTGTTCTGTGTAGGACGGGACTTCTGCACGAACCCTCCGACGGCGTACTCCCCACCGAACGGCATGAGCGGCAGGCTCTTGCATGGTAGTCCAGGCCGGCGCCCATTTGCCAACGATTCGCCAATCACGATATGCTGGCCATGTTGAGCTAGCCCGCCGCTGAGAGTCCTGAGACGATCGAGCCTGTTTCTCGCTTCCCTCTTGCCCTGCAGCAGTTTGTGGATGGTCCACCGGCTAAATGTGAGCCCGCGCGCGTGCGCGGCTTGTCCGCATGCTCTGCGGACGATAGAGGGACAATGAATCTGAAGTTGTACGTCGGCAATCTCGCGTTTTCCACCGAGGAAAACGCCATCCAGAGCCTCTTTGCGCAGGCGGGCCCTGTGCAGTCGGTCAATCTCATCCGCGATCGGGCGACGGGTCAGTCGCGCGGCTTCGCGTTCGTCGAGATGGAGACGGAAGACGGCGCCCGCACGGCGATCGACCAGTTCCACGAGCGCGAGCTCGATGGACGCCGGCTGACGGTCAACGAGGCGCGTCCGCAGGCGCCGCGCGGTGACTTCGGCGGCAACGGCGGCGGTGGTGGCCGGGGCCGTTCGAACGGCGGCGGGTTCGGCAGTGGCGGTGGTGGCAACCGCCGCCGCGAGCCGCGCTGGTAGCACACATACGCGACACGGGCCCGGCGTGAGCCGGGCCCGTGCTGCGACGTCAGTCAATCTGTTGGTCTCGCGCCGCTCCCCGCGAGCCGGCCGTCAGGAGGTTCCGTGAAGCTCTTTGCCAAAGGCAACCGCGTAGCACAAGCGAACTACGGCGCCGGCACGGTCGTGTCATCGGACGAGCGCTATACGATCATCGAGTTCGACAACCACGGCCGCCGCACGTTCATCACCGACATGGTGACCCTGGCCAAGTCCGACGAGCCAGCCCCGAACAAGCCGGCCAAAGCCAAGCGCACGAAGAAGGCTGCTGCCGCCGCCGAAGCCGCGAAGGAGTAGCGTCGAACGTCGACGCTCCCCTCGCCTGCCCCGAGCCCCGTCAAGAGGGCTACTTCGCGACGGCTTGCACGGACAAGCTGATACGGACCTCGTCGCCGACGAGGAACCCGCCGGTCTCGAGCGTCGCGTTCCAGTTCAGACCGAAATCCTTGCGGTTGATCGTCGACTCGCCCTCGAACGCGATTCGCTCGCCGCCCCATGGATCCTTCGCCACGCCGAGGTACTCGACGGCGAAGGTCACCGTCTTCGTCACGCCGCGGATCGTGAGCGCGCCGGTGACGTCGTACGCGTCGCCGCCCTTCGACGTGATGCGCTCGCTCACGAACGTCAGCGTCGGAAACTCGTCGACCTTGAAGAAGTCGCCGGTGCGCAGGTGGGTGTCGCGATCCGCCTGGTTCGTGTCGACGCTCCCCGCTTGAATCGTGAAGCGCACCGACGAGCGCGTCGGATCCACCGCGTCGAACTGGATGTCGCCCTCGAACTGCGAGAAGCGGCCTCGCACCTTGGTCAACAGATGGCGCACCTGAAAGGCGACGTCCGAGTGGGCGGCGTCGACGTGAAACGTGCGCAGGGTGGAAGCAGTGGCCGTGCTGGTCATGATTGGTCCTCCGAGTATGCGTTCACACAGTTATTGTCTAAACACTTATTGCGGCAAAAAATCAGTCCGGTCCGTTGCGCGCCAGCGTGAGCAGCGAGACGAGCTGCTCGAGCTGCGCCTTGTCCAGATGGCCGAGATGCTGGCGATGGATCGCGCAGATTTCCTTGTCGAGCCGATCGACGATCGCCAGGCCCTTGGCCGTGATGTGCGTGCTGACGTAACGGCGATCGTCGTTGCCGCGCACGCGCGCAATCAGCGCCATCTGCTCCATGCGATCGAGCAGCCGCGTGACGTCCGGCACGCGCCGAATCAGCCGCGCGCCGACTTCATTGCGGCACAGCCCGGCGTCGCCCGCGCCGCGCAGGATGCGTAGTACGTTGTATTGCGTCTGCGTGATGTCGAACGGCTTCAGCGCCTGCGCCAGCGCGTGCTCGAGCACCGCGGACGTGCGGGCGACGTTCAGCGCCGCCTCTTCCTCGAGGCTCCGCCACGGCTTGTTCTGCTTGAGCTCCTCTTTCAGGCTCTTCAGCGGCTTGGCCACGGAACGATATTAAGTGTTACAACACTCATTGTCAAGGGCGAGGAAATTGGGCGGCCACGGGGGCGCCCCTACGTCGCCCGTCGCCCGTGGCCCGTAGCCTGCGTAGGAGGCCGCCCCGGTGGCGGCCTCCTACGTGTAACTCACCCCGATCTTCCGCAACACCTCGTCCGGCGCGCCTTTCCATTCGGCGACGAACACGTTGCCCATGTAGCCGATGTCGGCCATGCCGATCTTGCTCGACCAGAACCCTGTCGCGACCAGATCGCGCATCGTCGTGAAGAACCGCACGCCATGGCTGAGCTCCGGCGATGCTGTTTTCGGAAACGCGATGTCGTCGAGCACCTGACGCTGCTGATCGGCGGTCGCGTCGATGAACGCGCGATCGAAGCGCCGGCGGCACTCCGTGTCGAGCCAGACGAGTCCGCCGCGCATCGCCGTCTGCCGCTCCGCCTGCTCGGCGACGATGTAGTCGATGAACTCGGGCGCGCCGGCCTCGGACGCGCTGCCGGATCGGCCGTCGCGCGGAATGATCACATCCGACAACGCGACGATAGTCGCGTACTCGTGCGCCGAGAAGAACCTCGGCCGGTACGGCGTCTGCGTCGTTGTGCCCTGCTGCCGCGCCATCTCGGCATGCTGCGCGGCAGCCGCAACGTCTTCGCGGCTCCACGTGAACGCCACGGCTGCCGCCGGCGCGGCGCCGATCCAGTGCAACATTTCACGTCGATCGATTCTGCTCATTGGAAAACCTCGTCGGTTCTCAGTTCTTAGTTCGAAGTTCTCAGTTCGAAGTTCGAAGTTCGAAGTTTTCTCAGATGTTTCCCTTCCGCCGCTCGTCCGCGATGTA
>DASZVJ010000038.1:0-21831 GCA_035547155.1 Vicinamibacterales bacterium
GACGTGTTCTTGGATTTGCCTCCGCACCTCTGCGGCTGCGGCTTCGAATGGGGACGACATGGCTGGGCACCTCGAATGGTGTGACCATCAGTACCCGCGAGCCATGCCAAAGTCAAGCAGTCCATATTGGAAAAATCGTCATGGCCATACTTGACTCGTAAAATCAATTGTTTGAATAACTTATAGGTATTTTGAAATATCAGAGCATTTTGTCCGACAAATTTTGGAAATATATTTGTCAGACTTTCGCCCCATTGATTTTCATTCGTGGAGCCGAGCAGGAGCCGACTGGACGTTCTTTAACTCCACCGGCGATATGAAACGAGCATCGCAATGAGAAAAAGATGGCCGTAAGTTATTGCGAAAAAGCTAATTGCGAGAAGCGAGAAAGAGATGTTCGCCTCACATCGCCGGTCGGGTTGAGGAATGTCCAGTCGGCTCCTGCTCGGCTCCACGAATGGAGGTCCGGACTTTCGCCCTTCTACTTCTGCCAGCGCGCCTTCGCTCCGGCCTTGGCGATAGCGCGCCGCTTTCGCACCCCGAGCTTCTTGGCGCGAGCTTGTCCACCCATCCGCCCGAGGGCCACCGCCGCCTTGTTCTTGCCATCCCCGGTCGTCTCGGACTCGTCCACCTCGCCAGTGGCGATCTGCATCACTCGGACGGCGTTCGAGATGACATCGGCGGGGCGCTTGTGGCCTTTCGGTGTTCGTGGCATGCTTAGCGGTAAGCTTAGCACGACAAAGGAACCGACATGCCGCAAGATGTCAAAGAAGGCGATTTCATCATCGAGAAGCAGCCAGACGGAACTTATAACGTCATGGAAGCTGACTGGAAGATTCGTCGCAACGTTCCAAGCCTGGAATTGGCTCGCCAGGTGGCCATCGGGAATATCGATGGTGGGACGATTCTCTACCGCCACCACGCCGACATCGCCGGACACGTCGAGCCGCTATAGGACGCCGACGCTGATTTCAAACTGAGACACTACCGAACCTCAGAACCCTAGAACCAGTACAGGAGTCCCGCCATAGGCAACCCTCTTCGCCCGCCTCGCGGCGCTTCGCGGCGGTTCTCCTGCCAGCCGCCGCGGATCTCGAGATTGCGCGACAGCCGCACGCCGAGGACGCCTTCGATGCGGTCGACGTTGGCATCCCACGTGATCGACGTGGCCGTGAGCGGATCGATGAGACGGCTGAAGGCGAGGCGATCGACGCGCACGCCAATTTGCACGCGCGGGTGCAGCTTGATGCGGCCTTCGATGAAGCCGGATTGTGCGGTCAGGCGCTGCACCGGATCGGACGACAGCACGAACGGCACGTCGAAGCTCGAACGTAGCCATTCGGCGCGCACGAGCCAGCGTCCAACGCCGAATTCCGCGTCCGCGCCCACGACCGCCTGCGCGTGCGGCGTATCGAGACCGGACGGCGTCAGTCGCAGCGCATCGTCGGCGATCCAACCGGCGCGCGCGCCCGACACGCCGACGATGACGCCACCGGGCAGCGTGGCGGCGGCTCGGCCGGACCACATCAGATCGCGGTTCGTGTCGATGACGCGCGGATCGGCGGGCGAGCCCAGCGTGATCGCACCGGATAGATCGAGCCAGCGCCGCGTCCAGTTCGCTTCCGCGCCGGTGTCCCACGTCGAGCCGGCGATGAGCGGCACGCCTGGGCGGATCTCCGTCGAGCCGGACGGATACGCCGGCTGCCATCCGCGGCCGCGCATCGCGAGCAGATCGCTCGTGACGTCCGGCAGCGCGTCGGGACGCAGCGCCGTCAGGTATTGATAGGCGAGCGGCAGACCGAGCACGGCGTTGTCGCGGCTGTAGGCCCGCCGCGCGAACGCGCCGATGACCGGCGGAATGCGGCCGATCTGGATCGAGAGATGGCGTACCGCCTCCGGCTGCCAGCGCAGATAGAGCGCGGACGCGCGGATCGCGGCGAGATTCTCCGTCCGCAGCTCGCCGACGATCGAGAGGTCGCGCCGCAGATGCCATTCGCCGTAGAGCTGCAGGCGCGCCTGACGGAGCGCGTCCTCGTCGTAGCTGGTGTAGTTGAAGTACGTGCGGGTGTCGGCCGGCGCGATCGTGATGCCGAGGTCGCCGCCGATCGCGAAGCGCCGCTCGTCCTCGTGCGACGGCATCTCGCCCGACTGCGCGCGTGCAGGCGCCGGCGCGGCCGCCACGAGCAGCGCCGCCGCGACGCATGGGCCGAGCCACCACCTGCGCATACGATTCGTCGCATCTTACTCCCTCAGGCCGGCGGCGGGTGGGACGGCACGGCGCGGCATGAACGGTCCCGCGGTTGAAGCGCTGCGCACGGCATGTAACAATGCGTGACGACCGATCGGCACGTCCGGCCCGTTGGCTGGCTTCGCCCGCCTCGAGCGGGCTGTGCCGAGTTCGGAGGAGCGAATGGCCTACGTCATCACCGAGCCCTGCATTGGCACCAAAGATACGGCATGCGTCGACGTCTGTCCGGTCGACTGCATCCATCCGCGCAAGGACGAGCCCGACTTCGAGGCCGCCAAGCTGCTGAACATCCATCCGGACGAGTGCATCGATTGCGGGGCGTGCGTGCCGGCGTGTCCGGTGGAAGCGATCTACGCGATGGACGAAGTGCCGGACAAGTGGAAGGACTACATCCAGCAGAACCAGGCGTACTTCCGCAAGTAAGCCCGCGATCCGTGGAGGACGGCCGCCGGCCGTCCTCTCGCGCATGTCTTCTCCCTACCTCGACTTCGAGCGCGCCGCGTGGGCGCGGCTTCGCGCCGCGACGCCACTGACGCTCACCGAGTCGGATCTCGCCGAGCTCCAGGGCATCAACGAGCGCGTCTCGCTCGCCGAAGTCGAAGCGATCTACCTGCCGCTCTCGCGCCTGCTCAACCTGCAGGTCGCGGCGACGCAGACGCTGCACAAAGCGACGGACACGTTCCTCGGCAGTCTGCCGGCGCCGACGCCGTACGTCATCGGCATCGCGGGCAGCGTCGCGGTCGGCAAGAGCACGTTCGCGCGCATCCTGCGTACGCTGCTCGCGCGCTGGCCCGATCATCCGCGCGTCGATCTCGTCACGACCGACGGCTTCCTGCTGCCGAACCGCGAGCTCGAGCAGCGCGGGCTGATGACGCGCAAGGGCTTTCCGGAGAGCTACGATCTGCGGCGGCTCATCGACTTCATGGCGGCGATCAAAGCCGCTGAAGGCGCGGTGCACGCGCCCGTGTACTCGCACCAGGCCTACGACATCGTTCCCGGGGAGTTCCAGGTCGTCGATCGCCCCGACATCGTCATCGTCGAGGGGCTGACCGTGCTGCAGCGTGGCGACGCGCCGGTCTTCGTGTCGGACTATTTCGATTTCTCGATCTATCTCGACGCGAGCGAGCACGACGTCGAGCAGTGGTACATCGATCGCTTCTTCGCGTTGCGCGAAACGGTGTTTCGCGATCCGCGGTCGTACTTCCATCGCTTCGCGTCGTTGAGCGACGACGAGGCGGTGGCGACGGCGCGTGAGATCTGGACGTCGATCAACGGCGTCAACCTGCGCGAGAACATCCGGCCGACGCGCGAGCGGGCGAGAGTGATTCTGGAAAAATCCGCCGACCACAGCGTCCAGCGCGTGCGACTGCGGAAGATGTAGGGGGCCGGGCGGGCACGGGGGGCCGCCCCTACGACGGGCTTCGGACGACGGGCGACGGGCGACGAAATCCGTAGGGGCCGCCCTTGTGGCAGCCCGGCGTATCTATCTCCGCCTCATCTTCAACCTGACGTTCCGCCGCTCGACGGCCTCGGCAGCGCGGCGGCGGTCCTCATCCGTCTCGAGGTCCAGCGGCGGCACTTCGGCTCGCACGCCGTTCTGTTCGATCGTCACGAACGTGAGATAGGCGACGCTCGTCAGCTTGCGATCGCCCGTGAGCGTTTCCTCCGAGTAGACCTCGACTTCGACTTCGAGCGAGGTCTTGAACGTCGCCGTCACGCGCGCGTGGAGGATGATCAAATCGCCGACGCGGACCGGATGCAGGAACTGCAGGCCATCGACCGCCGCCGTCACCAGCAGTCCGCGCGTATGCCGGTACGCCGCGATGGCCGCGACCAGATCGATCGAGTGCATCACGTACCCGCCCAGCGCGAACCCCATCGGATTCGCGTCGTTCGGCAGCACGACTTGGACAGTCTCGGTGAAGGACGTGCGGGGAGAGGGGGACATGGTGATGCGTGTATCTCGCTATCGCACTATCTCCCGAACGCGCTATCTGATATCTGGCTATCTGGTTATCTGCCGTCTATCGGGCTATCGCGCTATCTATCGAACGATCTGGATGTCTCCAGAGGCAGATATCCAGATCGCTCGATGCCCAGATAGTGCGATAGCGCGATAGAGAGATAGCGCGATACGAGCGTCAGAAGTCATATCCAATCCAGAAGTCGAACTTCATCTTCCTGAACTGGTTGCCGTCCGGGTGGCAGTCGACGTTCGTGTCGCTGGTCTGCGCGCAGGACGGATAGAGGTAGTCCTCCCAGGGCTTGTTGAACAGCGTCTTCCACGACCAGTCGAAGTGCATCGGAAAGCCGAGGACGAACGTCTCGAGGCCGAAGCCGTACGACGCGCGGCCGTCGATCAGGCGGAGGCCGTCGATCAACTGTGGTGATCCGTAGCGCGGCGTGATGTCGCCCGTGTTGGTGTCGAGCGTGTAGCCGACGAGCGGTGTGACGACGGTGGCGCCGCGCGTGGCGACCTGGAACGGCTGCGTGTTGAAGCCGGACGCGCCGAGGTTGCCGAAGAAGACGCCGCGCAGGCCGCCGATCACGCCGAATGGCGTCAACATGGCCTCGACGAGCGGGAAGCGCAGCTCCGCGTCCGCGAAGAACCCCTTGTTGCCAAGGAACTCGAGGTACTCGTACCCGCGCATCTCAGAGTTGCCGCCGTAGTACATGTAGTCGGGGTCGCGGCCCCAGCTCTTCATCGCCTTCAAGCGCAGCGCGAAGACGCCGTTGGCCGCGATGCGCGTGTACCGGCGCGCGTCGAGGTCGACAGTGTTCCGCGAGATCCAGCTCGTGCCGAAGTCCGGCGACGTGTCGAACGAGATCTTGACCGCACGGCCGGCGAGCGGGCCGTACTCGCGGTAGACCGTCGTCTCGTTGATGAAGCTCGCTTCGAACGGGATCATGTGGCCGTGGCGCAGGAGCGACGTGCCGTACTGATCCATCTGGTACTGCTCGGCCGCCTGCTGCACCGCCGCGTTCGTGTAGCGCTCGTTGAGATAGATGTAGCCGGAAGAAACCTCCACGCGCGAGCGCCGGTTGAACGGATAGATCGCGAACGCCGTGCCGCCGCGCTGCGTCTGCACCGACTCGGCGAGGTCGCGCGTGATGAACGGCGCGAGCGACGGATCGTAGAGCGCGCCTTCGTTCTGGCCGTAGTAGAACAGGTCCTGCGAGAAGCCCTGTAGCGCGTACTGCAGGCGGCGCTCCATGTTCACGTACGTGAGCGCCGTCGTGCGGTACTGCGCGACCGACTGCGCGTAGAAGTTGATCTGCTTGTCGCCGAGCACGTCGGCGAACGTGATCTGCGTGTCGCCGTAGATCGTCCCGCTGTTGGTGACGCCGATGTTCAGCGGCGGCCGCCCGACCATCGTCATCTTCTCGAACGGACGCTTCTTGTGGATGTTGTCCGGTACCAGCGTGTGGCTGATCGGCGGCGTGAACTCGAAGATCGGTCCAGGTCCGCCGAAGTCGTCCGAGGCGACCGTGGCGATCGGCTTCTCGCCGGTCACGGTGTGGATGCCGTTCTGCCCCTTGTAGTAGGTGACGAATGCGACCTTCAGCGCGCCCGTCTGGCGCAGCACGACGGGGGAGACGTTGCCCGTCGCGGTGTCCGTCCACTGCTGGAGCTGCTTCGTGTTCAGATCGAGCGTCCAGACGTTGGGGATGTTGCCGTTGCGCGCGACGTCGGGCGGCACCGCGACCGCCGGGTCCGTCGCCGTCGACGTGAACACGATCGTGTGGTCGTCGTAGAACTTCGCGCCCGTGTCGTCGTGGCTGCCGAACGTGAGCTGCGTCTTGGCGCCGGTGGCCAGCTCGAGCCGGAACAGCTTGTCACTCGTGCCGATCCGGCCCGTGTACACCATCGACTTGCCGTCGGGCGCATAGGTGGGCGCGTAGTCGGCCGTCGCGTCCTTCGTCAGATTGCGCAGCGCGCCCGACGCCAGATCGACGACGAAGATGTCCGTCGTGCCGTTCTGGATCGCGGAGAACGCGACGCTCTTGCCGTCCGGGCTGAACGCCGGCGACTCCGGGTTGTTCACTTCCTTCAGCTTCAGCCGGCGCTCCGTCTTGCCGGAGACGACGTTCTGGATGATCAGGCTCTCGTCCTTCTCCGTTCGGACGAAGTACGCGAGATGATCGCCGACCGGCGCCCAGGCGATCCAGGGCACGAGGTTGCCGCGGAAGCCGCCGGCCTGCTCGATGTGCTCGAAGCCGCGATCCTTGTCGAAGCCCTTCGTCAGATTCCGGATGAACTGTCCGTCCTTGGCCGAGAGCAGGATGATGTCGTACTCCTGATCGTGCGCGTTGCCGACGACGGCCGCGAGGATGTCGCCGCTCGGCGACGGCTCGATGCTCGCCGTGTCGACGTACGGCGTCTTCTCCGGATTCGGCGCGAGGTTCCGGCCGTAGTCGGCCGGCCGCTCCTTGTCACGGAACGGCTTGAACCGATCCTTGATGTACCGATCGAACTGCTCGTCGAACTCGTCTGCCTTGAGCTTCAACGCCTCTTCGTATGCGGTCTCGCCGCTGCCCAGAACGTTCTTGCGGAGCGAGAACAGGAACTGCCGCAGCCCTTCCTTGCCCCACCGTGACTCGATGAACTCGAACGCCGCGTGCCCCATCGAATAGGGCAGCCGCGTCGTCAGCGGCTGCGACTCGAAGTGGCTCATCTTCGGGACGTTGTCGGTGAGCGCGGCATCGCGCACCTGGACGAGATCGAGCACGTTCCACGAGCCCGTCATGTAGTCCGACAGGCCTTCGTCGACCCACAAGGGCAGCGACGCGCTGATCAGGCCGCGCGGAATGATGTCGAACTCGAAGATGTGCGTGAGCTCGTGCGTGATCAGGTCGTAGAGCTGATCGGGCGCGAGGTCGAGCGGCAGCAGCAGACGGTTGCGCTCCGGCTCGGCGAATGCCAGCACGCCTTCCGGCGTCTCGCCGCCAAAGACGTTGTTCTCCTGGAACTCGCTCGACGTCTTGAAGACGATGAGCGGCACGCGCTGCGCAAGGTCGTGCTTGAGGTCCGCGCTGATGTGCTGGTAGGCGCTCTCGGCGTACGACGCCACGCGCTCGAGATGCGGCTCGATCGACGGGTAGTACCAGATGTCGAAGTGGTCCGTCTTGTAGATGTGCCAGTCGAACCGATCGTAATGCGGTGGAATCTGGAAGAAATACGGCACGAACGGCGTCTGTGCCGCAGCCGGCACGGGCCGTCCGACCCACGCCGCGGCCACACAGATCAACAGAAGCGTGCGCAAGACGCGCATCCGCATATCGTCACCTCGACATCGCAGGAAACTGGGGGACCACGATGTATCGGGCATCTTACACCGCGTCCCGACGCGGTTCTTTGGTGCGCCGCGCAGGCAGCCGCTGGTGCTCGTTCGAATCGCCCGCGCTCCACGCAGCAAAGTACGTGCCCCACGATCGGTCGGACATCACGGCCTTCTTCGCGGGCTCGTCGCGCGTGCTGGAGGACACGTGACCTCCGTTGAAGCCGTCCGTCGCGGCGACTGTAGTAATGTGGAGAGCGAGACAGACGCATGAGCACGACGTGGTGGCGTAGTCGATGGATTCCGGCAACGGCCGTGGCGGTCGCCGTGGCTGCCTGGCCCGCCTGCAACCGGAACGTGTCGGTGTCCGACGTCGCGCAGGGCGCGAGTGGGCCCGGCGGCAAAGCGGCGGCGCACGCCAATCTCGACTTCGTCCTCAAGAACGTCGACGGCGCGGACGTGAAGCTGGCCAGCCTGAAGGGCAAGCCGCTGCTCATCAACTTCTGGGCGACGTGGTGCGGCCCCTGCAAGGCCGAGATGCCGTGGTTCGTCGAGTTCGCCGACCGCTACAAGGCCCAGGGCCTGGCCGTCGTGGGCGTCTCGGTCGACGATCCGCCCGAGGACATCCGCACGTTCGCGACCGAGAATAAGATTACGTATCCGCTGCTGGTCGGGCGCGATCGGACCGACATCGCGCGGGCCTACGAGGCGGAGCAGGTGATCCCGGTGACATGGCTGGTTCGCGCCGACGGCACGGTACAAGCCAAAGTGACGGGCATCCACGGCCGGGACTGGTTCGAACAGCAGATCCTGGAAATGTTCGGAACGGACGACAATGGCCAATGAATCCCGACCGAAGACCGACGACCTGACCGCGACGCTGGCCTGCGGCTGCCGCGTGGGTTTCCGGCAAGGCGTCGAAGGCAGCCCCGTATCCGTCGTCGTGGTGGCCAAGGCCGCGGGGTGCGGCGTGGCGATCCACGTCGCCGGCCTGGCGGTGCACGATCATCGCGAGGCGCTTCGGCCATCGACGCGACTCGCGCCGCCGCCCCACTCCGACTACGAAGAAGAAGGCTAGCGCGCGCCGATGCTCCCCAGAACGGTAACGCGCGGTGCGCTGGCGCTCTTCGTGGGCGCGCTGGTCGGCATGCAGTTCATTCCGGTCGATCGCACCAATCCGCCGGTGACGAGCGAGATCCACGCGTCTCCCGCGGTCGACTCGATCCTGCGCCGCGCCTGCTACGACTGCCACTCGAACGAGACCGTCTGGCCGTGGTACTCGAAGATCGCGCCGATCTCGTTCCTCGTTGCCGACGATGTGCACCACGGCCGGCGGCACGTGAACTTCTCGACGTGGGGCGACTACAGCAGCGCGAAGCAGATCAAGACGATCCACGAGATCGGCGAGCAGGTGCGGACCGGTGAGATGCCGCTCTGGATTTATCTGCCGATGCACCACGACGCGCGGCTGTCCGATCAGGACAAGGCCGCGATCGACGCGTGGGCCAAATCCGTCGGACCTGTCCCGCCGGGGGCGGAAGGCGACGAGCACGAACACGAACATTGATCGGGGGGCGGCCACAAGGGCCGCCCCTACGGCGTCGTCGCCTGAAGCCCGTAGCCTGCGTAGGGGCCGCCCTGGGCGGCTCAGCCTATCCCTCCCCAATCCTCACGTCCGCCACGAGCGGCAGATGATCCGACGCGACCAGCGCCAGGCGCGAGCGCGGCAGCTCCACGCGGCGGATCTCGACCTGTCCAGAGAAATAAATGTGATCGAGGTGCAGGACGGGGAAGAAGCCGGGATACGTGCGCCGGCGGCGCAGGTGCGGGTAGAGATCGACGCTGTTGAGGCGCTCGGCCAGGACGTCAGCGACCATGCCGCGGCCCCACTCGTTGAAGTCGCCGAGCACGATGCGCGGCCCGACGACGCGGCGATCGTGGATCCACTCGGCAAGGCGCGGTGCCTGATAGCGGCGCTCGAGGAGCGCCGTCCCGAGGTGGACGTTGTAGATGTGCAGCAGACCCGCGGGTCCGAGATCCACCGCGACGCGTTGCGCGCCACGCGGCTCGCACGTCTTCCAGGACAGATCGATCCGCGCGTGCTCACGAATGGGATGCCGGCTGAGAATGACGTTGCCGAACTGATGGCGGCGCAGCTCGCGCGTGGGCGCCATGACCCAGCCCATGCCGAGCGCCGCACCGAGCTGCTCGGCATGGCCCGCGTTCGTCAGCCCCGGCCCGACCACTTCCTGCAGCGCGACGATGTCCGGGTCGATCGTCGCGAGGACGGCCATGATCCGCTCGAGGCGGACCCGCCGATCCATGCCTCGGCCGCGATGGATGTTGTAGGTGGCGACGCGGAGATCCACGGTGTCGCGGCCCGCGCGCCGCGGCGCGTCAGACATTCGGAGCCTCGTTCACGACGCGCCGCGCGCTCAACACGCTCATGTCAGTATCATAGTCATCCAGCTTTCGAACTTTCGCCAGGAGCACGCCATGGCCAAGCTGCGAACTGAATTCGAAGTCGTCTGCCCCTGCTGCCAGGCCACGCTCGTCGTCGACGTCGGCCTCCAGCGCGTCGTCCGCCACGTCGCGCCGGAGCGCGCGGACAAGCCGAAGCTCGACGAAGCGCACCGCATCCTCGCGGAAGAGAAAGCGCGGCGGGAGTCCCTGTTCGAACAGGCCGTCCAGTCCGAACGTACGCGCGGCGACGCGCTGTCGCGCCGTTTCGAAGAAGCGCTGAAGCAAGCGCGCGACGAGCCGGTCAGCAAGCCGAGCCGGGATTTCGACCTCGATTAGAAAAGCGCTTGTATCGCGCTAGCTCACTATCTCTCTATCGCACTATCTCGCATCGGGCTATCTGGCTATCTGCCTCTCGATGACCGGGCCGCCACAAGGGCGGCCCCTACGCGGGCTGCGGGCCACGGGCTACGGGCTACAAAGAGACCGTAGGAGCGGACCTTGTGGCCGCCCGGTAGCGAAGGCCCTCACAACTCCCGCAGCGCGATGTTCGGGTCGACCTTCGTGGCGCGTCTCGCCGGAAGCCAATAGGCGGCCAACGCGGCGGCGAGCAGCACGGCTGCCGCGAGACCGAAGGCGGCGGCATCGATCGACGACAAGCCGCGCGCAACGGTCACGGCGAGATCTGTCGTCCTTCTGTTGAAAGTCAACACGACTATACGCATCGCCGTGTCGAAAGGCAACAGGGAAGGGCGCCTGGCCGCATGCGCCCGACGCGATGTGGATCTATCGGACCGGCGGCGACGCCGGTAGGCTCGGCGTGACGTCGATGTCCCGTGTGCTGTCACTGGCGGGCCGGAGCGGTTTCGCGATTGCCATCGCGGCGTTCGGCGTGATTCAGATTGCGGCGGGTGACTTCGTCACACGCGCCGTGCCGCACTGGCCCGCCTGGATGCCGGCGCGCATCGTCTGGGTGTGGATCGTCGGCTTGCTGCTCGTCGAGGCCGGCAGCGCGCTGCTCCTGAACATCCGCACGCGTCTCGTCGCCGTGCTCCTCGGTCTCGCGCTCGCATTGTCATTTGTCCTGCTGGCGCTGCCGCTCGCGGCGACGGACACCTGGCTCGGCGGCCTGTGGACGAACGCGGGCAAGGTGCTGGCGCTCAGCGGCGGCGCGTTTCTGATCGCCGCCGACGCGACAGGCGCTCGCAGATTTCGGCGACTCGACGCGATCGTGGCACTCGCGCGTCGCTGGTCGGTGGGGCCGTGGTGCTTCGCGGCATTCCTCGTGCTCTGCGGCATCCAGCACTTCATCTACGTGCCCTTCGTCGCGTCGCTGATTCCGGCGTGGATGCCCGGCGCGACGTTCTGGGTCTACTTCGCGGGGATCGCGTTGATCGCGGGCGGCATCGGGGTGACGATCCCCCGCACGCGCTGGATCGCAGGCGTGCTGTCGGGCACGATGATCTTCTCGTGGGTGTTTCTCGTGCACATCCCACGCGCACTCGCGTCGCCGCCTGGCACGACGAACGAGACCGTCGCCGTCTTCGAAGCGCTCGCGATGAGCGGCATCGGCTGGCTGATCGCGGCGTCGGCATCGTCGAGCGCGGCGATGCCGACGTCATCGCGGTGATTTCGCTTACGCGTCGTCGTCTTCCGGCTGCGGGCCGTGCGGCAGCGTCTCGCTCGAGACGTCCGTGCCTTCGCCGCCACCGCCCATGTCGACGCCTGCCGCGCCGTCACGTTGCGGCACGTCGCCAAGACCTGTGCTTGGACGCCGCACGTCGACGCCGGCGGGATGTCCGGTGCCTCGTCCCTTCACGGGGATCGTCGCGTCCGGGCCGCTGTCGCTGATGCCGAGCACGTCGCCTTCGCGCTTGGATTCGTTCTCGCGCGTCTGCTTACGGGCGGATGTCGTCTTCATGGCGTCTCCTTCCATGTGGTTGGTGACGCAAGGAAGTGCAAGACGGCCGCCACCTCACGCGCGTTGAACGAGTGTCATCGCGCTGGAGAGAGGAAGTCGACGCACGAATGAGACACGACCTCCGCCCATTCCGGGCATCGTCGTGCTCACGCGGGACCGTTCAGGCGAGCATCTGCCGCACGAGTGGGATGACCTTCGTGCCGTAGAGCTCGATGCTCGACATCAGCGTCTCGTGCGGCAGCGTGCCGGCGCTGTATTTGAGGCCGAAGCGCGACAGGCCGAGCGCGCGGATCGTGTTGGCGATCTTCGTCGCGACGGTCTCCGGCGATCCGACGCACAGCGCGCCGTCCGGGCCCGCTTCGCGCTCGAAGTGCTCGCGGCCCATCGGTGGCCAGCCGCGCTCGCGGCCGATGCGCGTCATCATCGCGGCGTAGTGCGGCCAGATCTCTTCCTTGGCCTGCGCGTCGGTTGCCGCGACGTGGCCCGGCGAGTGCGCGCCGATCGGCAACTCGAGCTTGCCGAAGCGCGCGAGAGACTTTCGATAGAGATCGGTGAACTGTGCGAACCGCCGCGGGCTGCCGCCGATGATCGCGACGATGAGCGGCAGGCCGTAGCGCGCGGCGCGGACGACGGACTCGGGGCTGCCGCCGACACCGACCCACGTGCGCAGCCGGCCGTGCTCGACGGGCGGATAGATCGCCTGGTCCTTCAGCGCGGAGCGCGTCCGTCCGGACCACGTCACGGGCTTCTGATTCAGGATCTCGGCGAACAGGCCGAGCTTCTCTTCGAAGAGCAGCTCGTACTGCGAGAGGTCGTAGCCGAAGAGCGGATAGGACTCGGTGAACGAGCCGCGGCCGAGGATGACTTCGGCGCGTCCGTTCGACACGGCATTCAGCGTCGAGAAGCGCTGGAAGACGCGGACGGGATCGTCCGAGCTCAGAACTGTCACCGACGATCCGAGCAGGATGCGCGACGTTTTTCCTGCGATCGCGGCCAGCACGACTTCCGGCGCCGAGATCGCGAAGTCGTCGCGATGATGCTCGCCGACGCCGATGAAGTCGACGCCGACGCGATCGGCGAGGACGGCTTCGTCGACCACGTGCCGCAGGACCTGCGCCTGCGACAGCCGGTTGCCAGCGGCATCGACGGTGACGTCGCCGAAGGTATCGAGACCGAATTCGATGGATGTGGGCATGGCGCATCGTCCGGGCGGCCACGGGGGGCCGCCCCTACAAAGTTCGCTGCAGGAGTCCCATGTAGGGACGGCCCCCCGTGGCCGCCCGTTACGACGTCAAAAACATCTTCGGGATCGGCGTCCACGCGTGGCGGTCGTAATAGATCGGCTTGCGGCCGTCATGGGCCTCAAGATACGCGACGTACTTCCGCCGCAGGCGATCGACACGCGCCTGCGAGTACCGGATCGGCCGGTGCGGAATCGCGTAGAGCAGGCGCTCGACCGCCCACACGTTGCCGGACGCCAGACGCCAATCGTACGTGCCGAGCACGCGCAGGTCCACTGCGCCGTATGCCTTCACGCAGCCGTCGCGATCGATGTACGGATCGAAATAGCTGAGCGCGAGATGCCGCAGGCTGCGAAAGACCGGCTTGCGGCCGTGCAGGCCGGGATCGCGCGATCGCGCCACCGATCCCCATCGTCCATGTGCCTGATAGACGAACAGACAGTGATCGAGCTCGTCGATCGACTCGAGGCTCATGATGAGCGGCGGATAGCCATGCTGCTCGAGGATGACGGCCGCGGTCAGCGCGGCTTCGAGGCAATGGGCGGTGTGGCGCGCGACGACGCCCCGAAAGGTCCGCAGCGTCGGCCGATCCGGCGGCGGCTCGGTGTTGTACGGCAGCGCGTTGAGAAACGCCTGCACGGCGGCCGGCGTGCGCAGGCGCGCGATGACGCGGCGTTCGGCGGGCGTGACGCCCGCGCGCGCGTGAGACGACGTCACGACGGATGGACGGCCGTCCGCATGTCCGCGAGCACGGTGCCCGGCGTCCAGTCGCTGCCCGTGTAGAACTTGATCACGTGGCCGTCGCGGCCGATGAGCGCCGTGCGCAGGTTGTGGATGATCTGGCCGGGCTTGTCGGAGGCGACCAGGCCGATCCCGAAGCGTCCCACGAACTTCTCGATGACCGCGCGATCGCCGGTCACGAACGTCCACACGGCAGGATCGGCCTTGCGCAGCGCGGCGTGCTTGGCGAGCACGTCGGGCGTGTCGTGCTCGGGATCGAACGAGACGGACAGCAGCTTCACCTGCCCCTTGAGCGCGGGATCTTCCGAGACCGCGCGCTGGATCGTCGCGAAGTTCTGGTCCATCAGCGGACAGAAGTTCGGCTGCGGGCAGCTCGTGTAGATGAACGTCACGAGCGTGAGCGAGCCGTGCCACTCGGCGAACGATCGGCGCCGGTTGTTCTGATCGATGAGCGCCGTGTCCGGCACCTCATCGCCTTCGACCAGCAGATTCGCGGCCATCGCGTTCGCGTTCGACGCCATCGGCGGCAGCGGGGCGGTGCCCGTGTGCGTGATCGCACTCAACTGAATCGTCGATCCGCGGACGTCCAGCGTCCCCTCGAACGTCTCGCCTGGCGTGCGGCCCTGCAGCAGCTCCGGCCGCGCCACGGCGTAGTTCATCGTCATCGCCGGCATGAAGTCGGGGATGTCCTCGTGCTTGATCGTCAGTTCCTGTCGATCGGGCACGACCGCGAGAATCTGGCCTTTGATGGGGTAGTGCTTCACCGGTTCGGCGGGCTTACTGCAGGCGGCGCCGGCCAGGAGCAGACCGAGCACCAGGAGGACGGAACGTGCGCGTGCCATCGTGCGATTGTATCCGCTCGCCGCAGGCGCAGCCGGGCTGCGGGCCGGCTGCGACAACTCGCCGCACGGCGGCGTCACTCGCCGCTATCCCGGCGTCATTCGCCGGAAGAGCCACGACGCGCCGGCAGCCGCCTCGTATCGTCAACATGGAAGTCGAACCGTAGGGGCGCCCCTTGTGGGCGCCCGGCATTCGGGCCGCCACGAGGGCGGCCCCTACCGCGACTAGCGACGGCAGAACGAGGACAGCCATGACACGCACGGACATCTGGGTCACGGGATTCGCGGTGGTGGGCGGCGTCGCGAGCGTGTTGGCGGCCGGACTGCTCTGGATGGTGCTGGTGCACCCGATTGCCCTCGCGCAGGCCCTGAACGGGATGCGGTGAGCGATGATGGAGGCCGTCATGAAGGACGAACGGGACTCGCAGATCATCGCCGGCATCGTCGTGCTGGCCGTCGGACTCGTGCTGCTCGTGCAGCAGCTCGCTCCGTCCCACCATCTCGATATTGGCCGGCTCTGGCCCATTGCCCTCATCGTCATTGGGGCGAGAAAGATGATCGAGACCTGGCGGAACGCCGGTCGCGTCGCCGGTGGCGGAGTGAGCCTGATCGCCGTCGGCACCATCCTGTTGCTGCTCACGCAGGGCATCATGACCATCGCCCAGTCGTGGCCGCTCTTCATCATCGGCCAGGGCATTGGGCTCGCGCTCAGCGGCGTCCGTCGTGTTGCGCCGCAGGATGGGCAGGTGAGCGATGGCCGATAACGAGCGCACACCCGTTCCGATCACGCCGCAGACGGTTGTCGGCGCGCTGGTCGTCATCGCCGGCGTGCTGCTGGTGGCCGCCAACTTCGGATGGTTTCGCGCGAGCGACGTGCTCAGCTACTGGCCGGTCGGCATCATCGCGATCGGCGTGGCGATGTGGCGGCGCGCGCCCGATCAGTCCGCGCGCTTCTCCGCGGGCGTCGTGCTGGTCATCGGGGTGTGGCTGACCGCGGCGCGGCTCTGGCACTTCTCGGCCATCAGCTTCAGCCTGATCTGGCCGTTCGGGCTCATCGCGCTGGGCACGACGCTGATCACGCGGGCGTGGCGGCAGCACACCGGCGCGCCGGGCATCACCGATCAGAGCACGTCGGATTTCGCGTTCTGGTCCGGCATCCAGCGCAAGATCGTGTCGCCGCTCTTCCGCCGCGCCGACTTCACCGCCGTGATGGGCGGCATCGAAGTCGATCTGCGGCAGGCGTCGACGACGGGCGAAGCGGTGATCGACGTGTTCGTCGTGATGGGCGGCCTGCAGCTGCGCGTCCCACCGGACTGGGCCGTGTCCAATCAGGTCGTGGCGATCATGGGCGGCATCCATGACGAGAGCAGCGGGCTGAAGGACGCGAAGACGCGGCTGATTCTCCGCGGGTTCGTGCTGATGGGCGGCGTCGAGGTGAAGTCCTAACGTGCACCCGATCCTGGACGATCGCCGCTGGCTCGTCCTGCATCTCGTCGCGTGGGCCGTCACCGGCGAAGTGATCGCGCTCCTCGTGCAGGCGCTGTTCGGCGCGTCGTGGCTGGGATCGATGATCTTCGGCGTGCCGGCCGGCCTCGTCGGCGGGCTGATGTCGCTGTCGGCGTGGTACGTCTCGCGGGCGACGTCGCCGAGCTGGACGGATCGGCTTCGTCCCATGCTCTCGTGGCTCGCCGGCGCCGTGTTCGGCGGGCTGCTGTGGGCGCTGCTCGCGCAGCTCTGGTGGCAGGGGCTCGAGCGCGCCGGCTTCGTCGCGATCGACGAGAGCCAGCGCAGCGCGCTGTTCGCGTTGCTCAAAGCCCTCGGCATCCTCGGCTATCTGCTTGCCGTCGTCGCTTATCGTGCGCTGCACGCGTTCGAGGAGTCGGCGGCGGCGACGCGGCGCGCGCTGCAATCGGAGGTCGCGCAGCGCGAGGCCGAGCTGCGGGCGCTGCGCGCGCAGCTCGATCCGCACTTCCTGTTCAACAGCCTCAACTCGATCGCGGGGCTCACGAGCGGCAATCCCGCCAAAGCGCGCGAGATGTGTCAGCTGCTCGCGGACTTCTTCCGGCAGAGCCTGACGGTCGGTCAGGTGGCGCGGATTCCGCTGTCGCAGGAAATTGCTCTGGCTGAACAGTATCTGCGCGTCGAACAGGTGCGATTCGGATCGCGGCTCGCGCTGTCGCTCGACGTCTCGCCGGAGACCACGACGGTCGCCGTGCCGCCGCTGCTGTTGCAGCCGCTCGTGGAAAATGCGGTGCGCCATGGGATTGCGACGCTGATCGACGGCGGGACGATCGCGATCGACACGCGCGTCGGGCGCGGGCACGTCGTCATCACGGTGACCAATCCGCGCGATCCCGACGCGCGGCGGCGCGGCACGGGGCTCGGCCTGGACATCGTCACGCGCCGGCTCGCCGCGACGTTCGGCGGCCGCGCGTCCGTGACCGTCGAGCCGCTGCCCGACGCCTATCGGGCGCAGATCACGGTGCCGATGGAGGAGACGTCATGAGTGAGGAGCGGACGCTGCGCGCGGTCATCGTCGACGACGAGGAGCCGGCGCGGATGGCGGTGCGGCAGGGACTGGCCGAGCTCGGCGGCGTCGAGATCATCGCCGAGTGCGCGAACGGATTCGAAGCGGTCAAGGTCGTCGCCGAGTCGCGGCCGGACGTCGTGCTGCTCGACGTGCAGATGCCGAAGCTCGACGGCTTCGAGGTGCTCGAGCTGATCGGGCGCGAGGTGCCCGTCATCTTCGTGACCGCGTACGACGAGTTCGCCCTGCGGGCCTTCGAGGTCCACGCGGTCGACTATCTGCTCAAGCCGTTCACGACCGATCGGCTCGCGGCCGCGATCGCGCGGGTGCGCCAGCGGGCTGCGGCCGCGGCTCCGGCGCCGTCGCCATCGGCGATCGCGGCCAGCGCGCGGCCGCCAGGGGCGACGATCGATCGCGTAGTCGTCCGCGACGGCGCGCAGGTCCACGTGCTGCCGCTCGACAAGATCGACTACGTCGAGGCCCAGGACGACTACGTCGCGTTCCACGTCGCGGGCAGGACGATCCTCAAGGACCAGACGCTGGGCGATCTCGAGTCGCGTCTCGACGCCCGCCGCTTCGTGCGTATCCACCGGTCGTATCTGCTCAACATCGAGCGTCTCTCGCGCGTCGAGCTGTACGCGAAGGACAGCCGCGTCGCGATCCTCGTCGACGGCACGAAGCTGCCCGTGAGCCGATCGGGGTATCAGCGGTTGCAGGCGTTGTTGTAAGGACGTGTGCCCTTGACATCCCCGCGGTCTTCTTCCATCCTCATTAACCAAATGGTTAGTCAGCAGGACGCGTCCCGGCCGGGCTCTCGCGATCGGCTGCTCGCGGCGGCAGCCGCGGAGTTCGCGGCGCGCGGGTTCGACGGGGCGAAGGTGGATCGCATCACGCGGCGGGCGCGCGTGAACAAGGCGATGCTCTACTACCATTTCCACAACAAGGCCGCGCTCTATCGCGAGATCCTGGCGCGGCAGTTCCGCGGGCTGGCGGTCGCCGTCACGAGCGGCCGCGAGCAGCCGGGCACGCCGGACGAGCAACTGCACCGGTTCATCCACACCGTCGCCGGCGTCATTGCCGCCGAGCCGCACTTCCCCGCGATCTGGCTGCGCGAGATGGCCGAAGGCGGCCGCCATCTCGACGCCTCGATCGTCACCGCGCTGCGCGACATCATCGCGACGCTGGCCGCGATCCTCAAAGAAGGGCAGCGCGCCGGCATTTTCGCGGCCGCCCATCCGCTCATCACGCAGATCGGCATCGTGGCCCCGTTGCTGCTCTTCGCCGCATCGGCGCCTCTGCGCGAGCGCTTCAAAGCGATCGCGCCAGCCAGTCTCATGGTCGTGCCGCACGAGGCGGTCGTCGCCCACGTCGAGACCGTCACGCTCGCCGCGTTGCACGCCCGCGGCCGTCCATCGCCGGCATCACCGAAACGAACCAGGAGAACGCGCGCATGACTCGACGGGTGTTGTGGATCGCAGGTGTCCTCGTCCTGGCCGCGGGCCTCTCCGCGTGCCGTCGCGGCGCGGCGTCGGAGCCGCACCGCGCGAGCGGCTATGTCGACGCGACGGACGTGCGGCTCGCCGCCAAGGTGCCCGGACGCGTGACCGCCGTGGCCGTGACGGAAGGGATGCGCGTCAAGGCCGGCGATCCCATCGCGACGATCTCGCCGGAAGACATCGACCTTGCATTGCAGCGCGCACGAGCGGAGCGCGCGCAGGCCGACGCGCAGGTGCGCCTGCTTCGCGCGGGCGCCAGACCGGAGGACATTCAACAGGCGCAGGCGCAGGTCGAAGCGGCGACGGCGGATCGCCAGGCAGCGGACGCGGATCTTTCTGCAGCGAAAGCAGACGAGGCGCGGTTCACGCAGCTCGTCGAGAACCGCGCGGGCGCGACCAAGCAACGAGACGATGCGGTGACGCGGCGGCAGTTGGCGGAGGCGCATGTCAAAGCGGCAAGCGATCGTCTGGCTGCAGCCAACGCCGTGCTCGCGCGGCTGCGCGCTGGCGCGCGAGCCGAGGAGCTGGACGCGGCGCGGGCGCGCGTCGCCGCCGTCGACGCGCAGATCGCGACGCTCGAGCACGATCGCGGCGAGACGGACGTCCGGGCGCCGTCGGCCGGCATCGTGACGTCGCGTCTCGTCGAGCCAGGTGAGCTCGTCAACGCGGGCACGCCGCTCGCGATCGTCATCGATCTCGATCGCGCGTGGGTGAACGCGTACGTCGAAGCGCCGCTCGTGCCGTCGCTGCGTCTCGATCAATCCGTCACCGTCGTCACCGACGCCGGCGATCGGATGCCCGGCACGATCGCATTCATTTCGCCGAAAGCGGAGTTCACGCCGCGCAACGTCCAGACCGCCGCCGAACGCGCGCGGCTGGTGTACCGCGTGAAGGTCACGGTCGACAACAGACAAGGTGTGCTGAAGCCGGGGATGCCGGTGGAGGTGGTTCTGGGGGTCTAGGTTCCAGGGTTCCGGGGTTCGGGTTCTGAGGTTCGCGGGTTCGGGGAGTTCACCGCGGCAACGCAGAGCCTGGAACGCGGAACCCGGAACCGGAACGTTAGAACCTGAACCCCGGAACCCTAGAACCTAGAACCCCAGAACCTCGATTTGAGATCTCGATGTCCGCTCCTGATCTTCAATCCGTCGAGCCCGTCGTGGTCCGCGACGTGCGCAAGAAGTTTGGCGCGACGGTCGCGCTCGACGGGCTGTCGCTCGACGTGACGCGTGGGCAGATGTGCGGTGTCATCGGTCCGGACGGCGCGGGAAAGACGACGCTGCTGCGCGTGATCTGCGGGCTGATCGCGCCGGACGCCGGAACGGTGCGCGTGTTCGGTGGCGATCCGTTTCGCAGCCACTCGGCGGCCACGCACGCGATCGGCTATCTCTCGCAGCAGTTCAGCCTGTATGGCGATCTCTCGATCGACGAGAACGTCGAGTTCTTCGCGCGTCTCCATGGCGTCCGCGACTTCGCGCCGAAGCGGACGCGGCTGCTCGAGATGACGGGGCTCGGACCGTTCCGCGATCGGCTGGCCGATCGCCTGTCCGGCGGCATGAAGCAGAAGCTCGCGCTCGCGTGCACGCTCATCCACGAGCCGCCGCTGCTCGTGCTCGACGAGCCGACGACCGGCGTCGATCCGGTGTCGCGCCGCGAGTTCTGGAAGCTGCTCGCGGAGTTTCTCGGACAGGGCCTGACGATTCTGCTCGCGACGCCGTATCTCGACGAAGCGGAGCGATGCGGACAGGTCGCGCTGCTGAACGGCGGCCGCGTGCTGGCGTTCGACGAGCCGCGCCGGCTGCAGGAGCGGCTGAGCGGCGTGGTGCTGGAAGTCGTGACGCCGCAGCCGCGTCGCGCGCTCGAGGCGCTCGCCGCGCAGGTCGGCCCCGATCGCGTGCAGCTGTTCGGCGATCGACTGCACGTGCGCGTGGACGCCGAGTCCGCAGCCGCTCGCGTCGAGGCCGCGCTTCGCAGTGCCGGACAACCGGACGCCACGATTCGGCGCGTCGTGCCAGGACTCGAAGACGTCTTCATCGATTTGCTGGGGCAGGGGACGAAGGGTTGAGGGACGAAGAGACCAGGGGACCAGGGGACCAGGGGACCAGGGGACGAAGGAACACAGCTGTTGCGCGATCGGATTGATTGCGACGGGCCGCCACGGGGGGGTGGCCCCTACGGTACGGATGGCAGATTGCCGTTCGGCTGATAGCGAACGGCAGTGTCGTGTAGGGGCGGCCCCCCGTGGCCGCCCGTAGTCTGGTCCGTCGCTTACAGCCCGTGGCCGGAAGCCCGTAGCCCGAAGAGAGGTTCAATCGCATGACCGCGAGATCGATTCGATGCGTCGTCTGGATGTTGGCGGGCCTGGCGGTGACACTGCCGGCCTCCGCGCAGTCGATCACGCTGACGCTCGACGAGGCGATCGCGCGTGGCGTGGCCCACGCGCCGCGCCTCGCCGAAGCCGAGGCGCGGCGAGCGTCGGCACAGGCGTCGCTAACGTCGCGCGAAGCGCTGCAGAAGCCCATCGTCACCGCCTCGTCCGGTGTGTTGCGCACCAATCACGTCGACGCATACGGCATTCCGCAGCCGGACGGGTCGACGCGCGTGATCTTTCCGGACATCCCGTCGAACTATCGCGTGCGCGGCGAGGTCGACGTGCCGATCTACACGGGCGGCCGTACCGGCGCGCTCGTCTCGTCGGCCGAGGCCGACCTCGCCGCCGCGTCGGCGGACCGGCAGACGCCGGCCGCCGACGTGGCGCTCGACGTCGCGGTCGCGTACTGGTCGCTCGTCACCGCGCGCGATCGCGTCGGCGTGCTCGAGCGTGCGCTCGCGCGCGCCGACGCGTCGCTCGGCGACGCGCGGGCGCGCGTCGACGCCGGCCTGTCGCCGCCCAACGACGTCCTGTCCGCGCAGGCGCAGCGGGCGCGGCAGAACGTGCAGCGGATCCAGGCGCGCAACGATGCGTCGCTCGCCGAGGCCCAGCTCGCCCGGCTGGTCGGCGCCCAGCCGGGCGAGGCGATCGTCTGCGCGACGCCGGTCACGCAGCCGACGGCCGCTGCGGCGACGCTCGTCACGACGAGCG
>DASZVJ010000039.1:0-13303 GCA_035547155.1 Vicinamibacterales bacterium
CGTCGCGGTACGCTCAAGAGCGGCCGGTCCGGTAAGAAGGTCACGAGCCGGAAGCAGGCGATCGCGATCGGGCTGTCGGAGGCACGCCGCGCGGGCGGCAAAGTGCCACGACGCAAAGGCGGCGCGCGGAAGAAATAGAGACGCCGGGTCTTTAGACCCGGCGCTCTGTTGTCGATTCGCACACGGCGAGCGCGACGGGACAGTCGCGCAGCAGATCGGCGACGCGCACACGGCCGTTCTCGGCCGTAACGTGCGCGCCGGTCAACGCATCCGTGAATGTCACGCCGGCGAGCTCATCGGGCAGGACGATCGCGCTTTCAGCCCAGACGGCCTCCCCCATCGGCCACTGGCCCTGACTGGCCAGTCGTGACGCAAATCGCGGCGCAGCCACGAGTGCCGCGGCGGCTGATGTCCGCCGCACGATCGCCACGACTTGGGGCTGATCGCCTCCACCAGACGAATCTCGCGTGACGGCCGGGGACGCGTACTCGCCCGTCGTGAACAGCTCGGCCAGCCGTCGGCGCACGCGCAGCGCCAGCATCGTGACGTACATCTTGATCGCGCCGTCAGGCCAGGCGTCGAGCAGACGCCGCACGATCGCCGGACGATCCGCGCCAGCCGCCGCGAGATCGTCGTCGAGCGTACGCAGCATGCGCGCGCGGTAGTCGAGATCGATCACGGCACGGTTGTCGGGATCCGTCAGCCGCAGGCTCCAGAGCTCGGTGCCCTGATAGAAGTCCGGGACGCCCGGCGATCCGGCCTTGAGGACGACCTGCGCGAGTGAGTTGATCATTCCGGCAGCAGCGATCGTGCGCGCGAACGACGCCGCCGACGCGACGAACTTTGCGCTTCGCGTCGCGTCGAGCGACTGGCGCACGAACGTCGTCACGCCGTCCTCATACGCACCGTTTGGCCGCACCCAGCTCGTGTGGCGTCGCGCTTCGCGCGCGCTCTTGATCATCGTCGCGACGAGCCGATCCGCGAGTGACGCCGGCGGCGTCTCGGCGTCCGCGGGCCACAGGCCGATCAGCAGCTGATAGAACCGGTACTCGTCGTGGCGATCGGGCACGGCGCCGTCCGATGTCTGCGTGCGATGACGCTGAAGCCAGCGACGCCACGCCGTCAGATGGCGCTGCCAAACGTCGTCGAGCTCCGACAGCACGTTCAGCCGCGCACGCACGTCCTCGCTGAGCTTCGTATCGTGCGTCGTCGTCGCGAGGAGGCCACGCGGCGTGTGCGACGCGCGCGTCTGATTCGCGGCGTGAAACTCCGCGATGCCCGTGCCGGGATGCGCGGGATCGCCGCCGACCTCATTGAGCGACAACAGCAGGTTGTCGCGATAGAACGCCGTGTCCTCGACGGCCTTGGCGAACACAGGACCCGTGAGCTGTTGCCAGCGCAAGGTGAACGCCAGCCGCGCCGGGTCCTCCGGCGCGCGCAGGATCGTGTCCTCGATGAACGCGAACAGCGTCGACTCGATGTCGGCATTCCGCCGATCCGCCTTGCGCACCGCGTCGGCGAGCCACTCGCGATCGGACGGCGTGACACCGGCCGCATTGACATAGGTGCGATAGACCGGCAGGGCGGCCGTGACTTCGAGGAGGCCGCGGCGGAGACGATGCGGCGTCAAGTCGCGCGTGCGGCGATCGGACTCGGCGATCGCGACGAGCATGTCGACGAGCCGATCGAGATCGCTCGTGAACACCGTCTCGATCACCTGTTTCCGTGCGGCGTATTCGGTCTCCGCAAAAGACGGATGACGGCCGGCGAACCGCGCATAGATCCGCTCGAGGCGCCGGACGCGATGGCGCGCCACGAAGATGCCGCTGAGCTGATTGAGGAACTCGTATCCCGTCGTGCCGTGCACCGGCCAGGCGTCCGGCAGCATTTCGCGTCCGAGCACGATCTTCTCGACGACCACATAGAGCGATGACGGGATGAGCTCCTCGTTGAGATCGTCCGCGGCAAGACGATGCAGACGATGGAGGTAATCGGCGGGCAGCGCGAGACCATCGGGATGATCGACGCGCAGGCCGTCGACGATGCCGTGGCGGACGAGCCGGGCCATCCAGTCGTGCGTTGCGGCGAAGACGTCGGGAGCGTCGACCCGCACGCCGACGAGATGCTCGATATTGAAGAATCGCCGATAGTTCACTTGCTCCGGCGCCGTCCGCCAATCGGCGAGCCGGTACGCCTGGCGCTCGAGGAGCCCGTGCAGCCGATCGAAGGACGCCGGTGTTCCCGCCTCGCCGTCGATCGCCGACAGATCCTCGGCGGGCGAGACGTGCAGCGGCAGATCGCGATCGCCGTAGCGCAACACCCACGCGCCGTCCGCGCGTTCGACGCGCAACTCCCCACGCTCGAGCGTCGCGCCGTACGCATCGCCGAGGATCGGCAGCAGGACCTTGCCGGTCATCGATGGACGTGGCGACTGCCAATCGATATCGAAGACGTTCGCGAATGCCGACGCCGGTCCGTGCGCCAGCACGTCGCGCCACCAGAGATTGTCGCGCTCGTCGGCCGCCAGATGATTCGGCACGATGTCGAGCAGCAGGCCCATGCCGCGCGCGTGGAGCGCACGCGCGAGCTCCTCGAGATCGTCCGGCGTCCCGAGCACGGGATCGAGCGCATTCGGATCGCAGACGTCATAGCCGTGCGTGCTGTCACGGCGGGCTTTCGCGATGGGCGACAGATACAGATGGGTGATGCCGAGCGCGTGAAGATAGTCGACGGCGGCGATCGCATCGCGCAGCGTCACACCCGATCGCAGCTGCAGCCGATACGTGCTGCACGGGATTCTCACGCTGCCGTCCGTCATCCCTGCCGCTCCGGCGCATCCATCCGGTGCAGAAGCGGGGCCAACATCGTCAGAGGCCGAGCGCCGCGACGGCTCGCGCGCCCAGCGGCATCGAACGGGCCAATCTCAGCAGTCCCTTGCCCAGCGCGACGGCGGGCCGCATCGCGCACCCGGCGGAGGCTTGGCCCGTCTCTTGCTCACGAACGCACGTAACCAAGGAGCGTCCCATGCGTCCGCAGCCCTCGCTTTCCCTGCGCACTTTGTTCGTCGTTCCACTCGCCGTCCTGACGTCGATCGCCCTCGTCGCCCGCGCGCAAACGCCTGCGAAGAAGGCGCCCGCGGCGGCGACTCCAGTCAAATACAGCGCGCTTGCCGTGAACATGGCGGCTGGCGGCGCAGGACCCGCGACGGCATCGGTGACGTTCACGGTGACGCGCTGGTCGACGGATCAGGAACGCGACACGCTCGTGAACACGCTGATGGAACGCGGCCCCGACGCAGCGCTTGATGCGCTGACGAAGATGCCGCGCGCCGGCTCGATCGCGCCGACCGGCGGCGTGGGCTTCGATATCCACTTCGCGCGGCGGATCGTCCACCCGGACAAGAGCGAGCGCATCGTGCTCGTCACCGATCGTCCGATGAGCTTGTGGGAGCGCCGCGCCGGCGCACGCTCGGTGGACTATCCGTTCACCCTCATCGAGCTGCATCTCGGACCGAACGGCAAAGGCGAAGGCAAGGCCTCGGTCGCCACACAGATCACCGTCGACAAGGACAGCAAGACGGTCGTGCTCGAGAACTACGGCGATCAACCCGTGCTGCTGCAAAGTGTCGAACGGCTCTGAAGGAAAGAAGGAGCGTCTATGAACACCTCACAGATCAAAGGTCAATGGCATCAGTGGAAGGGCGCGGCCAAAGTGCAATGGGGCAAGCTCACCGACGATGACCTGACGCAGGTCGAGGGCAACGTCGAGCAGCTCGCCGGACTGCTGCAGGAGCGGTACGGCTACGCCAAGGAACGCGCGCAGCAGGAGGTCGACGACTTCGTGCGGCGTCAGCAGGTGGAGCAGACGCGCTGACCGCCCCTCGCACGCTCTCGGCCGCGACCGGCGAGATCGCCGTTCATCGGCGACGGCCGATTGGCGCGGAGCCGCAGCCGCTGGGCACGCACTTCCGCGTCTGGGCGCCGGTTCACGACCGCGTCGACGTGATCGTCGATGGACGTGCGCCGGCCGCCCTCACCGCGGAAGGCAACGGGTACTTCGAAGGGCTCATCGCCGACGTCGGTGCGGGCGATCGCTACCGCTTCTCGCTGGACGGCCAGCCTCCCCTCGCCGATCCGGCGTCGCGCTTCCAGCCCGAGGGTCCACACGGTCCCTCCGTCGTCGTCGATCCGTCACGCTTCGTGTGGACTGACGATGCCTGGTCCGGCATTCGCCGATCGGCACTCGTCGTCTATGAGATGCACATCGGCACGTTCACGCGCGAGGGCACGTGGGCGGCGGCGAGACGCGAGCTGCCGGCGCTCGCGGAGCTGGGCGTCACCTGTCTCGAGATCCTGCCGGTCGCGGATTTCGCCGGCACATTCGGCTGGGGCTACGACGGCGTCTGTCTCTATGCGCCGACGCGGCTGTATGGCACGCCCGACGACTTCCGCGCGTTCGTCGACGCCGCGCATGCGCTTCGTCTCGCCGTGATTCTCGATGTCGTCTACAACCACTTCGGGCCGGACGGCTGCGGGCTGACGTCGTTCTCGCCGCACTACCTCGGCGCCGAGCCGACCGAGTGGGGTCTCACGATCAATTTCGACGGCGCGCAGGCCGGCGGCGTCCGCGAGCTCTTCATCAACAACGCGGCGTACTGGATCAGCGAGTTCCATCTCGACGGCCTTCGGCTCGACGCGACGCAGTCGATCCGCGACAGCGGCGAGCCGCACATCCTCGCGGAAATCTCGGCGGCCGTGAAGCAGGCGGCCGGCCCGCGTGCGACGTGGATCGTCGCGGAGAACGAGCCGCAGCACGTACGTCTCGTGGCGAGAACTGACGAAGGCGGGTTCGGCCTCGACGCGCTGTGGAACGACGACTTCCATCACACGGCCATGGTCGCAGCGACGGGCCGGCGCGAAGCGTACTATCGCGACTACTGCGGCACGCCACAGGAGCTGATCTCTACGGCGAAGTTCGGCTTTCTCTATCAGGGACAGTGGTACGCGTGGCAGGACCAGCCTCGCGGCACGCCGACGTTCGGAGTGCCCGCCGACGCCTTCGTCGCGTTTCTCCAGAATCACGATCAAGTCGCGAACTCCTCCGACGGCCACCGGCTCCATCAGCTGACCAGCCCAGGCAAGCTGCGCGCGCTGACGGCCCTGCTGCTGCTCGGCCCATGGATCCCCATGCTGTTCCAGGGACAGGAATTCGGCGCAAACGCGCCGTTCCTCTATTTCGCCGATCATGGCGGCCCGCTCGGCGACGGCGTGCGGCGTGGCCGCCGCGATTTTCTGTCGCAGTTTCCCAGCGCCGCCGACGCCGCCCGCGCCGGCACGCTCGCCGATCCGTGCGATCGGCGCACGTTCGACATCTGCAAGCTCGATCGCAGCGACGGCGCCGATCGCTCGCCCATGCGAAATCTCCACGCGTCGCTGCTGCAGCTCCGCACGTCCGAGGCCGCGTTTCGGCTGCACGATCGGCACGACATCGACGGCGCCGTGCTCGGCCCGCACGCGTTCGTCCTTCGCTTCTTCGCGCGCGACGTCGGCGGGGGCCCGGCACACGACGACGACCGCCTGCTGATCGTCAATCTCGGTCCACAGCTCGACATGGCAGTCGTTCCCGAGCCGCTGCTCGCGCCTCCAGTCGAGATGCGATGGGCGACGATCTGGTCGAGCGACGATCCGGCGTACGGTGGCCCAGGGATCTCCGCCGCGCTTCGGCCCGGCGCATGGTCGCTGCCGCCCGAATGCGCGCTCGTTCTGGCTCCGAGGCGGCCGGCATGGCGGGCATGAGCGCACAGGCGCCGAACGCGCTTCCCACGCGCACGCTGACGTTTCCCGCGTCGGCGTCTCGCCGCCCGGCATCGGATCTCGAGTGGCTCGTGACGAACGGCCTCGGCGGCTATGCGTCCGGGACGGTGGCCGGCGGGCTCACGCGCCGGTATCACGGCCTCCTCATCGCCGCGCTGCCTGCGCCGCTCGGACGCATGCTCTACCTCTGCCAGCTTCGTGCGATCGTCCAGATCGGCAGCGACACGTGGCTGCTCGATCACGAGGATCTCTCGCGACTGCAGCAGGACGATGTCCTGCCGCTCGCGGAGTTCCGCCTCGAAGGCGGCCTGCCCGTCTGGCGTTATCTCGCCGGTGAGGGCTGGATCGAAAAACGCGTCGTGATGGCCCATGGCCACAACACGACGGCCGTCACCTATCGCGCGCAAGGCATCGGCCGCGCGCGTCTGCGTCTCGAGCCCCTGCTCCAGGTGCGCGCGCACGATGCGCAGGTCTCGCTCGTGCGGCCGGACGGCGTATCCGTACAGCGCGAGCCGCAGGGATGGCATCTCACGCTGCCCGGCGGCCTGCCGGACATGCGATGGCAGATCGCGGGCTCGGACGTGCAGTCCGACTTCTCATCACCCACCGACGCGCATCTCGATTACGTCCTCGAGCGCGATCGCGGCTATCCGCACACGGGCTCCTTGTGGCGGCCCGGCACGATCGACACGACGCTTCAGGACGGGGACGAGATCGTCTTCGTCGTGTCGACGGAAAGCTGGGAGCGCATCGGCGCGGTGCGGGCCGCCGACGTCCTGCGCACCGAGCTCGAGCGCCGGGCCCGTCTGCTGCAGCACGCGCCGGCGATCGTCGATCCGATCGCCGCCGAGCTCGCGCTCGCCGCGGATCAGTTTCTGATCGTCCCAGTCAGCCGCAGTGCCGAGGTCACGCGCACGCAGGCCGCGGGCGAGGACGTCCACACGATCATCGCGGGCTATCACTGGTTCACAGACTGGGGCCGCGACTCGATGATCTCGCTCGAAGGTCTCACGCTCTGCACCGGCCGCACGACGGAGGCCTCAGGCATTCTTCGCGCGTTCGCGCATCACGTGCGCGACGGCCTCATTCCGAACTTTTTTCCCGAAGGCGAGCAAGCCGGCGTCTACCACACGGCGGACGCGACGCTCTGGTTCGTCCACGCGATCGATCGCTACGTCCAGCGCTCCGCCGATCGATCGTTTCTCACCGAGCTGCTGCCCGTGCTCGACGACATCGTCGATCACCACCTGCACGGCACACGCTTCGGGATTCGCGTCGATCCGGACGATGGCCTGCTGACGCAGGGCGCGGAGCACTATCAGCTGACGTGGATGGACGCGAAGGTCGGCGACTGGGTCGTGACGCCGCGGCGCGGCAAGGCCGTCGAGATCAACGCGCTGTGGTACAACGCGCTGCGCGTCATCGCGGGCTGGATGCGCGAGGCGGGCAAACACGATCAGGCCGACAAATGCGCGCGCGCGGCCGACGCAGCGTATGCGTCCTTCAATCGCCGCTTCTGGAATCCCGCCACCGCACAGCTCTTCGACGTGGTCGATGGCGAGTCTGGCGACGATCCCGCGTCGCGCCCGAATCAGCTGTTGGCCATCTCACTACCCCATCCCGTGCTCGCGCCCGAGCGCTGGCCGGCGGTGCTCGACGCGGCGTGTCGAACGTTGACGACGCCGGTGGGCCTGCGGTCGCTGGCGCCGGGCCATCCCGACTACAAGGCGAAGTACTTCGGCGATCTCCGTGCGCGCGATGCGGCCTATCACCAGGGGACGGTGTGGGCGTGGCTCATCGGACCACTCGTCGACGCGTGGCTGCGTGTGCATCCGGCCGGTCATCAGGACGCCCGTGAGCTGCTGACCGGCTTCGTCCGGCATCTCGATCACGCGGGCGTGGGATCGATCAGCGAGATCTTCGACGCGGAGCCGCCCTTCACGCCGCGCGGCTGCATCGCACAGGCATGGAGCGTGGCGGAAGTGCTGCGCGCGTGGCTGATCACGACGCCGTAACACCTCCTGATGACAGTCAGCCGCGTGAGCGCGCCGGCTACTCGGACGCGCGCGGCGGTCGCGGCGGTGCCGGCTCCTCGTCCTCGCCGTGATGCACGTCATGCTCGTGCAGCGTCGACGGGCCCGCGTGATCTTCTGCGTCCTTACGTGCCTCGGGAATCTCTGGTGATCGGCCCTTGCCCTTCGGAATCTCCGGGCCACGCACCTGTTCGTCCGGCAGGTTGTCTTTCCGGAAGCTGGCGTCGTCGGTGAGCCCGATCTCGAGCTTGTCTCGCCAGGTCATAGCCACCTCCGCAGAATGTCGATGCACATCGCTGCGCTCGCGAGGATGCACCGTTACCAACAAGTGGCACCAGACTGCCCATCGGTCGAAGCCGCTGCGTCATCCTTCTGATGTGCCACGAGGCGCTCGATCGCACGGAGCAGCATCGCGGGATCGCACGGCTTGAGAATCATCGTGTCGAACCCGACGGTCTTCGCTTCGTCGAGTTGCCGGCCGTGCGAGTACCCCGTCGCCGCAATCAGCGGCAGCGCGTGCGTCGACGGCGCCGCGCGCAGACGACGCCCCGCTTCGACGCCCGTAATTCCTGGCAGATCCAGGTCCATAATCACGACGGCCGGATGGCACTCGGAGGCGAGTTGCACTGCGCTGTAGCCGTCGCGCGCCGTCAGCACGTCGTACCCGGAGAGCTCGAGGAAGAGCCGCCAGCTCTCCAGAGAATCCTCGTAGTCGTCCACGAGCAGGACACAAGGTCGATTCGTTGTCATCATCGCTGCGCGGCAGTCGCGCAGACCTCCTGCATTTCGATCACTTCAATGATGATGCCAGCCGTGTATCGCGACGATCGAACGCCCGTCGTGGCGCTGGCATCGTCCGTGCTTCTCGGATGCGCGCTCCCGGTCTTCGCGCCTGGCCGGGCGTCGAGCGGCGCGTGCCGTTCGTTCGTGCGCGGGATCTTCACATGACCGTTGCCCGTGTGGCCATCGTCGATGACGACCCGGCATTCTCCACATACCTTGCGACGCTGCTGCGCGACCGCGGCTACGCGGTGACCGTGCACTCGAGCGGCAACGAGTTGCTCGTGGCGCTCGCGACTGGGCGGCCGCCAGACGTCGTGCTGCTCGACTTCCTGATGCCGTCGATGGACGGCATCGAGACGCTGCGCGGCGTACGCGCCGCCCATCCGAACCTGCAGGTGATCATGCTCTCGGGCACGCAGGCGCCGTCGACGATTGTCGATGCCGTCCGGCTCGGCGCCGTCGACTACGTCGTCAAACCTGACGATCCGGAAGGGCTCGGCGAAGCGGCCATCGAGGCCGCCGTGCGCAGCGCCGTCGAGAAAGTGCACCTCACGAACGAAGTGGAGCGTCTGCTCGCGCAGGTGCCGGACGATCCGGACGGCGCCCAGCCGTGCTGGGGATCGGGCACGCGCATGCGCAACGTCCTGCGGCTCGTCGATCGCGTCTCCGACAGCGACGTCAGCGTGCTCATTACCGGCGAGAGCGGCGTCGGCAAGGAAGTCATCGCGCGGGAGATCCATCGCCGATCGCCGAGGCGCACGAAGCCGTTCGTCAAGGTCAACTGCGCGGCGCTGCCGACCGAGCTGCTCGAGAGCGAGCTGTTCGGCCACGAGCGCGGCGCCTTCACCGGCGCGCAGATCACACGCATCGGCAAGTTCGAGTTCGCCAGCGGCGGGACGATCATGCTCGACGAGATCGGCGAGATGCCTGCCGCGCTGCAGGCCAAGCTGCTGCACGTCCTTCAAGATCACGAGCTGACGCGTCTCGGCAGCAACCGGCCGGTGTCGGTCGACGTGCGCGTCATCGCGGCGACCAACCGCGATCTGGCCCAGATGATCCGCGCCAACCAGTTCCGCGAGGATCTCTACTACCGCCTGCAGGTGATCGAAGTGCAGGTGCCGCCGCTGCGCGAGCGCGACGACGAGATCCTGCCGCTCGTCGAGTTCTTCCTGATGAAATACGGCGCCCGGTACGGACGGCCAGCGACGCGGCCGTCGGCGCGCCTGCGCGCGGCCCTGCTCGCCTACGACTGGCCGGGCAACATCCGCGAGCTGGAGAACGTCATCAAGCGGTTCGTGATCCTGCAGGACGAAGGCCTGGTGCTCGCCGAGCTCGAGCGTCCGCGCGCGCGACACGAGACCTCGACGCCGGCGCCCGCCGCATTCGCGCGGCCCGCCGCGCCGCCATCTGCGGTGGTGGACGACGAGCCAGATCAGCCAGAGCCGCCGTCCGCGCTGCCGCCGCCGGCCACGCCGCCCGCGCCGGGCCAGACAGAGAGCCTGACGGATCTCGCACGGCGCGCCGCGATGGTCGCCGAGCGGCGGGCGATCGAGCACGCGCTCGATCGTTTCCGCTGGAATCGCCGCCGCGCGGCCGAGCAGCTCGGCGTCAGCTACAAGACGCTGCTGAACAAGATGAAGGAGTGCGGCATCAGCGGCCCGGCCGCGTGAGTCATCCACGCGGCACGTGCAGCTCGAACACCGTCCGGCCGTCCGCGCTGCGGACGTGGATGTGCCCGGCGTGCGCCTGCGCGATCTGCTGCGCGATGTAGAGGCCGAGGCCGAGCCCGTTGCGGTGACCGACAGGCTGATGGACGCCGCCGAACGGCTCGAACAGCCGCGGCAGGCGCTCGCGCTCGATCGTGCCTTCGTTCTCGACCGCCAGCGTCACGACGTCCGGGCGGCAGCCGTCGAGCCGGACGACGACCGGCGCGTCGGCGTCGCCATGCACGAGCGCGTTCCCGACGAGATTCGACGCGATCTGCGCGATGCGATCGGGATCCCAGCGGCCGCTGAGATCGCCCGCGTGCTCGACGACGATCGTCCGTTGTGGAAACGTCGCCTGATGCTCCTGCACGACGCGCTGCACGAGACGGCCGGCATCAGCGCCCTGACGCGCAATCGGAATGCCGCCAGCCAGCCGCGCCCGCGCGAAGTCGAGCATGTCGGCGATCATCCGGTTCATCCGCCGCCCGCTCGATCCGATGCGCGCGACGACGTCGCGCACGAACGGATCGGTCGATCGCTGCTCCAGCAGGCTGGCGCCGGTCAGGATCGCGCTGAGCGGCGCGCGCAGATCGTGGCCGAGCACCGCCGCGAGCATCTCGTTCAGCCGCAGCGTCTCGGTGCGTGCGCGCAAGTCCTCCTGCAGCTGCCGCCGGTGGCGGTACAGCTCGAAGAACACCTCCGCCTTGTTCGCCAGCACGTGAGGCTCGATCGGCTTGTGCAGGAAATCGACGGCGCCGGCGTCGTAGCCCTTGAACACACGATGCCGATCGCGCGCGCCGGCCGTGACGAAGATCAGCGGCACACGCCGCGTCCGCTCGCTGCCGCGCATCAGCTCGGCCAGCTCGAAGCCGTCCATCTCCGGCATCTGCACGTCGACGATGGCGAGCGCGACGTCGTGACGCAGCAAGAGGTCCAGCGCCTCGACGCCCGAGCGCGCCGTCAGCACCTCGACGTCGTCGCGGCGCAGCAAGGCTGCGAGGGCGACGAGATTCTCTTCGAGATCGTCGACCAGCAGGCACGTCACGGGCCGCCGCACGGGCGGAGAGGGAACGTCTGACATGGTTTCCCCGGGCTCTTACTGGGCGCCCACAAGGGGCGCTCCTACAGTGGCCAGTCGTAGGGGCGGCCCTTGTGGCCGCCCCCGGCGGCTCACAATCTCCCCAACAGCTCTGCGATCCCTTCGAGCGGCAGCACGAAGTCGACGGGGCCGCGCGCGAGCGCGGCTTCGACCATCATCGGCACGCGCGCGGTCGACGGGTCCTGCACGACGGTCCAGCCGCCGGCGCGCCGCACGGCGGCCAACCCCGCCGCGCCGTCGTCGCTGCCGCCGGTCAGCAGGATCGCGAGCGTCCGTTCGCGGTACACCTCCGCGGCCGCCTCGAACAGCACGTCGACCGACGGCCGCGAGAAGTGCACGAGCTCGTCGACCGACAGCGCGATCGATCGTGTGTCGTCGACGAGCAGATGATAATCGGCGGGCGCGAGGTACACGGTGCCGGGCTCGACCGGATCCTTGTCCTGCGCGTCGCGGACGGGTACGGCGCAATACGGCTGGAAGACCTCGGCCAGCACGCTGCGGCGATCGCGCGGCAGGTGCAGGACGATCAGGACGCCGGCCCGCAGGGTCGGCGGCAGCGCACGCAGCAGCTCGATCAACGCCTCGACGCCGCCCGCCGACGCGCCGATGACGACCAGATCGATCGTCCCGGTCAGCCGCGTCCCGTCGATCATGCCGACTCCCGCTTGCGAAAGATGCGATCGTCACGCGCGACGTCCTCGAACGCGTCGGCGTGCGGCGAGAAGCGGATCGACTCCTTCGCCCCGATCCCGAGATAGCCTCGCCGGCAGAGCGCCTCGCGGAACAACCCGACGGCGCGGTCCTGCAGCTCGCGGTTGAAGTAGATGAGCACGTTCCGGCACGAGACGAGCTGCACCTCGGCGAACACGCTGTCGGTCGCCAGGCTGTGATCGGAGAAGACGATGTGCTGGCGCAGCGCGCGGTTGAAGACGGCGCGGCCGTACGCGGCCGTGTAGTAGTCCGACAGCGACGAGTGCCCGCCGGCCCGCGCGTGGTTGGCCGTGAACGTCTGGATCCGATCGACGTCGTAGACGCCGGCTTCGGCGCGGCGCAGCGTGTGCGGGTTGATGTCGGTGGCATAGATGATCGTCCGCGCCAGCAGTCCCTCTTCGTGCAGCAGGATGGCCATCGAGTACGCCTCTTCGCCGGTGCTGCAGCCCGCCACCCAGATCTTGAGGGACGGATACGTCCGCAGCACGGGCATCACGCTCGCGCGCAGCGATCGGAAGTACGACGGATCGCGGAACATCTCGCTCACCGGCACAGTGAGCACGTCGAGCAGGTCCGGAAACACCTCCGGATCGTGCAGCACGCGATCCTGCAGCTGGGAAAGCGTCTCGCAGTGGAAGAGCGTCATTGCCGCCCGCGCGCGCCGCCGCAGCGAGGCCATCGCGTAGCCGCGGAAGTCGTAGTGGTACTTCAGATAGATCGCGTCGAGCAGCAGATGCAGCTCGATCTCGAAGTCCTTGGACGTCACCGCGGCCCTGCCGACTTCGGCATCCAGACGCGCACGAGCGACAGCAGCTTCTCTACTTCGAGCGGCTTCGCCATATAGTCGTTGGCGCCAGCCGCCAGACATTTCTCCTGATCGTCCTTCATCGCCTTCGCCGTCAGCGCGATGATCGGGATCGCTTTCCATTCCGGCCGCCGGCGGATCTCGCGCATGGCCGTCAGCCCGTCCATCTCCGGCATCATGACGTCCATCAGCACGAGATCGACCGGTGGCGTGCCGGCGGTCTGCTGACGCTCCAGCACGTCGAGCGCCTCGCGGCCGTTGCGCGCGATCTCGATCGCCACGCCCTTCGGCTCCAGGATGCTGGACACGGCGAAGATGTTGCGCGCGTCGTCCTCGACCAGCAGGACGCGGCG
>DASZVJ010000040.1:0-6110 GCA_035547155.1 Vicinamibacterales bacterium
TCCATGCCGTAGCCGCCGGACAGCAGCCCGATCCCCAGCGCGCGGGCGCGGCGCGCCGCGAGCATGTCCCACACGCTGTCGCCGACGACGGATGTCGTCAGCACATCGGCGCCGAGACGCTCGACCGCCGCAAGGAACAGATCGGGATCGGGCTTCGCGAACTTCACTTGATCGCGCGTGACGATGGGCGTGCGATCGAAGTCGACGCCGAGCGTCTCGAGCACCGGCCGCGCGTTGGACATATGCCCGCTCGTCGCGATCGCCCACGGGATGTCCGCGCGCGTCAGCTCGGCGAGCAGCTCGCGTGCGCCCGGCAGCGGCCGCACCGATTTCGACACACGCCGATACGCGTCGCCGTGCAGACGCTGCAAGCGCTCGATGCGATCCGGCGCGAGATCCAGGCCCGTCTCGCGCAGCAACATGTTCGTGAACAGCCCACCGCTCATGCCGATCTTGCGGTGGATCCGCCAGATCGACAGCTCGATGCCCTCCTGCTCGAGCGCGTCGTGCCACGCGAGCACGTGCTGATAGACGCTGTCGACCAGCGTCCCGTCGAGATCGAAGATGAATGCGCCCTGACGCGAAGACATGGCGTGCGCTCCTCGACGCACTCTGTCACGCGGCGCGATCAGGTCGCAAGCGCGGGCATATCGCGGCCGGCGCCGGGCTCCGAGGCGAGCCACGCATCCAGCGACGGGTACCGCGCGGCGAGGAAGTACAACCCGTATGCAGGGAACAGGACGACCAGCGGCACGCACAGGCACGCCATGACGATCGCGAACAGCAGAAGCACGACGCCTCCGGCCGCGATGACCAGCACGAGCATCTCGGGATGCTGCAGCACATCGAACCCGCCGATGCTGACGACAATGGCAATGCCCGCGAGCACCAGCGGCACGAGCACGACGAGGGCGGCGACGGCGACGAGTATGCCGACGACAATCGTCATCACGATCTTCACACCGATGTACGCCGCGAATGATCCGGGTTCCACGCGCATCAGCGCGATCGTCTGCTTCCACGCGTCGCGCCACCCCCTCCGGTCCACCGCCATGATGGGCGCCACGAAATCCTTGCCGAGCACGTAGACGACCATGGCGATCACGCCAACGACGATCAATGTGCCGACGATCGCCAGCAGACTCGCGACGATCGCCGCCGTATTCGGATGCTCCGGTTCGAACCATCCGGCCCGCCACGCGACGATGAGCACGACGAGCACCGGCGCCGCCGCGACGATCGTCACGACGAGCTGCAGCAGCAGTTGCCAGACGAAATACGGGCGGCCGACGTCGCGCCACTTGGCCCATCCCGCGCGGATGCCGTCACATCGCTTCGACACGATCGCGTCGATCAGCACGAACCGGCAGATGCTGCTGACGTACGTCCACAGCAGCAGGAGCAGCCCGACGATCACGACGATGACGAGGGCGGCCGTGATGATCAGCGCCACGTGATCCTGAAACCACGTCAGATCCGGCGGCCACGTCGAGACGTCCGGGGTGTCGCTCGATGAAGGGATCGACGGTAGTCGTCCCACCGAGCGCCCCACACCACCACCGCCGCCGCCGAGCTCACCGGTCACGAAGCCGAGCACCGCCAGACGCCACCACTGGCTCCATCGGAACGGCCAGAGTTGCTGTCTGCTGTGCTGGAACGCGAGCGAAAGGGCGTCGAACGCGGATCGTCGGCTCAAAGAGGCACCTCGGCCGGGGTGCGGACACCGTACCGTCCGGCGTGCGCACGGTCAAGCGCGACGATTGATTCGCCATGCGGTCAGCGGCCGCGTGGCGTCAGGCCTTCAGCACGCTCTGCACGGCGGTGGTGAGCCGCGCCCAGCTCTCGGTCTCAGCGGCGAGTTGCGCGCGTCCCGTTCGCGTCAGGCGGTAGAACCGCGCGCGGCGGCCCGTGTCCGTCATCGCCCATTCCGAGGTGAGCCAGCCGCGCGCCTCCATGCGATACAGCGCGGGATACAGCGAGCCCTCCTCGACCTGCAGCACCTGGCTCGACAGCTGATCGAGACGGATGGCAATCGCGTAGCCGTGCAGCGGCTTCTGCTGGAGCGTCTTGAGCACCAGCATGTCGAGCGTGCCATGGAGCTGATCGCTGTTCGTGCGCGGCATGCGAGTCGTCCTGATCGTGAAACGGCCTTAAGGGTTAGATTATCTAACCATTGATGCCACGTTCGCGCAAATGGACGGCGCCACGCGCCGTCGCGCCGGACGCGGTGTCTAATGGAATCGGTCGGTCTCATGGCCTCAGGCGTGCGCGCTCGGCGCCAGCCGTCGTTTGCCGTCGGCATTCGCAGGATCGCCGCCATCGCGGCAGTCCTCATGGCCCTGCTCGCGCCATCCGGCCGCGCCGACTCCACAGCGCGTGCCGATCGCGACGACCTCGCGATCGAGGCGCTGATGCAGCAGATCGCGCACGTCGCGCGCAGCGGCGATCGCGCGGGCTGGAACGCCCTGCTCGCCTCTTCGGCCAATCGGCGCGACGCTGGTGCGTTCGCCGACGCCGAGCTGCGGCCGGGCGTGACGCAGGTCGTCATCAAGACGCGCGATCGCGCGCCGCTCGACGACCGCCGGCCCGGCGCGGGCTCCACCATCGTCGCCGACGCGTTCTTCGCGTACGGCGATCGCGCGCGCGTCTCGTCGTGGCAGCTCGACGTCACGCCGGCCGACGACGGCACGTGGCGAATCGCCCGCGCGGTGGCGCTCTCGTCGCTCGATCCGATCTATCGTCTGTCGCTCGACGCCGCGCACCAATATGACGTCTCCGACTTCGTCGTCAGCGCGGACGATCTCGAGATCACGCTCGCACGCGGGTCGGTATACACGGTCGCCATCGATCGAGGCATTACCGGACTCGTGCTCGTGGGCCGCGGCCGGATGCGGTTCCATCCCGCACCGGAGACCGAGCGTGGGCAGGTGCGCATCCTGACGGGCGCCGACACCGTGACGTCGACGTTCCAGGCGGCGTTCGTCCGCGTCGGCACGCTCGGCGCGCACGTCGATCCGGCGACGCTCGTGCCGCACGCGGTCCAGCCGGAGATCCTGAAGCGCGCCGACGCCGTGTTCCGCGACGAAGCGCCGAAATCGCTGCTGGTCGATCTCGGCGATCTCTCGAGCGATCGCTGGTGGTCGCTGCCGGGCCCGGACGACTTCCTCGCGGAAGTCCGGACCGATCGGTACGGCACGCTGACCTACACGCGCGCCGCGGATCAACCGGAGGACATCGCCTTCTTCGATCGGCGGCGCCAGCACAACATCGCGCTGTACGCGTCGAAGGCGACGCTGGCGGCGCGCGGGCCGTTCTACGACGAGGACGCGCTCGCGCCGTACGACGTGCAGCACTACGACGTCGACCTCGCGATCTCGCCGAACACGCAGCAGCTCGACGGGCTCGTACGCCTGACGCTTCGCGTGCGCGCGTCGTCCGTCGAGCAGCTGTCCGTGAAGCTTGCCGATTCGCTCGCCGTGCAATCGGTCACGAGTGATCGGTTCGGCCGGCTGTTTGCCGTGCGCATACCGGGCCAGAACGCACTGCTCGTCAATCTGCCGGCGACCGTCGTTCACGGCACCGAGCTCACGTTGACGTTCGCGTACGGCGGCCGGCTCGCGCCGCAGGCGCCGAACCGCGAGACGATTGCGCCGGCACAAGACGAGCCGCCTCCGCCGCGGCGGCCGCCGTCGCTGGACGAGCTGCGGCCGCGCCTCGAGCCGAGCTTCCTCTACAGCAGTCAGGTCGACTGGTATCCGCACCCGCCGATTCCCGACTACGCGACGGCGACGCTGCGCATCAGCGTGCCCGATCCCTACGTCTGCGTCGCGAGCGGACAGATGCCGCCGCATCCGCCTCGACGGATCGCCGACGCTGACGGCAGCAATCCGCGCAAGCTGTACGAGGTCTCCGCCGTCCACCCGTTGCGTTATCTCTCGTTCGTCGTCAGCCGGTTCCAGCGGCTCGATCACCGGACGATCACCTTCGACTCGACGACGGTGAGCGGCGGCGCATCGACGGCTGCGCCGCTCGATCTCACGGTCCTGTCGAACGTCGCGCAGACCCCGATCGACGGCCGCGCCATCGCCGATCGCACCTCGGACATCGTGACGTTCTACCGCGCGATCGTGGACGACGCCCCGTACCCGTCGCTGACGTTGGCGCTCCTGGAAGACCTGCGCCCGGGCGGCCACAGTCCCGCGTATTTCGCGGTGCTGCAGCATCCCATCGAAGACTCGGGCCTCACGTGGCGCACCGATCCCGTCGCGTTCAGCGACTACCCGGAGTTCTTCCTCGCGCACGAGATCGCGCATCAGTGGTGGGGACAGGCCGTGGCCGGCCGCAACTATCACGAACAGTGGATCAGCGAGGGCCTCGCGCAGTACTTTGCCGCGCTCTATGCGCAGCATCTGCGCGGCGACGCCGTCTTCGCGAGCGTGATGCGGCAGATGCGTCGATCCGCGATCGAGCATTCGAGCGACGGCCCGATCTACCTCGGCTATCGCGTCGGCCACATCCGCGACGACAGCCGCGCGTTCCGTGCGGTCATCTACAACAAGAGCGCCGCGGTGCTGCACATGCTGCGGCGGCTCGTCGGCGACGAGGCATTCTTCGACGGACTGCGACACTTCTACGCGGACGGACGCTTTCAGAAGACGAGCACGGATCGGCTGAGGATGGCGATGGAAGCCGCGTCCGGCCGTTCGCTCGATCGCTTCTTCGATCGCTGGTTCTACGCGTCGACGCTGCCGTCAGTTGCGTTGCGTTATCACGTCGAGATGAAAGACGGCGCCCGCGCGCTCGCGCTGCGCTTCGATCAGACCGGCGACGTCTTCGATCTGCCCGTCACGGTCGTGCTCACATTCGCCGACCACGCGCCCGAGACCGTCACGATTCCGATCACGGCTCGCACGGTGGAACGGGACATCCCGCTCAGCGGCACGCTTCGCACCGTCGACGTCAGCAAAGACGACGGCACGCTGGCCGACGTCGTCATCACGCGATCCGGACGGTAGTCAACACGTGCGATGCCGCCGCTACGCGCGACGCACGCGCGCGGCGTGCTGCAGTGCGCGCGTCAGCGTCTCTTCGTCCCACGAGTCGTCGTAGCGCGTGCCGTTGATGAAGAACGTCGGCGTGCCGTTGACGCCGCTGCGTACGCCGCTCATGAAGTCGTGCTCGACGCGGGCCTTGAACGTGCCGTCGGCGAGCGCGCGGTGGAACGCGTCTCCGTCGAGATCGAGGCGCCGCGCGAGCGCGACGACGGTCTCGAGGCTGAGCTGGCGCTGATGCTCGAACAGCAGATCGTGCATCGGCCAGAACGCGCCCTGTGCGGCTGCCGCTTCGGCCGCCTCCGCGGCGAGCTCCGCGTGCGGATGCGCGTTGCGTAGCGGCATGTTTCTGAACACGAATCGCAGCGTGTCGCCGAGCCGCTGCTGAATCGCTTTGACGATCGGATACGCGCGTCCGCAGTGCGGACATTCGTAGTCGCCGTACTCGACGAGCGTCACAGGCGCGCTCGCGGGTCCCTGCGCGTGATCGTCGGCACCGACCGGAATCGTGAGCGTCATGATCCGCTCCGCGGCAGTGCCTCGAGCGCGGCCAGAATGCCGTCAGCACCGGGATTGACGCTGTCGGGCGACAGATGCGTCCACGCGATCGTGCCGTTGCCATCGATCACGAACAGCGCGCGCTTCGCCATGCCGGACGTCTCGTCATAGACGCCGAACTGGCGCGCGACGCGGCCCTTCGGCTCGAAGTCGGCGAGCAGCGGAAACCAGTAGCCGCGCTGCGTGCCGAACGCGGCGTGGCACCAGACGCCGTCGACGGAGATCGGCAGCAGCGCCGCACCGAGCCGATCGAACTCGCTCCGCAGCTCGTTGTAGAGCGCGAGCTGATCACCGCAGACCGGGCTCCAATCCGCGGGATAGAAGACGAGCACGACCGGACGGCCGCGAAACTCGTCGAGTGACAGCTGTTTCTTCGGCGCGGTCGGCAATGAAAACGATGGCGCGAGTGTACCGACGGAAAGCATGAGGATCTCCTGCGGGACCGATATTAAATGGAGGGCCGAACGGACGTCATCATCCAGCCGCTTGCATCGCCGCCTC
>DASZVJ010000041.1:0-3711 GCA_035547155.1 Vicinamibacterales bacterium
GTGGCTTGGCGGCGCGTCCACGATCGTTCATCTCGATTTGCACACGGGTCTTGGACGCACGAGCGAGCACGTGTTGATCGTCGACTATGCGCTGGCGGAGCCGGCGCGATCGTGGTTGGCGCGCGTGTTCGGTGCGAACGCCATCCGCGAGTCGACGCGCGATCCGCGCGCCTACACGGCCGTGGGCAGCCTCGGCCAATGGTGCGTCGCCTCCGGCATCGCCCCGGATTATCGATTCGCGTTCGCCGAGCTCGGCACGTACGACAACGTCTCCGTGCTCGCGGGCTTGCGCGCGGAGAATCAGGCGGCGCATTGGGCTGGGCCGGACGACCCACGAACATCACGCACACGGGCGAGGCTGCGGGAGCTGTTCTGTCCGGCGTCGCCGCAGTGGCGCGAGCGCGCACTCGCCGACGGCGTCGCGTTGATCGCCCGCGCGGCGCGCGGCCTTGCCGCCGATCGCGCCGGCCGACCTACAATGCGTCATGGCACGGGGCTGGGAGAGCAAGGCCGTTGACGATCAGATCGCCGCGGCCGAAGCGGCGGCCGCCGAGCGATCGGCGCCCGATCGCAGCGCAGCCGATCGTGACCGTGACGCGCGCCGCCGAACGCTGCAGCTGGCCCGTGCCCGCGCGCTCCAGGATCTGCAGCTCGCGTGCGACCGCCGCCATCGCGCGCTGCTCGAGCAGACGATCGCACACCTGGACGCCGAGCTCGCACAACTTACGTAAGTCAGAAGGAGTCATCCACTGATGCGTGCGTCGTTCTATCAGGGCAATCGAACGTTCACCACGGGTGCCGCGCCGATGCCGGTGCCGGCGGCCGGCGAGGCGCTGCTGCGTATCCGCCGCGTCGGCATCTGCGGCAGCGACCTGCACATCTTCCAGGGCCACCTCGATCACCGCGTGCCGAAGGGCAACACGATCGGCCACGAGGTGCTCGCAGAGATCGTCTCGTCGCCTGACGCCACCTTCGTTGCCGGCGATCGCGTCGTCGTCGAGCCCGTCCTGTACTGCGGCACGTGCCGCGCGTGTCGCATCGGGGCGTCGTATCTCTGCTATCACCTGAAAGTGCTCGGCGTCGATGCGCCCGGCGGCATGCAGGAGTACTGGGCCGTGCCCACTCACCGGTTGCTGAAGGTGCCGACGACGTTGAAGGACGACGATGCGGCGCTGATTGAGCCGTTGGCGGTGGCGGTGCATGACGTGACGCGCGCCGAGGTGAAGGCTGGCGACTCCGTCGTCGTCTTTGGGGGCGGGCCGATCGGCTGTCTGATTGCGCTCGTGTGCCGGCACCGAGGCGCGCGCGTGAAAGTCGTCGAGATCAATCCTCATCGTCTCGCGCTGCTGAAGAGCATCGGCCTCGAGACCATCGGTCCTGAGCAGGACACCGTGCGCACCGTGCTCGACTGGACGAACGGCGATGGCGCGGACGTCGCGTTCGAGGTCAGCGGCAGCCCCGATCCCGTGCGCATCATCACGCAGCTCGTGCGCGTGTGGGGCACGGTCAGCATCATCGCGATCCACGCCGAGCCGGTGGCGATCAACCTGTATCCGATGTTCGGCCGCGAGCTGAAGATGCACGGCAGCCGGCTCTACACGCGCGCGGCGTGGGAAGAGTCGATCCGCCTGCTCGCGACGGGTGCGATCGTCGTCAGCCCGCTCGTGAGCCGGAAGATCCCGCTCGAGGATCTGCAGAAGGGCATGGAAGAGGCGTTGGGCGGAGGGCCGGTGATGAAGGTCCTCGTGGACATGGCGGGCTGAGATGGCGACACCGTATGCACAGTACGTCGGCGATCGCGATCCCGTCGACGTGCTCCGCGAATCGTTCGATGCGTATCGCGAGCTGAGCCGGCAGATCACGCCGGAGCTGTGGGAGCGGCCGATCGCGCCGGGGAAGTGGACGATCCGTCAGGTGCTCGTGCACGTCGTCCAGTGGGAGATGATCTTCGGTCTCCGCCTGCGGTTCGCGCTCGCGTCGCCGGACTACGTCATTCAGCCGTTCGAGCAGGACCCGCTGATGATGGAAGCGGCTGTCGTCGACGGGCCGACCGCGCTGGCCGCGCTCGAGGCCGTACGGCGGATGACGCTGACGTTCGCCGCATCGCTGACGCCGGAGCAGCGACGGCGGAAGGCGCAGCACGCCGAGCGCGGCGAGATCGACGTGCAGGACATTCTCGTCACGCTCGCCGGCCACGGCGTGCATCATTTGAAACAGATTCAAGAGGCGATCTGATCCGCGCGAAAGGGCGACACGTGTTCGTCGAAGAGCGGCAAGACAACTTCCTGATCTCCACCGATCCGTCCCGGCTGGATGCGCGCGCGATTCACGCGTATCTCGATCGCTCGTACTGGGCCGCAGGGATTCCGATGGACGTCCTCGAGCGCGCGATCCGCGGGTCGCTGTGCTTCGGGCTTTACGACGACGACCGGCAGATCGGTTTTGCGCGCGTTGTGACCGATCGTGCGACGTTCGCGTACCTCGCCGACGTCTACGTCCTCGAGTCCTATCGTGGCCGCGCACTGTCGAAGTGGATGATGCGCGTGATCATGACGCATCCGGATCTGCAGGGGCTGCGCCGGTTCTCGCTCGTGACGAAGGATGCGCACGGCCTGTACGCGCAGTTCGGCTTCACGCCGATCGCGCATGCGGATCGCTACATGGAAATCGCGCGGCCGGACATCTATCGCGCCGATCGGCAGGCGCGTTGATGCTCGGTATCGTCGATTTCGCGCTCTGCGGCGTTGCCGCGATGGCCGCCGGCACGGTCAACGCGCTCGCCGGCGGCGGCACGTTGATCTCGTTTCCGACGATGACCGCGGTCGGCATTCCGAGCGTCGCCGCGAACGTGACGAACACGGTCGCGCTGTGCCCGGGCATGTTCGGCGGCATCATGGCGCAGCGGCGCGACCTGACGGGACAGCGGCGCCGGCTGCTGCTGACCGTTCCCATTGGCATCGTCGGCGGGATCGTGGGCGGCGTCCTGCTGATCAACACGGGCGAGCGCTCGTTTCGCGCGCTCGTGCCGTATCTCATCCTCGTCGCCACGCTGCTTCTGGCGGCGCAGGGCCGTCTGCGCGCGTGGTTGATTCGCCAGCACGGGCATCAGCATCGTCCGCCCGGGCCGTCGAACGTCAGCGCGCCGGTTGGGCTCGCGGCGATCTACGGCGGCTATTTCGGCGCGGGACTCGGCGTCATCCTGCTCGCGACGCTGGGGCTCGTGCTCGACGACTCGCTCACGCGATTGAACGCGCTGAAGCAGACGATCGCGCTCTCCGTGAATCTCTCGGCCGCGATCTATTTCGCGTTTTCCGGAAAGGTTGTCTGGCCCGTGGCCTTGGTGATGGCGGCGTGTGCGCTGATCGGCGGATCGCTCGGCGGGCGGCTCGCGGGTCGCGTGCACCCGGCGACGTTGCGGACGATTATCGTCGTGCTCGGCGTCATCATCGCCGTCGTGTATCTGGTCAAGTGATGCGCGCTCGACTCTGCGTTGCCGCGATGATCGCTATTGCCGTTGCCGTCGCCCCGGCCGTGCGAACCAGCGCGCGTCTGCGTGCCCAGACACCGCAGACGCCCGTCATCGTCCCCGTCAATCAGGAGCCGCATCATCGGCCCGTGTTCGCGAACGACACACTCGCCGTGCTGGACGTGCGCTTTCCGCCGGGTTATACGACGCTGTTTCACACGCACGCGAACGACAACGTGTCCGTC
>DASZVJ010000042.1:0-33366 GCA_035547155.1 Vicinamibacterales bacterium
GGCGGATCGGGCAATGGCACCGCCGCCGGCGATGATGGCGATGGCAGCGTGGTGTGGTCGACGCGATCGAAGGCGCGCATGGTGGCGGCGAAGAAGGCGTATCTCGCGCTGAAAGATCGTCCCGGCGCGAGCGTCGCACAGAAGAACGCCGCGGTGCTCGAGGTCTGCCGCGCGTTCGCCGCGCTGCGATGGGCCGACACACGGTATCCCGATCCGCACGATCTGCCCGTCCTGCACACGCTGCCGAACGTCTGGCGATTCTTCGACAAGACGAAGGGCACGCGCGGCATGGTCACGAACAAGAACGAGTGGGCCGCGCGGAGGCAGGAGCTGCTCGATCTCGCGCAGTTCTACGAGTACGGCTACAAGCCGAAGTCCGGCGTGGACTACACGGTCGCCGTGACCGCCAACACGTACGACGGGACCGGTACGCCCACGGTCACCGCGCGCATCACGCCCACCAACGTGCGCTTTGCCGGCGGCGTCGCGCAGGACATCACCATTACCGTGAACCTGCCGGCCAGCACGCCCGACGGCCAGCGCGCGCCGATCTCACTCGGCGGCAACTGGACGGCCAACGGCATCGCGAGCGTCGCGTTTCCGAATTGGGCAGGGGACAACCGCAGCGACGCCGGCGCGTGGGGGAGTCCCAATCGCAACGGCGTCTTCTACCGGCTCTTTCCGTACGTGCGCAACAGCACGGCGGCGGACTCGAGCATCCTGATCGCCAACGCGACCGCCGTGTCCGTCTATCTGGATGCGCTGGCGCTCGCCGTCGAGCAGAATCCGCTGCTGAAGGCGAAGATCGATCCGTCGCGCGCGGTGACGAAGGGATTTTCCATCGGCGGCAAGAACGCCTTCGTGGCCGCGCTGTTCGACGAGCGCGTGAAGGTCGCCGTCAACGGCGGCTCCGGCGCCACCGGTCCGGCCAACTGGCGCTACAACGCGCAGGGACAGGAGTTCGACTTCACGGACACGCCGTTCTACAACCCGGGCGCGGAGAAGATCGTCGCGCACGGCACCGAGGGCCCGGGCAACAGCTATCGCCACAACCGCGTGCGCGAGACCGAGCTCTTCCGGCACTTCATGCCGTACGGCCACATGTACAAACACGAGGAGGGCTCGTACGGCTACGGCGGGTACGGGCGCCTGCCGTTCGATCAGGCCCTGCTCGCCGCGACCTTCGCACCGGATCGCGCGATTCTCATCGACACCAACCTCAACGATTACAACGACGGCGCCGTCACCGACAACATGAGCCTCGAGATCGCGAAAGCGGTGTACAAGACGCTCGGCGCGAACGGCGACGACTTCGTCAAATTCAATGCGGGCAAGTACGTGTCGACCGGAGACCCGCACGGCGCCGCGCCGGCCGCCGTGGAAGGCAAGTACCTCAGCGACGTCTTCTTCGGCACGCACACGCTGACGGAAGCGGAGGCCGCGATGCTCAATACCGATCCGTATCTATTGAAGGTGTCCAACGGCCGGACCGAGAGCCCCTACGACTTCTACTGGGGCGGATTCAACACGATCACCGGCGGGCACACCGGCGCGGCCGGCACGGACGGATGGTACTTTTACAAATTCTGATGTGCGCCCGTGCACGAGAGGCGCGTCTCTAGCGTATTGTGGTCGCCGTGCCCCGTGTCCTCGCCAGCGCCGCCGGAGCGATCGTGGCCGTCACGATCGTCCTCTACCAGGCCTGGCTCATGCCGTTCTTCCAGCCGTTCTTCGCGGGCCGCGAGGGGCTCGCGCGCCTCGTCTTCTACGCGCTCTACGGCTCGCTGCTGCTGACGGCGGCGATGCTGTTCGGCACGCGCGCGGACATCCGGCGCACGGTCCTGCCGCTGGCCGCCGTGTCCGCGGTCATCGTGGCCGCGACGGCCCTCCATCCGATCGGCATGGTGACGCGTGACTACATCATTGCCATCGGCATGGGCGGCGCGGCCGTCGTGCTGATGCAGGGCTCTGCGCCCGCCGCCGTGCTGCGCCTGTCCGCGGCGGTCACCGTCTTGAACGCGGCGCTGTGCTTCGTGGATCTGCTGTTCGCCGACGGATTCACGACGACCATGGGCCGCGCCGCGGGCCTCGCGCTCAATCCCAACGTCGCCGCCGCGGCCGTGCTCCTCGGCGCTGCCGCGAGCCACCGCGCGGTGCCGAGGCGCTTCCATCTCAGCTTCGTCGTGTTGACGCTCGGATCGATTGCGGCGACGCTGTCGCGGTCCTCCATGCTGACCGCTGCGGCGGCCATCATGATTCCCGCGGCCGTGGAGAGCTGGCGGCGCGCCCGCGCGCGCCGGCCGCTGTGGACCACGCTCGACGGCGTTCGTCCTGCGGCCGTTCTCGCCGTCGCGCTCGCCGCGTGGGTCGCGACGGCGGCGATCGTCAATCCCCGCTTCCGGCCCGTCGTCCACGCCGTCGTCAGCGATTCACTCGACTTCGCAGACGCGATTGGCGCGGCGCACGAGTTCGTGGCCGTCGCCGCTCAGGATGCCTCGTCGCTGCCGGCCGCCAGTGGCGCGTCTCCCGCCAATGTCGCGGGACCCGCTGCCGGCGTGCGACCGGCGGCTGGCACCGACGCCTCGCGGATCGCCGCGCTCGACACGCGCCTGGCGGACGAAGGCGCGAGGAACAGCATCTCCGCGCGCGCGCTCTTCCTCGAGCGCGCGATGCTCGAGTACCGGCACAGCGGCTTCTTCGGGATGGGCCTCGAGGCGGCCCATCCGCTCGTGCCGCACAACACGTTCGTCCTGTTCGCGCTCGCATTCGGACATCCGGGCTGGCTCATCCCGCTCGCGCTCGTGGCGCTCGCGCTCTATTCGGTGCGGGATGCGCGCGATCTGCCGCTGCCGGTGGCGATGCTCGGCACGATGACCACGTCGCACGACATCCTGCTCACGCCCAGTCTCTTCCTGCCGATCGCCATCGGCATCGGAGGTATGATCGCCGGCGGCGCGACCGGCCGCGAGCGGCAGGATGTTCATCGGAGCATCGCATTCGGCGCATCGGCCGCGGTCGGGCTGTTCGTTCTTGGTTGTCTCGTGATCGTTTCCGTCGTTCCCTCGCTGACGATCGAGCGTCTCAGTCCGGCGTCGATCCTCAAATATGGCACCGCGTATCTCGCGCCCATACCGCCGCAGACGTACCCGGGCATGCTCGTCCCCGCGGTCGGCGACGGTCCCGAGGACACGATGACGTTCCTGCGCGAGAACACCCGTCCGCTTCAGCGCGTCCGGTGGAATCTCGCGACCCGCAGGCCCGTGGCGCCGGGCGAATATGCCGTCAGCAACGGCGACGGCCTCGTGCTCTTCGCGCTCGCGGACGGCAGCGATCCGCGCGGCCGCGGACACGCGATCGACCTCGGTCTTCCGCACACCGTCGGTGTGCCGTTCTATGCGCTCCTGGCGTCCCTAGCCGTCTGGTGCGCGAGCGTGCTCCTGTGGATGGGCCGGACGAATCACGCCGCACAACCGGCCGGCGTGCAGGAGGCGTTGAGCTAGGCGTGCGACCAACGACGCAGACACCCGACCGTGTCACGACGGTCATGCTTGGCCTGTGGCGCCACGTCTCGACGCGCCGGCGGAGCCAGCTGTGGCTCGTCTTCGCGCTGACGGTCCTTGGCGCCATCGCCGAGGTCGCCACGCTCGGCGCGCTGCTGCCGTTTCTCGCGTTCATCGTGTCGGGCACGGAGAGCCGTCCGGCCTATCCCGCCGTGAACGCGGTGATGGCGTTCGTCGGCCTGACGCCCGGCGCCAACAGCGCGCTCACGCTCACCGTCCTGTTCTGCGCCGCCGTTCTCGCCGCCGGCCTCGTCCGCATCCTGCTCGTCGTCGCGAACACGCGCTACATCTCGATGATCGGCTACGAGCTGTCCGTCACGATCTTCGAGCGCGTGCTCCATCAGAGCTACACGCATCACCTCTCGCGCAACACCAGCACCGTCGTCGCCGCGCTCCAGCAGGTGAAGCTGATCACGGGCGGCGTCCTCAATCCGATCCTGCAGTCGATCAGCGCGTTGGTGATCGGGCTGTGCATTCTCGTCGCGCTCTTCGTGTTCAGCCCGATCATCACGCTCGTCGCGCTGGTCGGCTTCGGCGCGCTCTATCTCGCGATCTCGCTGCTGTTCCGCCGCCAGTTGAGAGCGAACGCGCGCGTGCTCGCGGAAACGCAAGTGGAGACCATTCGTGCGGTACAGGAAGGCCTCGGCGGCATCCGCGACGTGATCATCGATGGCCGCCAGGACGCCTTCCTTCGCCGGTTCTCGGAGCTCGATCGCGCGTGGTGGGACATCCAGACCGCCAACTCGCTCGCGGGAACGGGACCGCGCTTCGCCGTCGAAGCCGCCGGCACGGTGCTCATCGCGGTCCTTGCGTACGTCCTGGTGATGCGCACCGGTTACGGCGGCAGCGCGCTTCCGCTCCTTGGCGTCGTCGCGCTCGGCGCGCAGCGGCTGCTGCCGCTCATGCAGCTCGTCTACGGCAACTGGACGCTCGTGCTCGGCAACATGGGCAGCGCGAGCGCCATGCTGAGCGTGCTCGAGGCGCCCGTCGCCGACGACTGGCGGCAGCCGGATCTGCCGCCGCTCGCGTTCGATCGCGAGATCCGCTTCAACCATGTGTCGTTCCGCTATCCGGCCAGCGAGGAGCTCGTGCTGCGGCCGTTCGATCTCGCGATCGCGAAAGGTGAGCGGATCGGCCTCATCGGGAAGACGGGCACCGGCAAGAGCACGCTGGTCGATCTGCTGATGGGCCTGCTCGAGCCGACGGACGGATCGATCGAGATCGACGGGCAGCGGCTCGACGCCACGAACCGGCGCGCCTGGCAGCGCCGAATCGCGCAGGTGCCGCAGAGCATCTTCCTGGCGGACGCGTCGATCGCGGAGAACATCGCGTTCGGCATCGACGCGGCGAACATCGATCGACGTCAGGTGGAGCTGGCGGCCGAACGGGCCGCGCTCGCGCCGTTCATCGCGACGCTGCCGAACGGATACGCGACCGTCGTCGGCGAGCGGGGCGTGCGTCTGTCAGGTGGACAGCGCCAGCGCATCGGGATCGCCCGGGCGCTGTACAAGCACGCGACGGTCCTTGTCTTCGACGAAGCGACGAGCGCGCTCGACATGGAAACCGAGCGCGCCGTGATGGAAGCCGTGCGAGAGCTGCCCGTCGAGCTGACGGTGATCATCATCGCGCACCGGCTGTCGACGGTCGAGTATTGCGAGCGGATCGTCGCGATCGAGGCGGGCGTCCCGTCGATCGTCCGTGTGGGTGTCGCGTGAAGATTCCCGTCCTGTTCATCATCGGGACGCTCGACGTCGGCGGCGCGGAGACGCAGCTCGTCGAGATGGCGCGCTCGCTCGACGCCCGCTTCGCGCCCGCGGTCTGCTGTCTGGCCGCTGCCGGGCCGCTCGCCGAGCGGCTCCACGATGCTGGCGTGCCGTTGACGACGATCGGTCTGTACAGCCCGAGGCAGGGACGCGGCTGGATGCGGTGGTTCCCGGCGATGGTGCGATTGCCGATCGACATCCTGCGATTCGTGGTGCACGTCCGCACGGAGCGGCCCGCGGTCGTCCACGGCGTCCTGATGCACGCGTACGTGCTCGGCGCGTTCGCCGCGCGGGTCACCGGCGTGCCCGTCGTCGTCGCGAGCCGGCGGAGCTTGTCGCTCTTCAAGAAAGAGAAGCCGATCATGCGGTTCGCCGAACGCCTCATGAATCGATGGACGGATCGCATCGTCGCCAACTCGGAAGCGGTGAAGCGCGACACGATCGAGACGGAAGGCGTGCCGCCGGAGAAGGTCTCCGTCATCTACAACGGGCTGGATCTGGAGCCGTACGATCGCGTGACTGATGAGATGATCCGGACACGGCGCGCGGAGCTTGGCCTGCGCGACGGCCCGGTCGTCATCGTCGTCGCCAATCTGATCGCGTACAAAGGACATGAGTATTTTCTGCGCGCGTGGGCAGCGGTCTGCCGCGTGTTTCCGGACGCGGTCGCGCTGCTCGTCGGCGACGGGCCGGTTCGCGCCGAGCGCGAAGCCGACGCGCGCGCGCTCGGGATCGACGCGAACGTGCGGTTCCTGGGGCTGAGACGCGACGTGCCGGCGCTGCTCGCGGTCTCCGATCTGCTCGCGCATCCGTCGACGCAGGAAGGTTTCTGCAACGCGCTGCTCGAAGCGATGGCCGCGTCCAGGCCGGTGGTGGCGACCGACGTCGGCGGCAATCGCGAGGCGATCGTCGAGGGCGAGACCGGGCTGCTCGTGCCCGCACGTGATGCCGATCGTCTTGCCGCCGCGATGCTCGCGGTGCTCGAGCAGCCGGATCGCGGGGCGGCGTGGGGAAGGGCCGGCCGGCGCCGCGCCGCCGAGCGGTTCCAGCGAGCGCGGATGTTGCAGGAATACGAAACGCTCTATGACGAGTTGCTGACCCAGGCGGGTCGTGTCGATGTGCGGGATCAACGGGCGCTTTAACTATCGGACCGGCGCGCCGGTCGACGAGCACGCGCTCGCGGCCATGTGCGATCGCCTGCGGCATCGCGGCCCCGACGGCGGCGGTGTCTGGGTGGACGGCGCCGTGGGCTTCGGCCATCGCCGGCTCGCGGTCATCGACCCGTCGAGCGCCGGCCGTCAGCCGCTGCAGACGCCCGACGGCCGCTTCACGATCACGTTCAACGGCGAGATTTACAACTTCCAGGAGCTGCGGCAGGAGCTCGAGCGCGAGGGCGCCGCGTTCACGTCGCGTACCGACACGGAAGTCATCCTCCACGCGTACGCGCGCTACGGCACCGCCTGTCTCCAGCGGCTGCGCGGCATGTTCGCGTTCGCCATCTGGGATGCGCGCGAGCGGACGCTCTTCGCGGCGCGGGATCGCGCGGGTCAGAAGCCGTTCTACTACCGCGAAGACGCGGACGGTCTCGCGTTCGCGTCCGAGCCGAAGGCGTTTCTCGCCGAATCGTCCTTCGTGCCCGACGTGAACGTCGACGCGATCTGGCAGTACCTGAGCTTTCAATACGTGCCGTCGCCGCTCTCGGCGTTCCGCGGCGTGAAGCGCTTGCCGCCGGGACATTTCCTGCTCGTCGAGGGCGGCCGCGTGACGATCGAGCGGTACTGGACGCTGCGTTACGAGCCGAAGTCCTCGATGTCCGAAGCGGAGGCGGTCGAGCGCGTGCGCGCAGATCTGGCCGAAGCGACGCGCATCATGCTCGTCAGCGACGTGCCGATCGGCGCCTTTCTCAGCGGCGGGCTCGACTCGAGCCTCGTTGTCGCCTTCATGGCCGAGGCCGCCGGGTCGCGCGTCAAGACGTTCTCGATTGGCTTCGAGGACGCCGACTACGACGAGACCGCGTACGCGCGCCGCGTGGCCGAGCGCTTCGCGACCGATCATCACGAGGCGATCGTCAAGCCCGACGCGCTGACGATCCTGCCGAAGCTCCTCGCGCACTACGACGAGCCGTACGCCGACTCGTCGGCCATTCCCACGTACTATCTGTCGGAGATGACGCGGCGTCACGTCACCGTCGCGCTGAACGGCGACGCGGGCGACGAGAACTTCGCGGGATACGAGCGCTACGCGGCGTTCATGATGGCCGGGCGCGTCGATCGGCTGTCGCCGTCCGTGCGCCGGCTGCTCGCGGCCGTCGCCGCGCGCATCCGGCCTGGCGAGGTGCGCGCCTTTGGCAGCCGCGCGCGGCGCTTCCTCACGGCCGCCGCCGATTCGGGCGCCCGGCGCTACGCGCGCTGGAACTTTCACTTCGACGACGACCAGAAGCGCGCCATCTGCAGGCCGGAATTCGTCGCACGCGCCGGCGCCGTGGACGCTGCGGCGCGCTACGACGCGCTCTTCGCCGACATGCCCGGCGCCGCCACGGTCGACATCCTGCTGCACGCCGACGTCGAGAGCTATCTGCCGGACGATCTGCTCGTCAAGGTCGACATCGCGACGATGGCGCATGGGCTCGAAGGACGGTCGCCGCTGCTCGATCACGTCGTGATGGAGCGCGCCGCGCATCTGCCCGCCGACCTGAAGCTGCGCGGGACGGAGAAGAAGTACCTGCTCAAGCGCATCGCGCGAGGGCTGCTGCCCGACGACGTGATCGATCGGCCGAAGATGGGCTTCGGCGTGCCGCTTGCGCGCTGGCTGCGCGGTCCGCTCCGCGACGTCGTCCACGACGTGGTGCTGGGCCCGCGCCTGCGTCAGCGCGGCTATTTCAAGATGGATGCGATCGAGCGCCTCGTCTCCGATCACGAGACGGGCCGATCGAACGCGCAATATCAGATTTGGAACCTGCTGATGCTCGAGCTCTGGCATCAGACATTCATCGATGCCGGCGCGCGATCCGCCGGCGTTCTCGATCCAGTGGAAGCGACATGACGACCAAGGCGTTCGGTTTCGGCAAGAACTGGCAAGCGTTCCTGGCCGTGCTCGATGACGAGCGGATTCAGATGGCCGAGCAGTCGCTGCGCGACGCGCTCGAGTGTCAGGATCTCGAGGGTAAGACGTTTCTCGACATGGGATCGGGCAGCGGGCTGTTCTCGCTCGCCGCGCGTCGGCTCGGCGCGACGGTGCGATCGGCGGACGTCGATCCCGACTCCGTCGCGTGCACCGCGGAGCTGAAGCGCCGCTATTTCCCTGATGATCCTGCGTGGATCGTCGAGCACGGCTCCGCGCTCGACGAAGCCTACGTCACGTCGCTCGGCCGATTCGACGTCGTCTACTCGTGGGGCGTGCTGCATCACACCGGCGACATGTGGCGCGCGATCGATCTCGTGCAGCGCTGCGTCGCGCCAGGCGGACAGTTCTTCATCGCCATCTACAACGATCAGGGCATGGCGTCGCGCTACTGGACGCGCGTGAAGCAGACGTCGAACCGCCTGCCCGCGTGGCTGCAGCCGGCGTTCGCGGTGGCCGCGTGGGCGCCGCGCGAGTCGCTGACGCTCGGCTATCACGTGCTGCGCATGCGTCCGAAAGCGTACGTGCAGACGTGGACCGATCAGGGCCGCGGCCGCGGGATGAATCGCTGGCACGATCTGCTCGACTGGGTCGGCGGATGGCCCTTCGAAGTCGCGGCGCCCGATGTCATCTTCGCGTATCTGAAAGCGCGCGGCTTCACGCTGCGGCATCTGAAGACCTGCGGCGGCGGGCTCGGCTGCAATCAGTTCGTGTTCGTTCGAACGTCGGACGTCGCTGGAGGCCGGAACGCGCGGTGATGGCCACGCCTGACACGTCACCCCGCCCGCACGCCGGCGATCGCCGCGACGACATCCAGGGCGTGCGCGCCATCGCCGTGCTGATGGTCGTGAGCTATCACGCGGGTCTGCCGTGGCCCGGTGGCTTCACGGGACCCGACGTGTTCTTCGTCGTGTCCGGATTCGTCGTGACGGGCATGCTCCTGCGCGAGCGGCGTGCGACCGGGCGCATCGCGATCGTGTCCTTCTATCTCAGACGCGCGCGCCGGTTGGCGCCCGCGCTGGCCGTGGTCTCCATCGCGACCTTGGTGATGGCGATGATCGTGTTCTCGCCGATTGGCACGGACCAGCAGGTCACGGCGCTGGCCGTCGCCGCCGCCAACACGATCAGGGCCAACATCTATTTCCTGCGACAGACCGGCGGGTATTTTCAGCCGGCGGCGCAAGCCAACCCGTTCCTGCACACCTGGACGCTCTCGGTCGAGGAGCAGTTCTATCTCGCGTTCCCGATCGCGCTCGTCGCGGCGTGGTGGGTGGCCAGACGATGGCAGGCGGAGCGATCGACGATCGCGCTGTTCTCGGTTGCGTGCCTTGCGTCGCTGGCCGCGAGCATTGCGTTGAGCTACGGGTACATGCCGAAGGGATGGACGTACATCGGCCGCGTCATCGGCTCGTACGATCCGCTGCGCGTCGCCTTCTTCTTTCCCGCGACGCGCGCCTGGGAGTTCGTCGCCGGCGTCGTCCTCGCGCTTGCCGCGGTGCAGTGGACGCCGGGACGCGCGCTCCGCGCCAGTGCGGCGATTGCCGGCGCGATCCTGCTCGTGCTCACGATCGTCGTCGTGCGATCGACGGAGCACTTTCCTGGCGCGATCGCGACGATGCCCGTGATCGCGACGGTGGGCCTGCTCGTCGGCGGCCTCGGATCACCCGCGCCGCTCGTGAACCGGCTGCTGTCGATCAAGCCGCTCGTGTGGCTCGGCGATCGCTCGTACAGCTGGTATTTGTGGCACTGGCCGCTCGTGGTCTATGCGCGCGCGCTCTTCGTCAACGTCTGGGCGGCGCCGCTGGTCGCCGCGATCGTCGCGCTCGCGCCGGCCGCGCTGTCGTTCCGCTTCGTCGAGGAGCCGATCCATCGGCGCCGGATCTGGCCGTCCATGCGTGCGACGGTGGCCATCGCGGTCGTGAGCGTCGCGGCGCCGTTCGCGTGCGCCGTCGCTTTCAAGGCCGCGGTCGATCGCGCCTGGGGCGACGCGCAGATCGCGGCGATTCGCGAAGCGGCCGCGACGAGCCACATCGACGTGACGGCCGCGTGTGCCTCGCAGGCGCCCCTCGGTGATCCCGCTCGTCCGGACTGCGTCTGGGACACGCCGGCGTCACGCGGAACAGTGCTGCTCATCGGCGATTCGCACGCCGGCCATTTTTCCGAGGCGTTCATCGCCGCAGCGCACGCGCTGCACTACGATGCCGAGATCGCGACGGCCGGCGGGTGTCCGTTCCTGCAGCGTCCCGCATATCAGGCCGACTGGTGCGGTCACGTCGTCGAAGGCGGTCTGGCCGCGATGATCAGGCGTGAGCCTGCGTACGATGCGATCGTCATCTCGAACGCCACGCTGGGATACCTCGACTCCACGCTGATGCCCTTCGCCGCCGATGTTCCGTCCGGTGTGCCTGTCACGAAAGCCTCGACCATCGACGCGTGGGTTACCGATTTGACGCGCACGCTCCACACGCTCGGACGTCTGTCGTCGACTATCGTGGTGGGCGACGTGCCACAGTTCTATCAAGTCCCGCAGTGTCTGCGGCCGACGCTTTTTCGTGGACCGGTGCCAGACTGCGGCGTGTGGACGCCGCAGTGGGCGGCAGCCATGCGTACCGACATCATCGTCGAGGAGCGTGCCGCGGTGGTGGCGCTCGGCGCGACATATCTCGACGCGGGCGCCCGGATGTGCTCGACGGAGAAGGGATGCTCGGCGTTCATCGACGGGCGCGTCGCCTATCGCGACGGCGGGCACCTGAGCGTGTGGGGCGGCATGACGTTCGAGCCGGATTTCCGCGCGGCGCTCGCCACGGTGACGGGCCGCCACGACGCCGCCTCTCAAATGGTCCAATGAGGGCGTGAGGACGCAGATGATGACCTCGTCACGAAATCGTCGTGCGGCGCAGGTGATCTTCGGGCTGACCATGATCACGGCCGCCGCGTGCGCCGCCGATCGAGACGACGCGCCGACGCTCGCACGCGTGCACATCACGTCGAACGGCGTCATTCACGGCGACGTGCTGCCCGTCAGATACCAGCCGTTCGACGCGCCGGAGCTCGAGCACCTGGCCGATCGCGAACAGCTGCGCGCGCTCGTTGCGGGCACGCCGCGCCAGTTCGATCAGATCGTGCGCGTGCAGGACTGGGTCAACGCGCAGTGGGCGGACGGCACGCCCAATCCGTACCCGCCCTGGAACGCGGTGACCATCCTCGACTGGATTCGCTCCGGCAAGACCGGCGGCTTCTGCGCGCAGTACGCGCAGGTGTTCCTGCAGTCGCTCGCGGCGCTCGGCTTCACGGCGCGCTATATCGAGATTGGCAGCCGCGAGAATCCGTACGCGCACTATCTCACCGAAGTCTGGTCGAACGACTTCGACAAATGGATGGTGATGGATGCGGACTTCAACGTGCACTTCGAGCGGAATGGCGTTCCGCTGAGCGCAGTCGAGCTCCACGATGCGCTCGTGTCGTCGACGCTGGCCGACGTCGTCCCGGTCTTTCACTCGCGCCCCGGCCATGCCACGCCCTCGTCGTGGCCACTGCACACGGCGGAGCTCTACTACTACCTTCGCTATCATCTCAACGCCAACCATCTATCGCGTCCAGGCGATCCGCCGTTCGAGCGCTTCAGCGACATGATCGAGCTCGACGACGCGCGTGTGCCGGCCTGGGAAGTCAGCCCCGTCGCGTCGGCGTATCCCAAGGAACGGTTGACGCGACAGCGCACGAGCGATCGTCACGTCGTGTCTGGAAAACTGAATCAGGTGCAGCTCGACATTCGATCGGCCGTACCGGGCTCCGTCACGCTCGAGCTTCGCGACAACATCATGCAGCGCGCGGCGTACGAATACCGGCTGATGACGACCGGCGCGCAGCCGGAGGCGTGGCACTCGACGAGCGCGTCCACGATCACCGTGCGTCTGCCGGACGCCGGCGGACGCCTGGACGTGCGGGGCGTCAACATCCGCGGCGTGACCGGGCCCAGCGCGACGCTCGCGATCGATCCTGCGGAGGCCGCTCGCCGGGCTGAATCGCAGCCATGACCAGGACACGCGTCTTGAGGATCATCGCCCGCCTGAACGTCGGCGGACCGGCGCTGCACGCCACGCTGCTGGCCGACGGGCTCGACAGCAGCCGCTACGAGACGTGTCTGCTGACGGGCGCCACGGACTCGAGCGAAGGTGATTACCTCGAGATGATCGGCCGGCGGCCGCCCAATCTGGTGCAGATTCCGTCCTTGGGCCGTCACGTCGCCGTGAGCCGCGATCTGCCGGCGTATCGCGACATCGCACGCGTCATTCGGGAGTTTCGTCCCGACATCGTCCATACGCACACGGCGAAGGCCGGCCTCCTGGGACGCCTGGCCGCGTACCTGAACCGCGTGCCCATCATCGTCCACACGTTTCACGGCCACGTGCTGCGGGGATACTTCTCGCCCCCGAAGCAGGCGGCCTTCGTGCAGGCCGAGCGTGCGCTCGCACGGGTCACGACGCGATTGATCGCGGTCAGCGAGCACGTGCGTGACGAGCTGCTCGCGATGCGCATCGGCCGTCCGGAGCGCTTCGAGGTCATCCGGCTGGGATTCGATCTGTCGCGGTTCCTGGAGGATCCGCCGCGCGGCGAGATCCGGCGCGCGTTGGGCCTGTCGCCCGCCACGCGCACGGTCGGCATCGTCGCGCGTCTCGTGCCCATCAAGGCGCACGAGGTCTTTCTCGAGATGGCCGCCGACGTCGCGGCGAGCCATCCCGACATTGCGTTTCTCGTGATCGGCGACGGCGAGTGCCGCGAGGCGCTGGAAGCCGACGTGCGGGCACGCGGCCTCGGCGCGAAGGTCCATTTCCTCGGATGGCGGGCCGATGTCGATCGCGTCTACGCGGACCTCGACGTCGTCGTGCTGACCTCGCGCAACGAAGGATCGCCGGTCGCGCTGATCGAGGCGATGGCCGCGGCCCGGCCGGTCGTGGCGACGCGCGTCGGCGGCGTGGGAGAGCTCGTCGCCGACAGCGGCGTGCTCACCGATGTCGACGATGCACGCGCCCTGGCGCAAGGCGTGCGGCGCGTGCTCGACGATCCGGCACTGGCCGCGCGCTTCGGACAATGCGGCCGCCGTCGCGTCGTGCCCGCGTTCAGCCGCGAGCGCCTCGTCGGCGACATCGACGCGCTGTATCAGCGTCTGATCGCCGAACGCGCGACGCGCATGTCGACGATCGCCACCTGACGGGAACGGACCTGCTCGTCACGCGCGGATTCCGGGAGAACTTCGTCGTAGGATCGCTCCATGTGCGCGTGGCCACGCCTGAACGTCCACCAGCAACGGCGCGTGAAACAGCTGCGCCGCATCGGGGCGGCCGTGTTCGCGGGCTCGATCGTGCTGGCGCTGATCGTCTACCGGATTGGCATCGCGCATCGCGGACCGAGCGTCGACGAGCTGCTGCCGGGCACGGCGGCGGCCGTCGCACGGCAGCGCGGCATCATGTACGGCCGCACGGGCGCGGCGCTGTTCGACTTGTTCGAAGGGTTCCAGGAGCCAGCCGGATACGCCTCCCTGGTCGTCGTCATCGGCTTCATCGCCGCTGCGATCTGCTACCAGGCGGCGCACCGGATCGAAGTCGACGAAGGCTGAGGCGTTCTCGCGGTAGGCTAGTCGGCGCACCACATTGCCGATCGCACACTGCGAGGACCTATGCGCACGTCTCCGACTTCGACACCGTCACACGCGACATCCGGAATCGACCGTAGAGATTGGCTGAAACACGCCGCGGGATACGCGGGCGTGTCCGTCGCCGGCGCGGCGATCGCCTCGGCCGGATGCACGGCGCAGGCGCCGGCGTCCACGAACGGCGCGGCCAATGCGCCTGCGTCTCGCGCGGTCGCAGCGGGTTCCGTCGCCACGCCCGATCGCGCCATCGTCGCGACGAGCGCCGGCAAAGTGCGCGGCTTCACGCGCAACGGCGTCTTCATCTTCAAAGGCATTCCGTACGGCGACACGACCGCAGGTGAGAATCGCTTCCTCGCGCCGAAGCCGCCGAAGCCGTGGACCGACGTGCGTCCCGCGCTCGCCTGGGGACCGGTGTCCCCGCACGGTCCGCGCGCAGGGTGGGTGAATCAGGAAGAGCAGTTCCTCTACCAGTGGGACGATGGGTTCGCCGGCGAGGACATGCTGCGCGTGAACGTGTGGACGCCCGCGGTCGGCGACAGCACGAAGCGGCCCGTGCTCGTGTGGATTCACGGCGGCGGCTACGCGTCCGGCTCCAGCCAGGAGCTGCGTCCGTACGATGGCGAGCGGCTCGCGCGCGAGCACGACGCCGTGCTCGTGTCGATGAACCATCGTCTCAACGTGTTCGGCTTCCTCGATCTCTCGCAGATCGGCGGCGCGAAGTACGCCGGGTCGGGCAATGCCAGCATGCTCGACCTCGTGCTGGCGCTGCAGTGGGTACGCGACAACATCGCCAACTTCGGCGGCGATCCCGGCAACGTGACGATCTTCGGTCAGTCGGGCGGCGGCGGAAAAGTGACGACGCTGATGGCGATGCCTGCCGCGAAAGGCCTGTTTCACAAGGCCGTGGCGATGAGCGGATCGTTCATCGGCGCGTCGACACGCGACAGCGCGAAAGCGCTCGCGCTGCAGGTGATGAAAGAGCTCGGCATCGCTTCGTCGCAGGTCGCGAAGCTGCACACGGTCTCCGCCGACGCGCTGCTGAACGCGGGCATCGTGGCCGCGCAGAAGATCGCGCCGTTCGGCTTCCCGCCGCCGGGCGTGCTGCCGAAGATCAATCTCGGCTGGCAGCCCGTCGTCGACGGCACCGTCCTGTCGGAGACGCCGTTCGACACGGCTGCGCCCGCGCTCTCGGCGGACATTCCGTTCCTGCTCGGCAACACGTTCCACGAGTTCGCGGGCGGCATCGACAAGCCGCAGATCGCGCAGACGACGTGGGAGCAGGTGACGGCGTCGCTGTCGCCCGCGCTCGGCGCGCGGACGGCGCCGGCGCTCGACGCGTATCGCAAGGCGTTTCCCTCGGCGAAGCCGTTCGAGATCGCCGGCATGATCGGCGCCGATCTGTTTCGTCGCGGCGCGATCCATCAGACCGAGCTGAAGGCGAAGCAGGGCGGCGCGCCGGTCTACGCGTACTGGTTCGGCTGGCGGACGCCGGTGCTCGACGGCCGCCCGCTCGCGTACCACTGCCAGGATCTCGCGTTCTGGTTCGACAACATCGATCTCTGCCTGCAGGCAACCGGCGGCGGCGACGACGCGCGGACGCTCGCGTCGCAGATGAGCCGGTCGCTCGTCGCGTTCGCGCGGACCGGCGATCCCAACCACGACGGCATCCCGAAGTGGACGCCGTTCACCGAGTCGAACCGCGCGATGATGATCTGGGACTCGACGTCCGAGGTGAAGATCGATCCCGATCGCGACGCGCGTCAGGCGCTGGCGCCAGCGTAGACGTGCGCGCCTGCCGCGGACCGGCGTTCCGTCAATGCGATCGTTGCACCGCTGGCGGCTTCCACGTGCCGTTGGACACGGATGCCTTCGGGACATAGAGCCGCAACGCCAGTTTGAACGGGCCGGACTTCGGCGCGGGCAGCCAGTTGTCTTCCTTGTCGGGGCCAGGTGAGGCGCTCTGGATGTAGAGCGTGAGCGAGCCATCCGGTGCGATCGCGCAGTGGCTGCGGTCACCCAAGGCGTATCGGTTGAGCGGGTTGTCGACCAGATACGAATCCTTGTCGTAGAGCGTGAGCGACCAGAACGCGTCGACCGGCGGAATCTGGTCTTTGGCGAAGCGCAGCACGTACTGGCTCGCGCCGTCGAACCGCTTTCCGTCGGCATCCACCAGACCAATCGGGTAAATCGCGTCTTCGACGAGATTGCCGCCCACGGCGAAGAACGTCCACGCGGCGCGATAGGTGTAGCGCGTGCCGTAACGGCCCAGGTCGCGCGCCACCTGCCAGCCGTTCACCATCTCGCCCATCTTCGATTCTTCGTCGCGGATCGCCTGCTGGGCGGCGGCGACCCCCGCGTCGATTGCCGTGCGGACGTCTTCCGGAAGCGTCGTCATCTCGAACGCCGCGCCCGGCGCGATGCCGAGCGTCGCGAGCCTCGCCAGGATCGGCGCGTCGGCCTCACGCCCGGGGTTGTTCACCAGCAGCTCGCACAAGCGGTTGAAGAACTGTTGCGCGGACATCGCGGAAATTTGCGTGGGCACGGGCGTTCGAGCATCCACGCCCGGTCTGACGGGCACGCTCGCCGGCGGCGCGTAGCGTGTGTCCTTGCCGTTCCATCGAGAAAGGGGAATCAGCTGACAGGCATCCTGAATCTTACGGACCGCGGCGTAATCGTCTGGTCCTCGCGTATAAGTGCGGCCGCCAAGCGCGCAGAGGCTCGTGTCACAGCGGATCACGTCGAGGCCGGCGGGGACGCCGCCTTTGAACGTCGGGCCGGCGATGACGAACGCGCCGCCCTTGCTCCCGTGCGTGCGCGACCCAGGCGCGGCCGGCACGTCGTTCCACGCATCGATGACTTGCATGATCCACCAGCGTTGGCCGTCCATTGGCGGCACCACGAGGACGATCGGCTCGGCGGTGAGATCGAGGTTCGCCAACGAGTACAGCGTGTCCACGTTCATGCCGACGATCTTGTTGTTCTTCGCGTCGGGGAATGCGCGGTGGTGATCGAATTGATTGAACGGCGCGCGTCCGCCTTCCGGCTTCGCGACGTTGGTCAGCACGTCCGCTTGCCGCGCGATGTAGACGAGCGGCAGGCCGAAAACGTAGCCGTCCTGCGCGATGGCCTTCGCGTCGGCGGCGTTGATCGGCCGTGTCGTCGATGTCGCCATGAGCTCATCTCCTTCGTGCACGGCGCGTCGATGCGGACGCGCGTGCGTGACATCGTTACGCGCTGCCACCACGGCCTGTCGCGGCGGCCACGTCTGCAGCGCCGTGTGTTCGCGCGATTCCTTCGTGAAACGTGGATTGGCGGCGCGAGCGCCGTTGGAGTGAGCACAACGTGTACCCGCGCGCGACAGCGGAACGAACAGGGACGGAAGCTAGCGGCGCACGGCGGCGGGCGGGCGGCGATCGTATTGGCGCTGTGCGGCGAGCACGGCGTCCATGTGCGTCTCCGCCCATCGACCCAGCGCCTGCAGCGTGTCCTGCAGCGTCAGGCCGAGCGGCGTGATCGCGTACTCGACGGTGACGGGCACCGTGGGAAAGACCTGTCGTGCGACCAGGCCGTCGCGCTCGAGGCCTTTCAGCGTCTGCGACAGCACCTTCTGCGACACGCCGGCGATCGCGCGGCGCAGCTGGTTGAACCGCAGCGGCGTTCGATCGAGGCGGCCGAGGATCAGCACCGTCCACTTGTCGGCGAGCCGTGCGAGCACGAGCCGCGTCGGACAGTCGGGCGCGTAGACGTCGTAGCGGGGCTTGGCCGTCTTCGCGCGGGCGGGATGGGCGGTTTCCTTCGAGTGACCTGGTGACATCGAGGTGCCTTCTTTACGAAGCCGCGCCGTGCGGCTACTCTCCGTTGGCGTGATGGTATCAAATGGATACCGACTAATCCCTGCGTAGGGGCGGCCCTCGTGGCCGCCCGGCGCATCGTCAGGAGCATCGGATGTCAGACAAGATTCTCGTCCTCGGCGCCACCGGCCACGTCGGCACGCCGCTCGTGTCTCAGCTCGTCGCCGGTGGTCTCGTCGTCAAAGCCGCATCGCGACATGCGACGCCGACCACCGGCGCCGAAGCCGTGCGGTTCGACTACGCCGACGCGTCCACGTTCGATGCTGCGCTCGCCGGCGTCTCGCGCGTGTTCGTGGTCGCGCCCGGCGGCACCGTCGATCCGAGGCCGGTGCTCACGCCGTTCCTCACGCGCGCGATCGAGCGCCGCGTGGGCATCGTGCTGCAGACGGTCTTCGGCGTCGACGCGGACGAGAGCATTCCGTACCGGCAGGTCGAGCTCGCGCTGGAGCGATCGGGGGCGCCGTTCGTCATCCTGCGGCCGAACTGGTTCGCGGACAACTTCCATACGGCCTGGCTCGCGGGCATCCAGCACGGCGTGATCGCCGTGCCGGCGGGCGACGGCAAGTCCAGCTTCATCGACGTGCGCGACGTCGCGTCCAGCGCTGCGGCCGCGCTCGCGAGCGATCGGTTCGACGGCAAAGCGTTCAACCTCACCGGGCCCGCAGCGCTCAGCTACGGCGACGCGGCGGCGATTCTCTCACGCGTGTCTGGCCGTGCTATTCGCTACACGCCAATAGACGACGAGGCGTTTGTCAGCATGCTGACGGGCGCCGGCGTGCCCGCCGACTACGCACGGTTCCTTGCGTCGATCTTCGCGCCCGTGCGCGAAGGCTGGACGGCCGCGGTGACCGATGCCGTGCGCACGCTCACCGGCCGCACGCCGCGATCGCTCGAGCAGTACGCGAAGGATCACGCGGCGGCGTTCGGGGCATGAGCGCCGAGTACGGACGAGGGCCGATCATGGACGATACCGAGATTCATCGACAGCCCGAGACGATTCGCGACATTGCCGGCGAGACTGCGCGCATCGGCTTCGACATGATCTCGGAAGCCAAGGTCGGCGCGCTGCTGGCGGTGCTCGCAGCGTCGAAGCCTGGTGGACGTCTGTTGGAATTGGGCACGGGAACCGGGCACGGCACGGCGTGGCTGTTGAGTGGGATGGATCGCGCGTCGAGTCTCGACACAGTCGACACGGACGAGCACGTTGTCGCCGTCGCTCGGCGCCATCTTGGCCACGATAGCCGCGTCAGATTTCACGTCATCGACGGAGCGGAGTTTCTGCGAGCTCGCGAGCCCGCGTCGTTCGATCTGATCTATGCCGACGCGTGGCCCGGAAAGTTCAGTCATCTCGACGAAGCGCTCGCGCTCCTTCGTCGGGGCGGCGTGTACGTGATCGACGATCTGCTACCGCAAGCCAACTGGCCCGAAGGTCACGCGCCGAAAGTGCCCGCGCTGATCGACGAGATCGAGCGGCGCAACGAGTTTGCGACTGTGAAACTGGCTTGGGCCTCTGGACTCATGCTCGTTGTGAGGCGAGGGGACGAGACTGAATTGCGCCGTATCTCATCAGAGCCTTGACGCAGCGTGCGATCGAGACGGAACGATCGGTGCTGCTACTCTGACCGGAGGGCGACGACGGGATCGACCCGTGATGCACGGCTGGCAGGAATAGCCGCGGCTCCGACCGCGCCGAGCACCAGCACGCCAGCGACGACGACGAACGTCAGCGGATCGGATGGCCGCACGCCGAACAGCACGTCCTGAAGAATCGTGGCGAGGCCCCACGCGCCGGCCGATCCGATCGCGACACCGGCAAGCGCCAGCAGGAGTGACCGCCGCAGCACACTGATGATGATCCGCGCGCGACTCGCCCCAAGGGCGAGCCGTACACCAAGCTCGCGAGTGCGACGAGACACGGCGTAGGCCAGCACGCCGAAAATACCCACCATCGTCAGCGCCAGAGCCGTGAGGGCAAATGTGCCGAGCAGGCGTGCCTGAAAGCGCGCGGAGATCAGGCGCTCGCCAATCAGCTCGTCCATCGATCGGATCGCCGGCACGGGCACGCCTGGCGCCAGGTTGTGCAACACCGTTCGTAGCGACGGTGCGATGTCATGTGGATCGCCATCCGTTCGGAGCACGAACGTCATGTGCGCGATCGAAAGCCGTTGCGGCGCTTGCGCGATCGGGCGATAGACGGTGAGCGGAATGTCCTGGTCGATATTGGACTGCTTCGCATCGTCGACGACGCCGACAACGGTGAGCCAGTCGCGATCGGTGGGCCGATCGGTCTCGCTCAACCGATGTCCGATCGCCGACTCGCCGGGCCAGAACTCGCGCGCGAAGGACTCACTGACGATGGCCACCTTGCCGCTGTCGGGCCGATCGGCGGTCGAGAACGATCGGCCATTCTGCAGCCGCACGCCCATCGTCTGAAAGTACGCGTCGCTGACGCACAGGTTGTAGGCCATCTCGTTGTCCGGCCACGGCCGTCCTGTGTCGAGGGTGAATTGGCCGGCCAACATGTTGTTGCCGAACGGCACGAAGTTCACAGCCGCCGCCCGCCTCACGCCCGGCAGCGTCACGAGCGTCGTCAGGACTTGCTGATGGAAGCTCGCAAGGCCGGCGGTCGAGGGATAGCTGGACGGCGGCACATTGACGGTGAGTGTTCCGAGGTGTTGTGTCGGGAATCCTGTATTCGCATTTCGAATGCTGCGAATCGTGAGGCCGGCGCCGACGAGCAGGACGAGCGACAGCGCCACCTGTGCGATGACCAGGAGTCCATGAAATCTCGAATCGCCGAGTGTCGTCGTTCGGCCCAGCGCCATCGAGGTGCCCACGAGGCGGCGAGAGCGCCACGCGGGCGCTAATCCGAAGATCAGAGTCGACAGCAGACAGAGCCCGGCCGCGAAAGCGAGGGCTTGTCTGTCAACGTTGACGGTCGACAGCAGCGGCAAGGCGGCGCTCGCCGCCATGGCCGCGATCGCGCGGGTGCTCGCAAGGGTGACCAATACGCCGACAGCTCCGCCGGCGGCGGAAACGACGAGGCTCTCAGTCAGGAGTTGACGAGTCAGACGCGCGCGGCCGGCACCAAGTGCGGCGCGCACCGCCAACTCCCGAGCTCGTTCCTCCGTGCGTGCCAGGAACAGGCTGGCGACGTTGCTGCAAACGATGAGCAGGACGAAGCCGACGGCCGAGGCGAGCGCGAAAAGTGACGCGCGAACGTCGCCGACGACGTAGTCCTTCAGTGGCAGCACGGATGCGGCCCATTGCGTGGGGTCGTCTCCCTGTGCCTTGATGTGCGGGCCCTGAAGCGCTTCGAGCTCGGCGGCCGCTTGCTCACGCGACGTGTCCGGCCGCAGTCGTCCGATGACCGTCGGCCACTCCTCATTGCCGACGGCCGGATGGAGGATCATCGGCAGCCAGGCGTCCGACTGAAGCAGCGCGCCCGTATTCGGCGGCATCACGCCGACCACGCGTCGGACGACGCCATCGACCGTGACGTACGTGCCAATGACGTCGGGACGGCTGCCGAGCCATCGCCGCCACAAACCATCGCTCAGCACGATCACCGCGTCGCGGCCGGGCGTCTCGTCGCCAGTCATCAACGTTCGGCCCTGAGCGGCGTTCGTGCCGAGCGTGCTGAAATATCCTGATGTCACCGCGCGGACGCCGATGGGTGTGGGCTCGCCGCCGGGCACGAGCAGCGCGGCCTGCACGTTCGTGAACGCCGCCATGCCATCGAGCAGACGATCGACGTCGCGGAAATCGGCAAAGACCTCACTCGGCATGCCGTACACGCCGTCGAAGTCCTTCGGCGTCATCGACAGCAGTACGAGCCGGTCCGCGTTGGCATACGGCAGCGGCCGGAAGATCACCGCGTCGAGCACCGTGAACATCGCCGTGTTGACGCCGATGCCGAGCGCCAGGAGCCCGATTGTCACCGCGGCGAAGCCCGCGTGGTGACGTAACATCCGCACGCCGCCGCGGACATCACGACCGAGATCGCGAAGGAACGGGAATCCCCGCACGTCACGGAGCCGTTCCTTGATTGGCGCCGTGCCGCCGAATATCGCCAGCGCCTGACGCCGAGCCTCCTCCGGCGCGACACCGTCGGCGATCAGATCTTTCGTGTGCGCCTCGATGTGGAACAGAAGCTCATCGTCGAGCTCGCGTTCGCGACGCCGCCACGGCAGGGGCCAACTCATGTCTGCAGGATCCAGTCAATGGCCTGGGACAGGCGGCGCCAGTCCGCGATCTCGCGCTCCAACTCGGCGCGTCCCTTTCGAGTGAGGCGGTAGACCTTGGCGCGGCGGCCGCTGTCGGAGTCCGTCCATTCCGCATCGAGCCATCCCCGCCCTTCGAGCCGATGCAGCGCGGGATAGAGCGATCCCTGGGGGATCTCGAGCAGCGTCCGCGAGATCTGATTGATGCGCTGGGCAATCGCGTAGCCGTGCAGCGGACTTCCCGCGAGCGTCTTCAGGATCAACAGGTCGAGCGTGCCTTGGAGCACGTCGGCTTTCTTGTCCGGCTGCATGCACAGACATCCTACCTATAAACAGGAAGGATGTCTAGGCATGTGAGCCTTGCCGATTTGCTACAGTAGTTTCGTCGCGCGACTGGCGAGCGAGGGTGGGACACCACCGGGGAGCGCGATCGTGAACCGCCGTTCGCCTGGGCAGCCGGAGCCATCCGGCCCATCACTGCAGATGGAGTGCCCATGGATCGACATCGCGTCAGTCTCCAGCAGTTCGACACGCTCGTGGCCGAGGCCATCGACGGCGAAGAGCGCCGCCAGACCGACGGCATCGAGATGATTCCGTCCGAGAACTACACCTATCCCGAAGTGCTCGCCGCGCTCGGATCGGTGCTGACCAACAAGTACTCCGAAGGCTATCCGGGACGCCGCTACTACGGCGGTCAGACGTTCACGGATCAGATCGAGAACGCGGCGCGCGATCGCGCGTGCGCGCTGTTCCGTGCCGAGCACGCGAACGTGCAGCCGCTGTCGGGCTCGCCGATGAACCAGGCGGTCTACTTCGCGCTGCTCCAGCCCGGCGACACGATCCTCGCGATGGACCTGTCGCACGGCGGCCACCTCACGCACGGCGCGCCCGTGTCGCACATGGGGAAAGTCTTCAATTTCGTACGCTACAAGACGCAGCCCGACCGCGGCGGCGCGATCGACTTCGATGCGCTGCGTGCGCAGGCCAGAGCGACACAACCGAAGCTCGTGCTGTGCGGCTACTCGTCGTATCCGCGCGACTACGATTACGCGCAGTTCAAGGCGATCGCCGATGAAGTCGGCGCATACACGATGGCCGACATCGCGCACATCGGCGGGCTCGTCGCGGCCAACGTCATGCGCAATCCGTTCGACGCGGGCTTCGACGTGGTGACGACGACCACGCACAAGACGCTGCGGGGGCCGCGCGGCGGCATGATTCTCTGTCGCAAAGCGCTCGCGTCGAAGATCGATGCGTCCGTATTTCCAGGATTGCAAGGTGGCCCGCACATGAACAACGTCGCCGGCGCGGCCATCACGTTCAAGAAGGCCGCCGAGCCTGCGTTCGTGGACTACGCGAGGGCGACGTTGCGCAACGCGAAGGCCCTCGCCGCGTCGCTCATCGCCGAAGGCGCGACGCTCGTGACCGGCGGCACCGACAATCACCTCATGGTCATCGACACGATCGCGAGCGCCGGGCTCGACGGCCGTGCGGCCGAAGAGGCGCTCGATCGCATCGGCATCACGACCAACAAGCAGGTGATCCCCGACGATCCGCGCCCGCCGCTCCGCCCGAGCGGCGTCCGTCTCGGCACGCCCGCCTGCACCACGCGCGGCATGGCCGAGTCCGACATGACGCAGATCGGTGCGTGGATCGCCAACGCGCTTCGCCATCACGACGACGAAGAGGCGCTCGCGCGTCTGGCGAATGACGTGCGCGATTGCTGCCGCCGGTTTCCCGTGCCGGGGATTGGGTGAATGGCCCTCGCGGTACTCGCGGGCGCGCTCGTGATGTGCTGCTGTTGACCTGTCGCGCTTCAGGCGACCTGGCGCGGACCGATTGCCCGGCCCGCCGTCTCGGAGCCTGGAGCGCGCCAGGTCATGGCGGCGCGCCGCGGGTATGCTGACGGCGATCATGAGCGCCGACATCCATCAGCTCTTCGCCGCGAAGGCCGCGTGGCACGAGCAGCAGCGGCGGCTCTCGCCCAAGGAGAAGGTCGCCATCGTGCTGAAGCTGCAGCAGCGCGAAGTCGAGCTCAACCGCGCGCGCGCCGCCGCCGGCCGGCCGACGCGGCCCATGATCGTCTGGAACGTCGAGCCGTAGAGGCTAAATCCCCGTCATCTTCTCGATCGCCTCCGGGTATCGCGCGCCCTGGATCGGAATGCGCGACGAGGCGTCTTCGATCTCGCGCAGATCGTCGGCGGTGAGCTCGATGTCGAGCGCGCCGAGGTTCTCGTCGAGGCGATGCAGCTTCGTCGTGCCGGGGATGGGCACCATCCACGGCTTCTGCGCGAGCACCCACGCCAGCGCGATCTGCGCGGGCGTCGCGTGCTTGCGCGCGCCGATGCGCGCGAGCAGATCGACCATGGCCTGATTCGCCTGGCGCGCCTCGGGCGTGAAGCGCGGCAGCTTGCTGCGGAAGTCGTTGTCGCCGAGCTCGGTTGACGCCGTGATGGCACCCGTCAGAAAGCCTTTGCCGAGCGGGCTGAACGGCACGAAGCCGATGCCAAGCTCTTCGAGCGTCGGCAGGATGTCGCGCTCGTGCTGGCGCGTCCACAGCGAGTACTCGCTCTGGACCGCAGCGACGGGATGCACCGCGTGCGCGCGGCGGATCGTGGCGGCGCCGGCCTCGGACAGGCCGAAGTGCTTCACTTTGCCGGCCTGCACCAGCGCTTTCACCGCGCCGGCGACGTCTTCGATCGGCACGTTCGGATCGACACGATGCTGATAGAGCAGATCGATCGTGTCGGTGCGCAGCCGCTTGAGCGATCCGTCGACGGCCGCGCGGATGTGATCCGGACGACTGTTCAGTCCCGTCCATCCCGGACTGCCGTCCGCCTTCATCTCGAAGCCGAACTTCGTCGCAATCGCCACGCGATCGCGAACCGGCGCGAGCGCTTCGCCCACGAGATCTTCGTTCGTGTACGGCCCGTAGACCTCCGCCGTGTCGAAGAACGTCACGCCGCGATCGACGGCCGCGCGGATGAGCGCGATCATCGCGGATCGATCTTTCGGCGGCCCATAGCTGAAGCTCATGCCCATACATCCCAGGCCGAGCGCCGAGACGCGAAGTCCGCTGCTGCCGAGCGTGCGTGTCTGCATGTCTCCACGCTACGCCGCGCGCGGGCGTTTGGGTAGACGCCGAGATCGACAAGGCGTCGTGAGTAGAATTCACGAATGCCCGGCGACGATCTGAACGTGCTGTCCGCCCTGCTCGCGGTGGCCGAGGCGCGGAGCTTCACGAAAGCCGCGCGCCGGCTCGGCGTGTCGCCGTCGGCTGTGAGCCATGCGATTCGCGGCCTCGAGGAGCGCACCGGCGTGCGGCTGCTGTCGCGCACGACGCGCAGCGTCGCGCCGACCGAAGCGGGCGAGCGTCTGATCGCGCGCCTGCAGCCCGCGCTCGGCGACGTGCGCGAGGCGCTCGACGCGCTCGTCCACCTGCGCGATCGGCCGGCCGGACGCATCCGTCTCGCCGTCTCGCCGATGGGCGCCGCGCTCGTGCTCGCGCCGAAGCTCGCCGCCTTCGCGGCCGCGTATCCCGACGTCTCGCTCGAGGTGACGACGACGGCGGGGCAGATCGATATCGTGTCGGCGGGCTTCGACGCGGGCATCCAGCTCGGCGAGTACGTCGAGCGCGACATGATCGCCGTCCGCGTCTCTCCCGATCAGCGCGCGGCCATCGTCGGATCGCCGGCGTACTTCGCGCGGCATCCGGCGCCGCGCACGCCGCGCGAGCTGACGAAGCATCAGTGCGTCAACTTCCGGCGCGGCACGCTCGGGCTCTATCGCTGGGAGTTCGAGAAGGACGGACGCGCGCTGTCGGTGGCCGTGCGCGGCGCGCTGACGGTCGATTCCGCCGATCTCCTGGTCCGCGCAGCCATCGACGGCGCGGGTCTAATCTTCGGCTTCGAGGCGCACGTGCAGCCGCATCTCGCGAGCGGCGCGCTCGTGCGCGTGCTCGAGGACTGGTGCCCGCCGTTCGCCGGCTACTTTCTCTACTATCCGAGCCGCCGCCATCAGCCGCCCGCGCTCGCCGCGCTCGCGCAGACGCTGCGCGTGCCGTCGTCTGGCACGGCATCGCGTGCTAGAGTGCGGTCCGGATCGACTTAGGGCGCGTTGCGGCGCTGTCAAGCGCGCCGAAGGCGCCCACGTCAACTTCGAAGTTCGAATTTCGAAGTTTTGAAGTGCATTTCTTATCCCTGAAGCAGGTTCATTGTGAAGACAGCGCGTCTATTTTTCCTGGTCGCCGCGGCGCTCGCCGTGAGCGTCGTCATGCACGCTCGATCGCAGTCGCCGGCGTCCGCTGCGGTGTACTTTCCCAGCGAGAGCTGGCGGACGGCGACGCCCGAGTCGCAGGGCATCGACTCGCAGGCGCTCGCGGCTGCGATCGATCAGGTGCGCGAGAAGGGATGGGGCACGCACAGCCTGCTCGTCATCCGCCACGGCTTCCTCGTCTCGGAGGTCGACTTCTATCCCTACAGCTCGTCCGCGCCGCACGATCTCGCGTCGGTCACCAAGACGATCACGTCGACGCTCACCGGTGTGGCGGTGGCCAACGGCCTCGTGAAGCTGGATCAGACGGTCGCGTCGTTCTTCCCGAACGACGTGCCGGCCGATGCGGATCCGCGGACGCGTACGATCACTGTCGGCAATCTGCTGCACATGGAGTCGGGGCTCGACTGCGGCTTCCTGCCGGGCGAACAGGAGCTGGAGCGGATGAAGCGCTCCGACAACTGGGTGCGCTTCGCGCTCTCGCTGCCGGTGAAGTACGACGCGGGCACGCATCCGGCGTACTGCAGCCCTGGCTATCATCTGCTCGGATCCGTGCTCGGCGCAGCCGCCGGATCGAACGAGCTGACGTTCGCGCGCAAGTACCTGTTCGATCCGCTGCGCATCGGCGACGTCGTGTGGGCCGACGATCCGCACGGACGCAGCCACGGCTGGGGCGACAGTCACTTCTATCCGCGCGACGTCGCGAAGATTGGCTATCTCTATCTGCACGGCGGCAACTGGAACGGCAAACAGATCGTGCCGGCCGACTGGGTCGCCGCGTCGATCACGCCGCCGGCGGGCGCGCGCAACGAGCCAGGTGGATTCGGCATCGAGTGGAACGCCGTCAACGGTCCCAACGGCAGACAGTACGGCGGCACCGGCCGCGGCGGACAATCGCTCATCGTCTGGCCCGATCTCGACATGGTCGTCGTCAGCATGGCGGGCGGTAACGCGGGGCAGTTGACGACGCTCGTGCGGCAGGCGGTGAAAGGCGATCAGCCGTTGCCCGCGAACCCGGCGGGGATCGCAGCCCTTGCGGCGAGCCGCGCCGCGGCCGCACGTCCGCCCGCGTCCACGCCGGTCGCGCCTGCGCCGGCGATCGCCGCGTCGATCTCGGGCAAGGTTTTTCGATTTCCCGTCAACGCGTCGCGTATCGACAGTCTCGCGCTGACGTTCGATCGATCCGGTGCGGCGCACGTCGCGCTCGAGTACTACGGCGAGCCGTTCAGCCTGCCGATCGGCCTCGACGAGGTCTATCGTCCCGGCCCGTACGGACCGTTCCGTCTGCCTGCCGCCGCGACGGGCCGCTGGACGTCGGACACCGAGTTCCTCCTCGATCTCAACTTCATCGCGAACATCAATCACTACACGCTCGCGATCCGCTTCACGCCCGAGCCGACGATGGACGTGACGGTCAACGAAGCCTCGGGCCTGATGCGCAACGGGCACATCGTCGGCACGCTGCGGGAGCAATGAAGCCGGGCACGCGGTTCGGGCCGTACGACGTCACGGGTGTGCTCGGCAGCGGCGGCATGGGCGACGTGTATCTGGCGACGGACACGCGGCTCGGCCGTCAGGTCGCGCTCAAGTTCATCCGCGGACCGTACGTCGATCGCCTACAGCGCGAGGCGCGGGCGATCGCCGCGCTGAATCATCCGCACATTTGCACGCTGTACGACGTCACGTCCGACTACCTCGTGATGGAGTACGTCGACGGCGAGCCGCTGCGCGGCCCGCTCACCGCCGTTATCGCGCTGCGCTACGCGCGCGAGATCGCGGATGCACTCGGTGCGGCCCATGCGCACGGCATCGTTCATCGCGACTTGAAGCCCGCGAATATCTTCGTCACGCGAAGCGGCATCAAGCTGCTCGACTTCGGTCTGGCCACGACGACGCAGACGTTCGCCGCGCCTGATGCGACAACGACGTCGGCGGATCTGACAGATCACGTGGTCGGGACTGCGGCGTACATGTCGCCCGAGCAGGCCACCGGCAAGCCCGTCGACGCGCGATCCGACATCTTCTCGTTCGGCGCCGTGCTCTACGAGGCGATCGGCGGCCGCCGCGCGTTCAGCGGCAACACGATCGTCGAGACGATCGCCGCGGTGCTGCACGAAGAACCGCCGCCGCTCGACGTCAGCGCCGACGTCTGCACGCTGATCCAGCGCTGTCTCGCGAAGGATCCCGCGGATCGGTTGCAGACGATGGACGAGGTGATGGCGGCGATCGATCGCGCAGCAGCGGGCGATGCGACGCCCGAGGCGCCGGCCGAGTCGTCCATCGCCGTGCTGCCGTTCGCGAACATGACCGGCGTGAAGGAGGACGACTACTTCAGCGACGGCCTCGCCGAGGAGATCCTCAACGCGCTCGCGCGTGTCCCGCGCCTTCGCGTCACTGCGCGCACGTCGTCGTTCGCGTTTCGCGGCCGCGAGGAGGACATCCGATCGATCGGCGAGACGCTGGGCGTCGCGACCGTGCTCGAGGGCAGCGTGCGCCGAGCCGGCTCGCGCATTCGCGTCACGGCGCAGCTCATCAACGCGGCCGACGGCTATCACCTGTGGTCGGAGCGGTACGATCGCGAGATCGCAGACGTGTTCGCGGTGCAGGACGAGATTGCCGTCGCGATTGCCGACGCGCTGCGTCTCCGGCTCGCGCCCGACGCGGCTGCGGGACGCTATCGGCCGAATCTGCCCGCGTACGAAGCGTTCCTCCAGGGCCATCATCTGATTCTCGAGATGTCGTCGCGGCTGCCGTTCGCGGTCGAGGCGCTGCGGCGCGCGGCCGCGCTCGATCCCGCCTATCCCGATCCGCACGTCGAGATCGCCGCGTGCCACATCCTGCAGTGGTATTTCGGCCTCGAGCCGAGCCGCGTGGCTGCGCCGATCATCCGCGCCGAAGTGCAGCGCGCCGTCGAGCTCGGCAACTTCACGCCTCGCGGCCAGGGCCTCACCGGCATCGTGTCGGTCGCATACGACTACGACTGGGAGCACGCGGGCCGCCTGTTCGAGGGCTGTCTGCGCGAGCGCCACGGCGTCGAAGCGGAGGCGCGCTGGTGCTACGCGACGTTCTGGTCCGCGCCGTTCGGGCGCTTCGCGGAAGCGATGGCGCTCATCGACGAGTCGCTGCGGAGCGATCCGCTCAATCCCGTCTGGCACACGGCGATGGCGCATCTCTGCGGGCTTGCCGGCGATCACGCGCGGCAGATCGAGCTGACCGGACGCATTCTCGCGCTCGATCCCAAGCAGTGGATCGCGCGTCTGTATCGCGCCGAAGGTCTGTGGGCGACCGGGCGTCTCGGCGAAGCGCTGCAGACGATCGAGGATGGCCATCGCCTTGCGCCGTGGCACGCGCGGACGACCGGCATGCTCGCGGGGCTGCTGGCGATCGCGGGCGATCGCGCGCGGGCCGCTGAGCTGCGAGCGACGCTCGCGCAGGCGCCAGACGCGCCGGGTGTCGCGACCGGCCTTGTGATCGACGCGCTGCTCACGGGCGATCTCGACGCTGCGGCCAAGTGGTGGACGGTCGCGATCGAGCAGCGCGATCTGTGGGTCGTGTTCAGCGCGCGCGGATGGTTCGTCCGTCCGCTCCGCGAGACCGAGCACTGGCCACACCTCGCGGCGCTGATGAAGCTGCCGGAGACGAGGTGAGCGAAGTCGAACGTCGACGTGCGGAATATGGAGAGGCCTCGACGACGCGCTCGTCTATCGGGCCGTCTGACGCCGCGCGTCTGGCCCGAGAAGATCCCAGCGGTTGCCTTCGAGATCCTGGAATACGGCGATCCGACCGTACGGCTCATCGCGCGGCGGCGAGACGAAGTACACGCCGTTGGCGATCATGCGCTGATAGGCGGCCTCGAAATCGTCGACGCGCAGGAACAGCCCGACGCGGCCGGCGAACTGACGGCCGACGGTATCCACCTGCTTCTCGCCATCGGCGCGCGCCAGCAGGATGCCCGTCTGGCCTCCGACGGGCCGGACGACGACCCATCGCTTGGGACGGCCATCGTTGGTGAGTGACGGAGTGTCTTCTACTAATTCGAATTGGAGGACGTCGACGAAGAAGCGGATGGCGGCGTCGTAGTCCCGCACGATCAGCGCGACGAGGTCGAGGTGAGACATCGTCGCAGAGTAGACGATTTGTCGATCGACGATTTCGAAAAACGTACGATTCTGCGTTGTAGCGGCGCGTGAGAGGTCATGATCGATGGTTACCCTGGTGCTCAGCGTGTGCTTGGCCGGCGTCGGTGCCGTCGGACTGGTCTGCGCGGTCCGCGATCTGATGCGCGCGATGTCGAGCCGGCGTTGGCCGATAGCTGAAGCGATCATCACGAGCTCCGTGATCCGTGAGCGTCGTGGCGGCATGACCGCTAAGACGTTTGAGCCAGTTGTCGAATATCGCTACGCATTTCACGAGCAGACATACGTCGGGCATCGGCTCGCGTTCGGCGACGTTTCGTCTCGGAGCCGCGAAGATGCCGATCGCGTTGCCGCACGATTCGCGGTAGGCACACAGTGGGAAGTAAGCGTCAATGAGAGACGCCCGCGGCTGGCGGTATTGCACGCTGGGCCGACTGGACGTCTGTGGTTCGGGCTCGTGTTCTTCGCCGGCTTCACGCTGGCAGCTGTCGTCGCGCTAGTCGGCGCCCTGCACGATCTTAGGTAAGGCCGGCGCGCGGCCCGCGTGCTAGAGTGCGCCGAAGCCCGATATCAACAGCGCGAGAGCGGCCGTGCGCAAGGAAAGGTGTCTCATGAAGCGATTGGTACTCGCAACGATCATCGTGTCGGTGTGCGCGGGCTTGGCCGCGCGTGCGGTGGATCCGACGGCGACCGTCGCTCAAGGCGTGCTCGTGGGCACGACGGACAACGGCGTCGCCGCGTTTCTGGGGGTGCCGTTTGCCGCGCCGCCGGTTGGCGATCTGCGCTGGGCGCCGCCGCGGCCGGCCGCGAAGTGGAGCGAGCCGCGTCAGGCGAAGGCGTTCGCGCCCGCCTGCACGCAGACGCTCGCCGCGGGTGGACGCGCGCAGTGGACCAGCGAGTACATGAGCCCCGACGCGCCGGGCGTGTCTGAAGATTGCCTGTATCTCAACATCTGGACGCCGGCCGCGCTGACCGGCGCGTCGCGCCCCGCCGCGAATCTGCCGGTGCTATTCTGGATCTACGGCGGCGGCTTCAACGAAGGCTCCGGCGCCGTGCCCGTCTACAACGGCGCCAACCTCGCGAAGAAAGGGCTCATCGTCGTCAACGTCAATTACCGCGTCGGTGGTCTTGGGTTCATGGCGCATCCGGAGTTGACGGCCGAGCAGGGCGGCGCGTCGGGCAACTACGGGATTCAGGATCAGATCGCGGGGTTGCAGTGGGTGCGCGACAATATCCGCGCGTTCGGCGGCGATCCCGCGAAGGTGACGATTGCGGGACAGTCGGCGGGCGCAATGTCCGTGCAAGCACTGCTTGTCTCGCCGTTGGCGAACGGCCTCTTCCGCGGCGCGATTGTGCAGAGCGCCGCGGCGCCGGGCACGGGCAATTACACGCCGCGCGCGTCGGCGGAGCAGGCCGCGGTGGCCGCGCTCGAGCGCGCGGGCGTCCACTCGATCGCGGAAGCGCGCAAGCTGCCGGCCGCGCAGGCGTACGCCGCAGGCCGCGGCGGGCTCGTCGCGGATGGACGCGTCATTCCGGAAGGGACGTCGCATCCCATGGCGAGCGACGTGCCGATCATGATCGGGTACACGCTGAACGATCTGTTCGTCTCGCGAGCGCGCGCGACGGCGGAGAGTTGGAAGGCGGAAGTGGCCGAGCGCTACGGCGATCGCGCGACTGACTTCCTGAAGTTCTATCCTGGCGCGACAGACGAGGAGGCCGCACGATCCGCGCAGCGCGAAGCCGTCGATCGCGCGTTCAATCTCCGGATTCTCGACTGGGCGTCGACGCGCGGATCGAAACAGCCCGTCTACACCTATCTCTTCACGCACGTCGAGCCCGGCCCCGAGTCGGCGCGCTACGGCGCGTTCCACACGTCGGAGGTGCCGTACGAGTTCGACACACTGCACCTCTCGCCCGGCCGCGATTTCACGGACGTCGATCGCCGGCTCGCAGCGGCGTTCTCGACCTACGTCGCGAACTTCGTGAAGAGCGGCGATCCGAACAGCGGATCGCTGCCGCGCTGGCCCGCGATGACACGCGAGAACGAGGCGCTGATGGATCTCGGCGATCGTGTCGCGTTGTCGCGCGCGGTGCCTGCGGGCGCCGACGCGATCATCGCCGCGGGCAAGCCGCCCGTGCCTCCGGCGCGCGGGGGTGGGGCGGGGCGATGAGGACACTGACGGAGGCGATCGCAAGCAACTCCCGCACCCGCTCCGATCACCTCCGGCATCCGCTCTCATCCATCCCGTCAGCCGCTGAGACCACTATCGTCAGCAACTGACACCGACGTCGTCAGCCGCTCAGACCGACAGTTGCAACGGTTTGGACCGATCGCGCCGGTCGCTCCGATCGATTCGCGCAGCCGCGCCGATCGGCGTCGTCGAGCGCGGGATCGATGCGCGAAGTCGCTTCGATCGCCATCGTCAGCAGGTCAGACCGGCGTGCGCAGCCGCTCCGATCAATTTGGGACGCCGCGCAGACCAACATGAGAAGTCACTCAGACCGAAAGTATCTCGAAGGTGGCGAAGTCCCATCGGAAGAATGAGATGCGCGCGAAAAATTGGTGATCGCGGCTTCTGGAGTCAGTCTGACCAACTTCTCGTGGTGGTCTGAGTCGCTTCCCGAACGGGTCTGAGCCGCTCCTCGAAGTGCTCGGAGCGGCTTCCCGAACCGATCGGCGTCACGCCTCGAGCCAGTCGGCGCCACTTGTCGAGCTGCTCATCGCCACTTCTCCCGGTCGTGACGCCGCTGACGCAGGTGCTCCATCCCGCTTCTCGAGCTAGTCGCA
>DASZVJ010000043.1:0-11563 GCA_035547155.1 Vicinamibacterales bacterium
GGGCGGCCCCTACGGAAGCCCGTCGCCTATGTAGGGGCGGCCCTCGTGGCCGCCCAGCCCGACTCAGGCTTGAGGCGGACAAAGGAGCAGATAGAGCGATAGCGCGATGTCAGATAGTGCGATAGGGCGATAGTGAGCTAGTGCGATAGTACTGGCCTTCGCCCCGTGGCCCCCTGGTCCCCTACAATCCCCTCGTGTCCCGTCAACTCGCGCCGTCGCCGCCGTTACCAGTGCATCTGGCCGGTCTGCGAACGCTGGCTGAACAGACGCTGAGCCGCACGGCCGGCGCGCCGCTCGTCGGCGGCAACGCGGTGCGCGTACTGCGCGATGCGGCCGAGAACTATCCCGCGTGGGAAGCGGCCATGCACGCCGCGCGACGGACGATCCACGTGGAGATGTACATCTTCCACTTCGATCCCGTCGGCCGGCGCTTCGTCGATCTGCTCGCGCAGAAGGCGCGCGAGGGCGTGACCGTGCGCGTCGCGTACGACTGGTTCGGTTGCGGCCTGAGCCCGATGCGCGGGCTCTTCCGTCCGCTGATCGATGCGGGCGGCGACGTGCGCGCCTTCAATCCGCCGTCGATCAAGACGGCGCTCGGCTGGGTGCGCCGCAATCATCGGAAGCTGATCACCATCGATGGACACACCGCCTTCGTGTCCGGGCTGTGCATCGGTCAGATGTGGGAAGGCGTGCCCGCGAAGAAGCTGCAGCCCTGGCGCGACACGGGGATCGAGATCGTCGGCCCCGCGGTCGACGAAGCGGAAGCCGCGTTCGCGGAGAGTTGGGCGCTCGCGGGCGGCGTTGCGGCCGACGTGCGTGGCGTCACGACGCCGAGTCCGGCGGCCGGCTCGGTCAATCTCCGTCTGATTCCCACCGAGCCCTTCACGGGGAATCTGCTCAGGCTCGATCTGCTCGTCGCCAGCGTGGCGCGCCGCTCGCTCTGGATCACGGATGCGTACTTCGTCGGTACCGGCCCGTATCTCGAAGCGCTGAAGCGCGCGGCGCGCGATGGCGTCGACGTGCGCCTGCTGCTGCCGCAAGGCAGCGACGTCGGTTGGGTCGTGCCGATCTCGCGCTCGCTCTATCGTCCGCTCCTCGAGGCGGGCGTGCGCATCTTCGAATGGAACGGGACGATGGTCCACGCCAAGTCAGCGGTGGCGGACGGTCGTTGGGGACGGATCGGATCGACGAACCTCAATCTCAACAGCTGGCTCGGCAACTGGGAGCTCGACGTCGCGATCGAAGACGAAGGCGTGGCGCACACGATGCAACAGCACTTCGAGGAGGACCTGTCGCGCTCGACCGAGATCGTGATGCGCACGGCCGCCTCGCCGGCGTCGTCGGGCCGGGAACGCGCGCGGCCATTCGATGGTGCCAAGCGGCCGCCACGCGGCTCGCGCCGGATCGTGCGGACCGTGACGGGCGTCGGACGCAGCATCGGGGCGGCCGTGACCGGCAATCGTCCACTCGAGGCCTTCGAGGTCGTGCCGCTCGTCACTGTCGCCGGCCTGCTGATCGTGATCGCCACCGTCGGCGTTGTCGCGCCGTTTCTCGTCGCCTGGCCGCTCGCCGGCATCGCCGTCTGGATCGCCGTGTCGTTTCTCGTCGAGGCGTGGGCGGCGAGGAGACAGTGACGTCCCTCACCCGCTTCGCGCCGGCGCCAACGGGCTATCTCCATCTCGGACACGTCGTCAACGCGCTGTACGTGTGGGGATGGGGTCGCGCACAGGGCGCGGACGTGCTGCTGCGGATCGAAGACCACGATCGGCAGCGCGCGCGGCCGGCGTACGAGCGTGCGATTCTCGACGATCTCGACTGGCTCGGCTTTAGGCCCGATCGCTATCCGACGAGCGCGTTTCGACACGGCCCGTGCGAGTCGCGCCAGAGTGATCGCGAGGCCATCTACCGCCGGTTCGCCGCGGCGCTGATCGCGCGCGGCCTCGTCTACGGCTGCACGTGCACGCGGCAGGATCTCGTACGCATGCACAGCGACGACGCGGCTTCGACGGAAGCGCGTGTGTATCGCGGCACGTGCCGCGACCGTGGCATCGCCCCAGGCGATCACGTCGCATGGCGCCTGCGGATCGAGGACACCATCGAGCGCTTCGACGACATGCTGTGCGGACCGTGCGAGCAGCGTCCGGCGCGCGAGCACGGAGACATCGTCATCCGCGATCGCCACGGCAACTGGACGTATCAGTTCGCCGTGACGGTCGATGATTACGATCAGGCGATCGATCTGATCATCCGTGGCCGTGATCTGCTGGCGTCGACCGGCCTGCAGATTTCGCTCGGCCGCCTGATCGGGCGCGCGGCGCCGGCGCGCTTCGCGCACCATGCGCTGATCATGAAGTCCCCGACGCAGAAGCTGAGCAAGTCCGATCGCGATGCCGGCGTGCGCGATTTACGTGCGGCAGGATGGCCGGCGGAGAAGATCCTGGACGAAGCGAAGGCGATACTCCCGGCCTCCCTGAGAACGGCGCTCCAGGCCGCAGCGAGGCCGCATCCATGAATATCGTCTATTAACTGAAACTTACTGCCTACCAATGGATAGGCAGGATATACTTGCCTCTCGTTCATTCGGAGGTTCGTAGTGGCACAACAGAAGCACGTTTCTACCGGCGCGAGCACGAGCACCGCCAAGGCGCTCGGCGCGACCCTGGATCACATCGGTGAGCGCGTCGCCGCGTGGCGTCAACAGCACGCGCAAATCGTGTCCGAGATTCGCCTCATCGTCGATCGCGCGAGCAAGATGCTTGCGGATGTGGGCGAGCACGTGGTGCCGAGCCGCACCAGCACGAGCGCGCCCGCGCGGACGAGACGCGGCGGACGGCCAAAGGGCTATCGCATCTCGGAGGCGACGCGCGCCAAGCTGCGCGCGGCTTGGGCGCGACGCAAGACATCCGGCGACGGCGCGTCGAGCGCGACGCCGGCACGGAAGGGTCGACGCAAGCGCACGATGTCCGCCGAAGCCCGCGCCCGCATCGCGGCCGCGCAGAAGAAGCGCTGGGCCGCCGTCAAGAAGGCCAAAGCCACACAAAGCTAGAATCGAACGAGCGCCGCCTCGAGCGGCGCGCACGCCATGCACCCGCACGCGAGACGCATTGGACTGGGAGTGGTCCTCCTGACCCTGGGCGTCTCGCTGCGCCTGCTCGCACAGGGACAGACGCCCACGTTCCGCGCCGGCATCGATCTGATCGCCGTCGACGTGCAGGTGATCGACAAAGACGGCACGCCGATCCGCGCGCTCGCCCCTGGCGACTTCGACGTCACCATCGGCGGTCATCGCCGGCGTGTCGTCTCCGCCGATTTCATCGAAAGCACCGCGGTCGACGGCAGCTCGCTCGATCGCACGGCCTCCATCGCGCCCGGCCCGCGAGCCACGAACCAATGGCTCGACGGATCGGGTGCGGCGCGCACCTACATGCTCGTGTTCGACACCGACAGCTTCACCGTCGGCGAGTCGCGCGACGTCGTCGCAGCCGCACGCGGATTCATCAGCCGCCTTCAGCCCATCGACAGCGTCGGCCTCTACACGTTTCCCGTTGGCCCGCGCGTCGAGCCCACGACGGATCACGCCGCGGTCAGCGCGTCCGTCGACACGATCGTCGGACACACGCAGCACATGCCCGGCAGCTTCAACCTGACGGCATCCGAGATCATCGACATCACCGCCGAGCTCGCGCAGTCGCGCCTGGCGGCGCTCGGACGTCAGCAGGGCCCCGGGCCCGTGCCCGGCGCGCCGGCGCTCGCGGGCAACGAAGGCGAGGTCACGCGCCGCGTCCAGCAGCGCGAGTGCGGCGACGACGTCCGCTGCGTCGACGAGATTCAGGCCGAAGCGCAGTCGCTCGCCTTCTATCTCGAAGGCCGTGCGACCGAAGGGCTCAACGGGCTGCGTGACCTGATTCGTTTGCTGTCTCTCGAGCCCGGCCGCAAGACGATGGTGATGTTCAGCGCGGGCATTCCGACGTCGGATCGGCCTGGCGGCCGGCCGGACGTCGGCGATCTCGCAAAGGCGCTGGGACAGGACGCCGCCGCGACGAACACGACGATCTACGTGCTGCACTTCGACATGGGCGCGTGGCGGCAGATGGCCGCCGAGACGCGGAAAGCGAACAGCACGCCGGTGTCGGCGAGCCGCGAGCACGCCGTGACCGGCCGGCTGCTGTCGGAGTTCTCCGGCTCGTCCGGCGGCGCGCTCATTCGCGTGGTGATGGGCGGAGGAGACTTCGCGCTCACGCGCGTGCTGCGTGAGACGTCCTCGCACTATCTCCTCGGCATCGAGCCCGCCGACAGCGATCGTGACGGCAAGCTGCGCGACCTGCGCGTGAAGGTCTCGCGCAAGGGCGCGACGATCCGCAGCCGCATCTGGGTCGTCGTGCCGCCAAAGCGCGAGACATGACGCGCGCCTTCGCCGTTTTCCCCACGGCGATCGGCGCGTGCGGCCTCGCCTGGACCGATCGCGGCATCTGCGGTGCGCAGTTGCCGGAGCGCGACGCGACGGCGACGCGGACGCGATTGATGCGGCGATTTCCTGACGCGACGGAATCCGAGCCGCGCGCGGTTGCCGCCACGATCGCGGCGATCCGCGATCTGTTCGCCGGCGTGCCGGACGTCGACCTGTCCACACTGCCGCTCGATCTCGAGGACGTCTCGCCGTTCGATTGCCGCGTCTATGAGATCGCGCGGCGCATCCCGCGCGGGCAAACGATGACGTATGGCGAGATCGCCGCGGCCATCGGCGAACCAGGCCTCGCTCGCGCGGTCGGACAGGCCCTCGGCCGCAATCCCGTTCCGCCCATCGTCCCCTGCCATCGCGTCATTGCCGCGCATGGAGCCATCGGCGGCTTCTCCGCGCACGGCGGCGCAGCCTCGAAGCATCGCCTGCTCGAGATCGAAGGCGTGCGGATCGCGTACACGCCGAGACTATTTACATAGCGGCTTACGGCTTACTTACGGCTTGCGAGGGCAGTATCCCTGGCTTCTGGCTTCAAACTTCTCGCTTTTCCCGTCGTCCCCTGGTCCCTTCGTCCCTTGGCCCCTTGGTCCCTTGGTCCCTTGGTCCCAGTCCATCGCCCTAGCCATCCGTGTCATCCGCGTGTCACGGCGGTGAAACTTCCGTGACGGCCCGGCCGAGTCGGTCCTCCCTGCGTAGTTAGCAATGACGACGCGTTGGACGCACGACGTCACGCGACGTTCATGGGAGGCCGGCGATGAAACACGCACACGACAAACACGATGACTTCGGAGGGCTCCACCGCGATCTCCGCGCGACTGGCGCGGCCATCGATCGGCGGCAGTGGCTGCGCGTGGCCACCGCGGCCGGTGTCGGACTCGGCGTGCTGCCGTTCGCCGCCTGCGACAACACGATGACCGCTCCGAGCAGCGCGACGTCCAGCGCGGGCTCGAGCTCATCCGGCTCTGGCAGCACGGCCGCCGTGTGTCAAACGCGCATGCCGGAAGAGACCGCGGGTCCCTATCCTGGCGACAGCTCGAATGGTCCTGATGTGCTGAACCTCAGCGGCGTCGTCCGAAGCGACATCCGATCGAGCTTCGCCGGCCTCAGCGGCGCCGCCGACGGCGTGTCGCTCACGATCGTGCTGACGCTCGTCTCGGCGTCGAGTTGCGCTGTACTCGCCGGCCGCGCCATCTATCTCTGGCACTGCGATCGCCTCGGCCGCTATTCCCTCTACTCTGCTGGCGTGACGACGCAGAACTACCTGCGTGGCGTGCAGGAAGCGGACGCCAACGGGCGCGTGACGTTCACGTCGATCTATCCCGGCTGCTACGCGGGCCGATGGCCGCACATCCACTTCGAGGTGTATCCCAGTCTCGCCGGTGCGACGAGCGTCGCCAACAAGATCGCGACGTCGCAGATTGCGATGCCGAAGGACGCGAGCGATCTCGTCTATGCGGGCAACGGCTACGATGGCAGTGCGACGAACCTGTCGCGCATCACGCTCGCGACCGACAACGTCTTCAGCGACGGCGCCTCGCTCGAGCTCGCGACGGTGACGGGCAGCGTGGCCAGCGGTTTGACCGCCATGCTGACGATTGCGGTGTGATCGCCGCGGCGGCCGGTGAACAGGGCGCGACGCCGCAGCGCCAGCGCGCGCAGGCGTCTCACGACGCTTCTCCCTTCGCGGACAGGAACCGCGCCAGGATCTCCGTCGTCGTCAGCCATTCGCCGGTTTCTCTGGCGACCTGCCTCCGGCCCGCGCGGGTCAGCGTGTAGAACTTGGCCTTGCGGTTGTTCTCGGAGGTGCCCCACGCCGAGCGGATGTAGCCTTCCTGCTCGAGCTTCAGGAGCGCCGGATACAGCGTGCCGTAATTGAGCGACAGCAGATTGCCGCTCGTCTGCTCGATCCGGCGCGCGATGCCGTAGCCGTGCATCGAGCCCATCGTCTCGAGCGTCTTCAGCACCATCAACGCGAGCGTGCCCTGCCAGACGTCGGTCTTGCCCATTGGCCATCTCCTATTGCTTGGCCATACGTTAACGCATAGACGTATGGCGTGGCAATAGGTCAACCTCAACGGCGGTCCGCCATCGTCTGCGAGCCGGGCCGCCACGGGGGGCGGCCCCCTGTGGCCGCTCGGACGCCAGCCCGTCGCCCGCTAAAACGTTTCGCGGACCGCCAAGTACAGCCCGCGCGATCCGTTCGTCCCCCAGCCGTAGTCGGCGCAGAGATTGGCGCGGGATCGTTTGCTCAGCAGCACGCGCAGCCCGCCGCCGGCGGCGGGCGCGACGGACGAGAACAGCTTCTGATCCGGCGTCTCGCCGTCGATGGCCGCCGCATTGGCGAACGCGACGGCGCCCAGCAGGCCGTTGGCCGTCAGCGACGTCCGGTACTCGACTTCGCCGTACACCTGATGCGGCCCGCGATAGCGCGCCGTCGTGTAGGCGCGCGCCGACCGGCCGTACGTGTCGTCGGCGATCGCCGGCAGATCGAGGTACGGCGCCGCACCGCGCGTGACGAGCTCGCCGAGCATCCACACACCGATGGTCTGACGACGACGATGGCCGAGCGAGCGGTACGTGCGTGCGTCGAGATCGAGCAATTGCCAGCTCGCGTCGCCGCCGAGAAATCCCTTGAAGAAGCTGCGATACGTCGCGCTCGCGAACCACCCGCGTGACGCGTTGATCGAGTTGTCGCGCGTGTCGACGAACATCCCGACGCTCGTCCCGCTCGAGATCTGCCGGTCGAGCGCGAAGCCGTGCGCGCTCGAGTAAGCGACATATGCGCTCTGCGCAAACGCGTCGGCGGTTCCCGATCCGGCGCGCACGTCGGCGTGCTCGTTCACATTGAGACCAGCGCCGATGAACAGCTTCGGTCTCGCCTGACGAAAGATCGTGTCGTAGATGCGCCGGCGCTGGTACTTCAGCTTCTCGGCCGTCGCGTCCGCCACGATGCCGAGCGCGTAGGTCTCCTGCGAGCTCCACGCGAGGCGGTTGTCGGCCTGGAGAAACCAGCGGTTGCCGGGCGTGAAGATCCGGAAGCGCAGGCTCGTGCCCGCCTGGCCTTTGACCGAATCGCTGACGGCCCAGTCGCCAGATGAAATCCTCGTCGTCTTCGGATCGCCGGCCACGAAGACGACGCTGCTTGCGAGCCCGATCTGCAGTCCGGTCGATGGCTTGGAGCCGAACGAGGGCGAAAAGAAGAAGAACGGATGTTTGGCGGTCTGGGCCGGCGTGCGATCGCTGCTCGTTGCCGCCGCGTCGGACTTGTGCCGGAGATGCCGCCAGACGTCGCCGACGTCCGTGAGATGCGTCGAGGCATCGTCACTGCGCGCGGCTGACGTGGCTTGCTGTTGGGCGGTTGCGACGGTGTCGACGCTGAATGTTGCGGCGAAGAGGAACAGGATGACGACGAAGCGCCTGGACATCTGAGACGGCATTTTTGCAAATAGGGCGTCACGCCGAATTAATTTTGAATAACTCAAATGTTTGATCTAATCTCTTGCGGTGCCGCCCGATCCCGCCGATCTCCTTCGCCAGCACGGCATCCAAGTCACCGCGCAGCGATTGGCCGTGCTGCGCGCCGTCGCGAATCTGCCGCACACCACGGCTGGGAACGTGGCTGACGCCGTGCGGGCCGAGATCGGCGCGATCTCGCTGCAGTCGGTCTACGACGCGCTCGATTTGCTGTCCGCCGAAGGGCTCATCCGGCGCATCCAGCCGGCGGGCTCGCCGGCGCGCTTCGAAGATCGTGTCGGTGACAACCATCACCATCTGATTTGCCGGAGCTGCGGACGCATGGTCGACGTGGAGTGCGCGACGGGCGTCGCACCCTGTCTCGCGCCCGTCGACGCGAAGGGCTACGAGATCGACACGGCTGAAGTCACCTACTGGGGCCAGTGCCCCGATTGCGTAACCGCGCACGAAGCGTAGCGGCTCCGTCACGCGTTTCGAAGTTCAAAGTTCGCCCCTCGACAAGCTCGGGGCAAGCGTTTCGAAGTTCGAAGTTCAAAGTTCGAAGTTTTCAATAGAGGAACCATCCCATGTCCAACGACGCATCCGCCTGCCCCGTCGCGCACGGCAAGGCTCCCCATCCGACCAGCGGCTCCGCCAATCGGATGTGGTGGCCGAACCAGCTCAATCTGAAAATCCTCGCGAAGAACCCGTCCGTGGGAAATCCCCTGGGCGCGGACTTCGACTACGCCGCCGAGTTCAAGACGCTCGATCTCGCCGCGGTGAAGAAGGACATCGAACAAGTCCTCACGACGTCGCAGCCGTGGTGGCCCGCCGACTTCGGCCACTACGGGCCGTTCATCATCCGCATGGCGTGGCACAGCGCAGGCACGTACCGCATCTGGGACGGCCGCGGCGGCGGTGGCTCCGGCCAGCAGCGCTTCGCGCCGCTCAACAGCTGGCCCGACAACGTCAACCTCGACAAAGCCCGTCGTCTGTTGTGGCCGGTGAAGAAGAAGTACGGGCGCAAGATCTCGTGGGCGGACCTGATGATCCTCTCGGGCAACGTCGCGCTGGAGTCGATGGGCTTCAAGACGTTCGGCTTCGCGGGCGGACGCGCCGATGTGTGGGAGCCCGATGAAGACGTGTACTGGGGCCCGGAGAACGTGTGGCTCGACGATCAGCGCTACTCGGGCGATCGCGAGCTCGAGTCGCCGCTCGCCGCCGTGCAGATGGGCTTGATCTACGTGAACCCCGAAGGTCCGAACGGCAAGCCCGATCCGCTCGCATCGGCGCGCGACATCCGCGAGACGTTCCGCCGCATGGCGATGAACGACGAAGAGACCGTCGCGCTGATCGCCGGCGGCCACACGTTCGGCAAGACGCACGGCGCGGGGCCGGCGAGTCACGTCGGACCGGATCCCGAAGCGGCGCCGCTCGAAGCGCAGGGGCTCGGATGGGCGTGCAGCTTCGGCACGGGGCGCGGCGGCGACACGATCGGCAGCGGGCTCGAAGTCACGTGGACGTATCACCCGACGCGGTGGGACAACGAGTTCTTCCACATCCTGTTCGCGTACGACTGGGAGCTGATGGAGAGCCCGGCGGGCGCGAAGCAGTGGCGCCCGAAGAACGGTGCGGGCTCGGACCTGGTGCCGCTCGCACACGATCCGTCGAAGCATCGCGAGCCGCGCATGCTCACGTCCGATCTCGCGCTGCGGTTCGATCCGATCTACGAGCCGATCTCGCGCCGCTTCAAGGACGACCAGGCCGCGTTCGCCGACGCGTTCGCGCGCGCGTGGTTCAAGCTGACGCACCGCGACATGGGCCCGATCGCGCGCTATCTCGGACCGGAAGTCCCGAGCGAGATTCTGATTTGGCAGGATCCCGTGCCGGCCGTCGATCATCCGTTGATTGACGCGTCGGACGCCGCGGCGCTGAAGGCGCAGATTCTCGCGTCGGGCCTGACCGTCTCGCAACTCGTGTCCACGGCATGGGCGGCCGCGTCGACGTTCCGCGGCAGCGACAAGCGCGGCGGCGTCAACGGCGCGCGCCTCCGTCTGGAGCCGCAGAAGCACTGGACGGTCAACAATCCCGCCGAGCTCGCGTCGGTGCTCGCCACGCTCGAGCGGATCAAACAGTCGTTCGACGCGTCGCAGCGTGGCGGCAAGCAGGTCTCGCTCGCGGATCTGATCGTGCTCGCCGGCAACACCGGCGTCGAGCAGGCCGCGAAGGCCGCCGGCCACGCGATCGACGTGCCGTTCCGTCCGGGCCGCACCGACGCGTCGCAGGAACAGACGGACGTCGAGTCGTTCGCGCCGCTCGAGCCGATCGCCGACGGGTTCCGCAACTACTACGCGAAGGGCAATCGTCTGTCGCAGGAGTACGCGCTCCTCGACAAGGCGAACCTGCTGACGCTCAGCGCGCCGGAGATGACGGTCCTCGTCGGGGGCCTGCGTGTTCTCGGCGCGAACTGGGACAAGTCGTCGTACGGCGTCTTCACGAAGACGCCCGGTGTGTTGACGAACGACTTCTTCGTCAACCTGCTCGAGCTCGGCACGATCTGGAAGCCACTCGATCCCGGCTCGCAGGCGTTCGCCGCGACCGACGAAGCGACGGGTCAGGTCAAATGGACCGGCACCCGCGTCGATCTCGTGTTCGGCTCGAACTCCGAGCTCCGCGCGCTCGCCGAGGTCTACGGCTGCGACGATGCGAAGGAGACGTTCGTGAGGGACTTCGTCGCCGCGTGGACGAAGGTAATGGAGCTCGATCGCTTCGATCTCGCGTGATGCACGACGTGCCGGCCGGCGTTTGCGCGTCGGTCGGCACAACTACTCTCCTGCGCTTATTTCAATCCCAGCTTCTTCCCCGCCGACAACAACCGGATCGATTCGCGAATGCGCTTCTCTCGCGTCTCGGGCCGCTTCGCCATGTGAATCCAGACGACGAAATTGCGGCGATCGGTGGGCGCGAGCAAGCGGGCCGGCAACATTCGACTCACGCCTGAGCGGTGTCGTTCGTTCGCGGCGAGGTGAATCGCATGATGACGAGCGACAGCACCAGGAACGTCACGTTCGGCGCCCACGCGGCCGCAAACGGCGACATCAGCTCGTCGCGTCCCGTGCCGAGTGTCCAGAGCATGATGACGTAGTAGACGGCAATCGCGAGAGCCCCGGCCAGGAGCCGCATCATGCGACGCCACCGTCGCCGGCTCGTACATGCCATGGCAAAAAGCGCGAGCACCAGTGGCGCGCTCGCCAGGGCCCACCGCTGGTGATAGCGCAGAGCCAGACGACGAGTGTCGAACGGCGAAACGGCTGGAGCCACGCCGCGTCCTGCCTCGATCTGGGAGCGGAGCTCACCCAACGTGAGCTCGTTCGCGCCTTTGAGGAGGGGTCGCCCCGCCACCGAGACTCGAAAGGCTTGATTCGACATCGGCGCGACCCACGCCACCATCGTGAACGACACGGTGCACACGCCGAGCGCGAGCGCCAGCACGACGGCTCGCGTTCGACGCGATGCGGGAGTCCGGCCGAGTCCCCAGAGGATGCCGAAGGTGAGCCCGATCGGCATCGAGACCGGCAGAGCCTGCGGAACCAGGGCGAACGCCAGCTCCAGCGTGTGCGAATGACTCCGCGGGATGAGGTTCACGAACGG
>DASZVJ010000044.1:0-11516 GCA_035547155.1 Vicinamibacterales bacterium
CATCGTCTACGGCCGATCCCGCGGGCTCGGGCTCTGGGCGGACGACTTTCAGTGGGTCGATAACGCCTACCACGCGACGACGGCCGACCGCTGGAACCCGTTTCGCCACGGCCACTTCTACCGGCCGCTCGTGGGCGTCTATTTCGACGCCGCCGTCGCGTCCTGCGGCTGGTCGGCGCCGTGCTTTCACACGCTGAATCTCGTCGCGCATTGGCTCACGAGCCTGGCCGTTTGCGCGCTCGCGGCCGCGGTGGCCGACTCGTTCCCCGCCGGCCTGCTGGCTGGCGTGCTATTCGCCGCGCAACCTGGTCCCGTCGAGGCCGTCACGTGGGTCTCCGCCATCAGCGAAGTGCAAGCGACGCTCGCCGTCGTCGTCGCGGTCTGGCTCTTTCATCGCGCCGCGCGTCGCGGCTCGCGCGGTGCGTACGCCGCGTCGATCGTGGCGTACGTCGTCGCGCTGTTGACGCACGAATCAGCGATCGTCGCGCTCCCCTTGATGGCATTGCTGCCATTGGCCGATGGTCCGCAACCGGCCGCGCGCAGACGCGCGCGTCTCCTGCGGCTGATGCCGTATGTCATCGTCACGGCGATCTCGCTCGGTATTGCCGTCGTCGTCAACGCCCGCAACTACGTCGTCACCGAAGGTGAATATCGCGCCGGCCTGCACATCATGACGAACATCGCGCAGGCGCTCGTCTCGCTCGCCGTCGCGCGGCGCAATCTGCTGGGTGTGCTCGTTGTCGTTGCGGCGATGGCCGCGGCCGGGACGATCGCGCCGGCGCGCGTGCGCTATTTCGTCTGGTGGACGGTCGTCGCGCTGGCGCCATTCAGCCTGTTCCGCTTCGGCCTGCCGTCCCGGTATCTCTATCTGGCGGCAGTGGGCTTCGCCTCGATGACGGCTGTCCTGCTGTGGTGGCTGCGCGGATCGCTGATGCGGCGCGGCGCCGTCGGTCTTGCGCTGTGGACGCTCGTCACCATCGGCGTCATCGCGCGCAGCGCGGTCTTCACGATCCGCAATGTCCGCGTCAGCGCCGCCGCGAGCCGTCCGTTCGACGCGTACGCGGCGGAGATTCTCACGCGTGAGCCTCACCCGAATGCCGGCGCGACGCTTGCCGTTCCCGCGCCGCCGGCGGCCGTCGGCGAGAACATCGTCGAGACCTTGCTGCGCTGGACGTATCGGGATCCTGAGCTGCGAGTCGACATTCAGCCGATGTCCGGCGGAGACGACGGGCCGCGATAGACTCGGGCATTGACTGTCGCGTCCTTGAATTCACCATGGAGACATGGAGGACGTGGAGGCGGCGACCTGGCGAGCCCCGAGCGCCTAATCGACGTGAATGGCGAGCGTCACCGTCTTCGAACCGCGCTCGGCGAACCACGTGAAGCCTTCAATCACCAGATCGCATACGGCGACATAGTCGCCTGGCTCGGCGATCGGCGGCAGCTGAAACCGGACCGTCACGCGCGTGTCCTGCGCGACATCGTGCGGGAGCTCGACGCGAAGCCAGTCGAAATCGGCGACGACCGGCGGCTCGCCGGGACGCAGCAAATGGACACCGATGCGCGTCCATCCACGGCCGTCTGCCGGCGCCGACAGCCAGGTCGTTTCGGCGACATTCGCGATCTCGAGCGTGACGCTCGCCCGCTCGCCTCGCGCGATGTGGATCTCGGCTGGTGTGCGCACGAGCGCGATCCGCGCCCCTATCGCCTTCGGACTGCTCGTCGTCGGATGCGCGTTGCCCTTGTAGAGCACGAAATAGTGGCCGGTGACGAGCGCGTCGCTCTGAGCCGTCCAGAAGTCCGCGAAGCCCTTGCCGCGAATGAACGGGCCGAGATCGGTGCACGGAATCTCGTGCAACGCGCCTGCGACAATCAGATGCGCGGCCGCGAAGCCGCAGTCGACCGCCAACGCGCCGACGTCCTCGGCGACCAACTCGTTCTCGAGCACGCCAAACTTCTCCACCTCGCGCCGCGAGGCTTCGGTCTCTGCGTGCCCGGTCCCCGGTTCACACATCGCGACCATGCCGTCCGGCCGGAGAATGCGGCACAGCTCCGTCAGGATCTCCCGCTGATTCGGCACGTGATGGAACGCGTCGAAGACGATGACCTTGTCACAGCTCGCGTCCGGCAACGGGATGCGATGGCCGTCGTAGACGACGAACTCCGGGGCCACGGCCCAATTGGTCTGCGAGTCGCGCTCGAACAGCGTGCGGCCGAGATCGAGCGCCGTCTGCGAGACGTCGATCGAAATCGTCTTGCTGCCGAATCGATTCAGGAAATGTGACACCCAGCAGCTGCCGGCGCCGAACTCGACGACGACGTCGGATCGGCGCACGCGGAGCGCTTGGAGCAGCACACCCAGACTGAAGAGGTATCGCGGAAAGCCGGTCTCGTCTGCGAACGGCTTGCCGAGGAGGAACGCGGGATGCTCGAAGCGCACGAAATACTGCTCGGCCGCGTGATTGAGCGCGTCCGTGCGCGCGACCAGTTGGGACGATTCCCGTGCGCCTCCCGTGTGGCGTCCGCGATCGAATCGCCAGAACGCGGCCCGGAACACGGCATCGAAGGTGTGATGGATGGCGCGCCGTGCATAGGGCACACGGGTGACGATGGGGCGAAGCGCGCGCTTCAAGGTCCTTGGAGACATCTCAGCCATGGAGGGAGGTCCGAAAGGCTGGCCGATAGTACGTGCGGCCGATTATCGCACCCGCGGCGCGTTGAACGATCGCTCGACGGCATCGTTCACGTCGGTCGAGACGGCATGATCCCGCCAGAGCCAACGCATCATCTCCGGCAGCATCGGCCCACCCATCCGCTGGCCATGCGTGTTCAGGCCCCACACGTAGTTGACGTCGTAGCCCTTCTCGGTCAGCGCCTGCATCAGCCGCACGTTCTGAAAGAACCAGTCGCGGCGCGGATCGTACGCGCCGCCGCGTCCCGTGCGATTGTCATTGCGCCCATCCTGCAGAAACACGCGAATCGGCTTCTTCTCGCTCTGCCGCACGAGGTCCGCGTACGCGTCGCCACCGCGCAGGTTGACGAAGCTGCCGACGATGCTGAGGACTTTGTGGAATCGATCGGGCCGCTGCCACGCCACGGTGAACGCGGCAATCGCGCCGGAGCTCGCGCCGCCGATACCGCGATCGTCGGGATTTTTCGAGATGTTGTAGTCCTTTTCGATCGCCGGCAAGAGCTCGTCGACGACGACGCGCGCGTATTTGTCGTCGAGCGTGTTGTACTCCGTCGGCCGGTTCGTCGTGCGATCGCCCCACTCGGCCGGCGTCGGCTCCGGCTGCTCCGGCGTGCGGCCAGGATTGATGAAGACGGTGATCATCACCGGAATCTCGCGCCGGTAGATCAGGTTGTCGAGGACGTTCGGCGCGCGCAGCACGCCGCCCATGTCCTTGAACGCCTGGCCGTCCTGAAAAATCATCAGGCTCGCCGGCACCGCGGGATCGTACTGCGGCGGCACGTGCACCCAGTACGTGTGCTGCGTGCCTGGATATGCCTGGCTCGGCAAGGTGAACGGCCCGCGGATCTCGCCCTTCGGCACCTCGTCGTGCGCGAGCGAATCGGGACCGAGCTGGTAGAGCGCGTTGACGTCTGGCCCGGCGGCCGGTGTGGCCGGTGCGGCCGGCGGTGCCTGAACGGGCGCCGCGGCAGGCGCCTGCGAGGACGACATCATCACCGACGCGGTCGCGACGCAGGACACCAGCGCGATGGCGTAGATCAGCGGCTTGATCATGGGGACTCCGCGACAGAGCCTACATCAGCGGCGGCCAAAAATGTGGCTAGCGTTCCGTGCGCGCGAGATAGGCACTCACGCCGCCGCGTGAGGCGACGAGGCGGAATCCCCGATCGTTGTCCAGACGCATGGCGTCCGCGGCATCCGCGAGCACGATCCGTGCAGCCGGCGGATTTGCCGCAGGGTCATCGACGGGAAACGCGAACAGCCTCGCCCATCGTTCGTCCATCACGAGAGGCCGGCCCGCCTTGTACAGGTCCAGGACGACGCCCGCCGACACGAGCCACGCATCCTGCGCGATGTCGACGCGCAAGGGACTCGTCGAGAGACCGTGCGCGCGGAGATCGGCGTCGATCGCGACGTACAAATCCCTGGCCGCCGCCCGCTCGGCCGGAAAGGTGGTTTGTTGATGTCGTGCCGCAATGTGGTACGCGCCTTCCACAGCAAAAGCGGCGACGAGGAGCGCCGCAACGATGCCGACATGCCGCGCAGCCCACGGCCACGCAAGACGGAATCGCGCGCCGATCCAGATCGCCAGCGCTGATGCGATCGTCGACAGCGAGACGATGCCAATCATGACGATCCAGAACGCGAGGTGATCGAACAACTCGCCTCTGGCGCGCACCATGCCCCAGAACGCCGTCGCTGAGGCCACCAGACAGACGCCGGCGAGCACGGCGAGAAAGCGGCGTCCGGATCGCGACGCCCACATCGCGCCGAGCGCAACGAGCACGAGCTGAATCATCGCCAACACCGCGACGGGAATGGACAGCGACGCCGAGGTGAAGATTTCGCCGTCGGCCGCGACGCGCAGCGACGGCCGGAGCACGCCGACGAGCTCCGAGCTGAAAGCCGCGAGCCCTGCCTGGGCATTCACGCCCGATGCCTCGGTCAGCGACTGCGCCATGCGAACGACGTTGCCGGGCCAGTGCGTGGCTTGCTCGATCGCGGGCGGCAGCCAGAGAAGCGCGAGGACGGCTGCCGTGCCGACGAGAATCTCGCGCGTCTTGGCCGGCAACGGACGCGCGGTCACCCATCTGACACCACGGCCTGAACCGTCCGCGGCACGCTGCACGAGACGATGTGCGATCCGCATCACGCGCGGATGTCGTCGCGAAATGGCGTGACGCACGACAACCAGCGCGATCGCGTACGCGCACAGCCGATCGAGTGCGTGAACGGTGACGAGATGGCCCGCGACGCTCAGATCGAATCCGCCGAACAGCAAGACCCACGCGATGAGTCCACCGCAGATCGCAAGAAGGCCATCGAGCACGCGGACCCACGCGAGCCCGCGGGCGACAGGCTGAACGACGACTCGCGCCGGCACGTGCAGGAGCGCGTACATTGCAACCGCGGAAAGCACGACGACTGCCGTGACGGGCAGAAACGCCACGTGCGTCTGCACGACGAAGCTCGCGACGAGCGCCAGAGCCGGAAGCATACGCAGCTGTCCCTCTCCGAGCGCAGCGCTGAGCAGGAGCGCGAGCGCAAACGGCAGCATCGGGGACAAGGGATTCCAGCTGTTCGACAGGAGATCGCCGAAGTCCCAACCCGGCGTGCGGCTCACTCGAAAATAGAGCATCGCGAGGCACGTCATGAGCGCATAGGCGAGCGACGGCCCGCCGTACCGTCTGGCGACGAACACCATGGTGGCGATCGAGAGCAGATTCAGTGTCAGTACGGTGATCAGCAGGCTCTCTTCGCGGTCGCCGCTCAGCACGTAGCCAGGCGCGAGCAGGTAGAAATACATCGGGCCGGGATGATTCCAGCCGAACCTCGAGTACGGCCCGACGGTGAGCGTTCCGTGCGCGGCGTGGAGCGTGTAGATCTCGAGGATGGCCTGGTCGCCGACGGGCTGCGTTGGAGGCGCCCATCGAAGACCCGCCTGTAGAGCGACGAACAACAGGATGCAGCAGGCGCCGATCGCGTATCGATTGACGCGGCGTCCGTCTGAGCGCGGCAATGAAGGCTCCGCGACAGAGCCTATCTGACCCGTCAGCCGAGTGTCGACTCGACCTCGGGCTCGGCGACGCGGCGCAGGCCGCGCAGATCGCGGACGGCTCCTCGCGACGCGCTCGTCGTCATCGCCGCGTACGCTTCGAGCGCGCGCGAGACGAGACGTGTGCGTGGACCAGGCTTCCAGGCGTCGGCGCCGCGCGCGTCCACGGCGCGACGGCGGCGCGCGAGATCCGCGTCGCTCAGCGACACGCGCAGCACGCGGCGCGGCACGTCGATCTCGATCGTGTCGCCGTCCTGCAGCAGCCCAATTGCGCCGCCTTCAGCCGCTTCCGGCGAGATGTGGCCGATCGACAGCCCCGAGCTGCCGCCGGAGAAGCGGCCATCGGTGATGAGCGCGCAGGATTTCCCGAGTCCCTTCGCCTTCAGATAGCTCGTCGGGTACAGCATCTCCTGCATGCCGGGCCCGCCGCGCGGCCCTTCGTAGCGAATGACGACGACGTCGCCGGCGATGATCGTGTCGCCGAGAATCGCGTCGACGGCCGCGTCCTGACTTTCGAAGATGCGCGCGCGGCCGGTGAACACGAGCGACGCGGGGTCGACGCCCGCCGTCTTCACGATGCAGCCGTCTGCCGCGATGTTGCCGTAGAGCACGGCCAGGCCGCCGTCCTGGCTGAACGCGTGGGCGACGTCACGAATCGCTCCGCGTTCGCGATCGACGTCGAGCGAGGCATAGCGCGACTGCTGGCTGAACGGCTGCGCCGTGCGCACGCCGCCAGGCGCCGCGCGATAGAGCGTCTCGATCTCGGCGCGATGCGAGCCCATGACGTCCCAGCGATCGATCGCGTCGCCGAGCGACGACGCATGCACGGTCGGCACGCGACGATGAATCAGGCCGGCGCGATCGAGCTCGGCCAGGATGCCGATGATGCCGCCGGCGCGATGCACGTCCTCGACGTGCACGGTCTGCGACGAGGGTGCGACCTTGCAGAGGTGCGGCACGCGGCGCGACAGCCGATCGATGTCCGCCATCGTGAAGGGCACCTCACCCTCCTGCGCGGCGGCGAGCAGGTGCAGCACGGTGTTCGTCGATCCGCCCATCGCGATGTCGAGCGCCATCGCGTTCTCGAAGGCGTCGAACGTCGCGATCGATCGCGGCAGCGCGGACGCGTCATTGCCCTCGTAGTAGCGGCGCGCCAAATCGACGATCCGGCGTCCGGCCTCGAGGAACAGCCCGCGCCGATCCGCGTGCGTCGCGAGCAGCGTGCCGTTGCCCGGCAGCGCGAGGCCGATCGCCTCCATCAGGCAGTTCATCGAGTTGGCGGTGAACATGCCGGAGCACGAGCCGCAGGTCGGACACGCGGATCGCTCCATCGCCGCGACCTGATCGTCGGTCACCGACGGGTTCCCGGCGGCGACCATCGCGTCGATCAGATCGACCGATCGGATCGCGTCGCCGACTTTCACCTTGCCCGCCTCCATCGGCCCGCCGGACACGAAGATCGCGGGGATATTCAGCCGCAGCGCGGCCATGAGCATGCCGGGCGTGATCTTGTCGCAGTTGGAGATGCACACGAGCGCGTCGGCGCAGTGCGCGTTGACCATGTACTCGACGGCGTCGGCGATCAACTCGCGCGACGGCAGGCTGTACAGCATGCCGTCATGTCCCATCGCGATGCCGTCGTCGACGGCGATCGTGTTGAACTCCTTGGCGACGCCGCCGGCCTCCTCGATCTCGCGCGCGACCATCTGACCGAGATCTTTCAAGTGCACGTGGCCGGGCACGAACTGCGTGAACGAGTTGGCGACGGCGATGATGGGCTTGTCGAAGTCGCCGTCGTTCATGCCGGTGGCGCGCCAGAGGCTGCGCGCGCCGGCCATGTTGCGGCCGTGCGTCGTCGTGCGGGAGCGATAAGCGGGCATCGAAAGAGACCTCGACGCTTATTGTAGACGGCCGGGCGCGGCGGCCGCCGGAGCCGCGGTCGTGCACGACTGCGCGTCGGCCAGCATGGGCCGCAGGAACGTCACGTTGAGCCCGCCGCCACGGCCGCCGCCGCGGCCGAAGCCTCCGCCGAAGCCCCGGCCGAACCCACGGCCGTAACGTCCGCCGCCCGTGTAGATGAACGTGCTCGTGTCGTCGAGCGGCAGCGCCGCGACGCTGCACAGGAACGACTCTTCCTTGCCGTCCTGGTTGAGGTACTGTTCGACGTTCGACAGATAGAACGCGGAGACGAGCGCGTCGTGCGCCTTCAGGTACGCGCCGACGGCACGGATCGCAAACGGGCCGCCGAAGTCGCCGACGACTGGGACGATGAGATTGCGCGTCTCGAGATCCTTGATCGCGAGCCAGTTCTTTTCGGTCGCGAGAAATCCTCGATTGACGCCCTGGCCATCGTCGAGCATCTGCAACTCGGCGAACGTGGATCGGTTGCCCCCAAAGCCGCCGCCCATCGAGTAGTTCAGATCGGGCCCGCCGTCGTAGAACGCGGTTTTGTAGACGTAGTCGATGCCTTCGCGATCGCCGTCGTGCAGCGCGAAGTGATGCGTCTTCGTCAGCCACTCGGTCACGGCCTCGAGATTTTCGGCGTACGCCTTCGGCGTCGGCGCGACGGGCTCGTACGCCGCCATCAGCTCGTCCACCGTCGACGCCGGCGTCAGGCCATCGGGCCGCGCGCGTGACCACAGGCGCGACAGAAAGTCGGCACGATCCTTCGACATCTCGAACAGCGCCTTGTAGAGCAGCTGCTCGTGCAGGTTGCCGCGGCGGATGTCGAAGATGAACGCCATCGCCGGCTCGAGCGCGATGATGTACGGAAAGTTCTGTTCCGGGCCGACGCCGAGGTAGACCCGATTCGGCTTGGCGGTCTTCAGCAGATCGGGAATGACGACCTGATAGCCGCGCTCGTTCGACAGGAAGTTGTCGGAGCGGAACGACCCGCCGGGCTCCGACATGCGCTCCGTCAGATCCCAGAACTCCGCGTTGGTCAGCCGCTCGGGCAGGCTCGCGCGGACGGCGGGCAGTGCGGATCCGCGCAGGCAGACGAGGCCGGTGCAGACCACGAGAACCAGAACGGCCAGGCGGCGGGCGTGGAACATGCGTCCTCCGGACGGATTCATTGTATCTGCCCGCGATTTAGCGCGTGTGGCGTCGCCGTTCGACGTGTCGCATTACCAGCGCCCGCCGATCGCGCGCGTCAGGAAGGCGACGAGCGGCGCGACGTCACGGCAGACGTCGACGTACCGATCGAGAAATCCGGCGCTGCAGACATCACGCTCGGTGAACGTCCGAAGCGCGTAGTGATCCTTGCGCTTCAGGTCGTCGACGAATCGATGCGCGGGATCGAAGCCCGCCGGCGCGCGCGTCAGCGTGTCGCCTTCGATCGTCACGCCGGTCTTCTTGACGGCGGCCCACCCGCGCGCGTTCTGGACAATTGCCAGACGGATGCGCGTCAACGCCGCCGAATCCGGATGATAGATGCCACCGCCGCCGAGGCAATCGCCGGGCTCGAGATGGAGATAGAAGCCGGCGACCGAGGGCGCGGCCTTGTGCGTCTCGTGGCGGAAGTGTGCTGCCACATGCGTCTTGTACGGCGACTTGTCGGCTGAGAAGCGCGTATCGCGATAGATCCGATACATCGATCCGCCGCTGCGCTTCGGATCGACGACGAACGCCGGGCTGATCGCGGCAAGGCGCGGAGCGAGATCGGTGATGAACCGCAGCATCGGCGCCTCGACGTGCTCGATGTAGCGCTCGCGGTTCACTTCGAACCACTCGCGTGTGTTGTGCCGTTTCAGTTGTTTGAGGAACGTGAAGAGTGCGGGACTGAAGTACGCGGACATGGAGCGAAGATACTGCAGGCTACGGGCTACGGGCCACGGGTGCTGCGCTCGTCGGAGGGCCGGACCTTCAGGTCCGGCCAGGACGGGTGGCCACAAGGGCCCCTACGATGGGCCGTGGCATTTCGAAGTTCAACGTTCGAAGTTCGAAGTTTTCTCCTCACCTCGGCCCGACGATTTTCCAGATGGGATTGACGGCCTGGGGCGAGAGATACGCGCTGGACACGAGGCTGGCGCCGTTGAGGAACCAGGCGTAGAGCTCGGACGTGTTGACCTGCTGCCAGATGAGATCGGGCCGCTGGTCCCCGTCGTAGTCGCCAATCGAGCGAATCCGCCAGACGGGATTGGCCGCGCCCGTGCCCAGCGGCCCGACCGACGTCCGCACGACGCCGTTCATGTACCAGACGCTCAGCGCGCCCGTCGTGTCGTCCTGCCACACCAGATCCGGATGGCCGTCGGCGTCGATGTCCGCGGCGCCGGCAATGCGCGCGGTCGTCGATCCGAGCGTGATGATCGACTGATCCGAGGCGTGCACGTAGTCGCCGAGGAAGGCGCCGTTCGGTCCGCCGTAACCCATGTTGCCGTTTGACGGCGCCATGAACCACACGTACACCTGGCCGGTCGTGAAGTTCTCCCACACGATGTCGGCGTTCGTGTCGTTGTTCAGATCCGCGGTCGCGACGACGCGCCACGGCGAGCTCGGCGCGACGGGAAGCGATTGCTCGTTGTCCTTGGTCAGGCCGTTCATCCTGTAGAGCGTCACCGCGCCCGTCTGCTGATGCTGCAGGAGCAGATCGGCGTGCCCGTCGCCGGTGAAGTCGCTCGTCCCGACGATCTGCCACGCGGGATCGATTTGCATCGGCGACAGATACGCGCCGCCTGTGTATGTCGTCCCGCTCATGTACCAGACGTACAGCTGCCCGGAGGTGCTCTCGTAGAGGAGATCCGCGTGCCCGTCGGCATTGAAGTCGCGCCCGAGTAGCGGCGACGCTGGCGTGCCGACGACCCATCCCATGTCGGTGAACATGCCGAGCATGATCGGTCCGGGATTGTGGACGGCCTCGGCGCCGGAGAGCGCCGGCGTCATCAACGAATTCTGATTGCCCGCCGGAAACGCATTCTCGTCGAGATGCGAGTAGCTCGATCCGGGTGTCCAGCTCGCCGGCGTGTAGAGACGCGCGGTGACCCCGCCATTGCCCGCCACGCCGCGCGCGCCGCCCCAATAGACGCCTGGGCCGTGCGGATTGCCGGGATCATACGCGTGTGTCAATTGCGCGGCGAGCGCGGTCGACGGACTCGCGAACCCCAGCAGCGGCGCGCCGGTCTCGGTCACGACGAAGCGATCGAAGGCGACCGGATACGCGCCGAACCCGATCGATCCGTTGCCGCCGTTCACGGTGGCCGATCCGAGGAAGCCGAGCCCATGTCCGAGCTCGTGCAGCACGACGGACTCGAAATCGTATTGTCCCTGGGGCGGGTGGCCGTCCGTGCCGAAATACCAGCTCGAGAACGCGCTGTTGAAGCTCGCGAGAATGTCGAACTGATCGCTGTAGAGATCGCTGCCGTGCAGCTGATCCGCGAGCGCGTCGACGTAGTACGTGCCGGCCTGCGGCACCCCACTGAAGTCGTGCCACAGGTACTGCGCCCCGGCGCTGCCCAGCACGTTGGTGCCGAGCGTCGTGAACTCCGCGCGCACCTTGATCGGCACGGGGCTCGAGATGAGCTGGCTCCAGATGTCGACAGCCGCCTGGAACGACGCCTGTGCGGACGGAAAGCTCTCGAAGCCGACGTACGTCACGTTGATCGTCGCGCCGGCGACCACGTGCGCACGAAGGCCCGCCCGCGGCAACGGTGGCGGCGGCACGTACGTGAACGCGTCGCCGGGCGCCGCCACGAGGGTGCAGAGATGAACGATGCGTGAGCGCGCATCGGCGAGCGTGCGCGGCGAGGCGGACACGAGCGCGATCGCCACCAC